>NZ_JBIBHG010000003.1:0-421 GCF_042956885.1 Streptomyces sp. NPDC008163 | reverse complement strand
GCGGGTCGCCGAGTGTCGGGCATCGGTGTTCGGGCCTTGGCCCGGTGAGGTCGTCCGCCTGCGCCTGCGGGCCCGGAAGCCCGGGGCTCCGTGCCGGACACCCGGCTTCTGGGGCGTGATGCGTCCGACGGCGGTCCGTCTGTGCCTCCGGGCCCGGTAGGCCGTAAGGGTGTGCCCTGTCCGGCTCGCCTCCGACCGTCCGGTCCGCGATCCCGGAGGCCGTCGCGGGCCGGGCGGTGGTGTACGGGGCGGCGGCGCCAGGGCCCGCCCCCGCCGCGCCGCCTCGCGCGGCCCAGTGGCAGGCCCGGCAGCCCCCGCGGCCTAGCTGTATTGACCCGCAGCGTTGTTAATCCGGCTGATGGGTGGCTTGCCGTTCAGTGCGGTGTGGCTTCGGTGGTGGTTGTAGGTGTGGAGGAAGTCT
>NZ_JBIBHG010000002.1:143989-617209 GCF_042956885.1 Streptomyces sp. NPDC008163 | reverse complement strand
CCTGCCGAAGCAGGCCGGGGTATCAACATATCTGGCGTTGACTTTTGGCACGCTGTTGAGTTCTCAAGGAACGGACGCTTCCTTTGTACTCACCCGCAGAACATTTTCTGGGGCTTTCCTCCGGGCGCTTCCCTTCGGTCTTGCGTTTCCGACTCTATCAGACTCTTTCGTGTCCGAATTCCCAGTCGAAGCGGGTCTTTCTTTTGCCTTTCGGCGTGTCCACTACTTTAGCGGCTTCTCCCGTTTACTCATAATCGAGTCAGCGGGACGGAATTCCGGCATGCCGAAACTCGCACCCTCTGGGGTGAGTCGTAGGTAGTGGTTGGCCGCTTCGGGTCTGCGCGGCTCACGATCCGAAGGACCGAACCAACAGCTGTACCCGTGTCAAGCGACTCGGACTACATTAGGGGGGCCGTCCGGGCGAGTCAAGTTGACCTGCGGCGCGGCACATAGGCGCGATACGGGCTCACCGTGGGGTCTCCGTCGATCCAGAACCGCCACGGGTGCACCGCCCCGTCCCCGCCCACTCCGGTCCGCGGTCCGTTCCGCACCTGGTCACGAGGGGGCGGGGTGCCGTGGAACACGGAGAGCTCGGCGCCCTCGTGAGCGATGACGTCGGTGCCGTCCAGTGCGCGGGCGATGTCCAGGGCCGTCGCGAGGCGCGCCGGCCCTTTGGCCAGTTCTCGGTCGTTGCGGGCCGAAAACCGACGTTTGCGTGTCAGCTCCGCGCCCTCCAGGATCTCGCCGGCCCGGAGCAGCACCCCGCTCGCCCTGCCCTCGGGGCCGCACACCAGGTTCATGCAGTGCCACATGCCGTACGTGAAGTAGACGTAGACGTGGCCCGGCGGCCCGTACATCGCGTCGTTCCGCCGTGTCCGGCCCCGGAAGGCGTGCGAACCCGGGTCGATCTCACCGGCGTACGCCTCCACCTCCGTGAGGCGCAGGGCGATCGGGCCCTCGGGCGTGCTGCGTACCAGGGTTCGGCCGAGGAGGTCGGGTGCCACGTCCAGTACGGGGCGGTCGAAGAAGTCCCGCGTCAGCGGCGTACGGTCCGGGCCATCGATCATGAGGTTCGAGGTTACCGGGAACCGACTACGGTCGTCGCGCGTATGTAGGGGTCAGGACCTAGGAGGAGAAAACATGGGCTTCAAGCGGCTGCTCGCGAGCATGGGTGCCGGCGGCGCCTCGGTGGAGACCGAGCTGAGCGAGGTCAACGTCGTCCCGGGCGGCGTCGTCCAGGGCGAGGTGCGCATCCAGGGTGGCTCGGTCGACCAGCAGATCGAGGGGCTCTCCGTGGGCCTCCAGGCCCGGGTCGAGGTCGAGGGCCAGGACGACCAGGAGTACAAGCAGGACATCGAGTTCACCAAGCTGCGCGTCGGCGGTGCCTTCCAGGTCCAGGCGGGCGCGGTGCACGTGGTGCCGTTCGGCCTGGAGATCCCCTGGGAGACTCCGATCACCATGTTCGCCGGTCAGCACCTGCACGGCATGAACATCGGCGTGACCACCGAGCTGGAGATCGCGCGGGCGCTGGACTCCGGCGACCTCGACCCGATCAACGTGCACCCGCTGCCGGCCCAGGAGGCCATCCTCGACGCCTTCGGCCAGCTGGGCTTCAGCTTCCGCAGCGCCGACATGGAGCGCGGCCACATCCGCGGTACGCGGCAGCGGCTGCCGTTCTACCAGGAGATCGAGTTCCACCCGCCGCAGCAGTACCGGGGGCTGAACCAGGTGGAGCTGTCGTTCGTCGCGGACGACCGCGAGATGGACGTCATCCTGGAGATGGACAAGAAGGCGGGTCTGTTCAGCGAGGGCAGCGACTCGTACCGCGCGTTCAAGGTCGGTCTGCACAACTTCCAGGAGACCGACTGGGCGGCTTATCTGAACCAGTGGCTGGCGCAGGTCGGCGGTCAGCGCAACTGGCTCTAGGGTCGGAGAGGTCATCCGACGTAGCCGACAGAAAGGTGCTGACGTGACCGAGCCGAAGAGGGCGCCGCTGCCGCACGACTTCCATCCGGAGGTGCCCTCGTTCACCGTGGTGAGCGAGGACATCGCCCCGGGGGCCGTGCTCTCCGACGCACAGGTGTACGCGGCGGGGAACACCTCGCCGCAGCTGCGGTGGGAGGGCTTCCCGGCGGAGACGAAGAGCTTCGCCGTGACGTGCTTCGACCCGGACGCGCCCACGGGCAGCGGGTTCTGGCACTGGGTGCTCTTCGACATCCCCGCGTCCGTCACGGAGCTGCCGGCCGGCGCGGGCGGTGCGAAGGCCGAGGGACTGCCCGCCGGTGCCGTGCACGCGCGCAACGACTACGGGACCAAGGACTTCGGCGGTGCCGCGCCGCCGGCGGGCGAGAACCACCGCTATGTGTTCACCGTGTACGCGGTGGACACCGAGAAGCTCGGTCCCGACAGCGACACCCCGCCCGCGGCGGTCGGGTTCAACCTCCGGTTCCACACCCTGGGCCGGGCCCAGCTGGTCGCCGAGTACGCGGAGCCCGCCGGGAACGCCTGAGCACCAAAACGTCCGCATCCGTTTGCCCTGCCCTGGTCTTGGAGAGATCAGGGCAGGGCATTTTTTAATGCGTTGTCCACCACGGCGTGCCGGGGCCAGAGTTGTTCCGGGCCTGCCAGGGGGCGGCCGGCACACGGGAGGTGGGCGCGATGCGGGACACGCTGGTGCTGAACGCGAGCTTCGAGCCGCTGTCGACGGTGACGCTGAACCGTGCGGTGGTGCTGATTCTTCAGGACAAGGCCGTCGTCGAGCAGTCCCACCCCGGCCTCCGGATGCGCGGCGCCGCTGTGGACATCCCGGTGCCGCGTGTGATCAGGCTCTGCCGGTACGTACGGGTGCCGTTCCGAAGACAGGCGCCGTGGTCCAGGAGGGGCGTCCTGGTCCGGGACCAGCACCGGTGCGCGTACTGCGGGAAGCGGGCGAGCACCGTCGACCACGTGGTACCGAGGGCCCAGGGCGGGCAGGACACCTGGCTGAACACGGTGGCCTCCTGCGCGGAGGACAACCACCGCAAGGCTGACCGTACGCCGGAGCAGGCGGGAATGCCGCTGCTGCGGAAGCCCTTCGTGCCCTCCCCCGCGGAGGCGATGCTGCTGGCGCTGGGGGCGGGCGACCGCTCGGCGCTGCCGGAGTGGCTGGCGCGGTCCGCGGCGTAGCCGCCGTACGTCCGACGATGTGAGCGAGGCCCGTCTTCCCGGGGGAGGCGGGCCTCGGCCGTTCAGCGCAGCAGCAGCTGGACGATGGCGGCCGTTCCGACCGCGACGATGAGGGCGCGCAGCAGGGTGGGGCTGAGGCGGCGGCCGACCTTGGCGCCGATCTGGCCTCCGATGGCGGAGCCCACCGCGATCAGGACGACGGCGGTCCAGTCGAAGTCGGCGACGAAGAGGAAGAACAGCGCGGCGATGCTGTTGACGACGGCGGCGAGGACGTTCTTGACGGCGTTGAGGCGCTGCATGGTGTCGTCCACCAGCATGCCCATGAGGGAGAGGTAGATGATCCCCTGGGCCGCCGTGAAATAGCCGCCGTAGACGCTGGCGAGGGTCAGACCGATGTAGAGCAGCGGGCCGCCGTCGGGGTGGGCGGGTGCTCCGGTGCGGGCGCGCCGGTCCTGGACGGCCTTGCTGATGCGCGGTTGCAGGATGACCAGGACGAGGGCGAGGGCGACCAGGACCGGGACGATGGTCTCGAAGGCCGTGGAGGGCAGGGCCAGGAGCAGGGTGGCTCCGGTGAATCCGCCGATCAGGGCGCCCACGGTGAGTTTGAGGACGCGGGAGCGCTGGCCTTCGAGTTCCTTGCGGTAGCCGACCGCGCCGCTGATGGAGCCGGGGATCAGGCCGAGTGCGTTGGAGACGGTGGCGGTGACCGGGGGGAGGCCGGTGGCGAGCAGGACGGGGAAGGTGATGAGCGTCCCGGAGCCGACGATCGTGTTGATCGTGCCGGCGCTGATCCCCGCGGCGAAGACGGCGAGCATCTCCCAGATCGACATGGCGTATCCCCCGTGCATGAGCGGTGCTTGGTGCACCGATCATGCACGGGGGGTGTACACGTCAGTCGACCGGGGGTTCCTCGCGTCGTTCCTTGCCGGTGTTGAAGCCGGGTGCGCCGCCGCCGAGGTTGCCGAAGGCGCCGCTGAGGCCCTTGAGGGCGTCACCGATCTCGCTGGGAACGATCCAGAGCTTGTTGGCGTCGCCCTCGGCGATCTTCGGCAGCATCTGGAGGTACTGGTACGACAGGAGCTTCTGGTCCGGGTCGCCCGCGTGGATGGACTCGAAGACCGTACGGATGGCCTGGGCCTCGCCCTCCGCGCGCAGGGCGGCGGCCTTGGCCTCGCCCTCGGCGCGCAGGATCGCGGACTGCTTCTCGCCCTCGGCGGTGAGGATCGCGGACTGCCGGGTGCCCTCGGCCTGGAGGATGGCGGCGCGCTTGTCGCGGTCGGCGCGCATCTGCTTCTCCATCGAGTCCTGGATGGAGGTGGGCGGCTCGATCGCCTTGAGCTCGACGCGGTTGACGCGGATGCCCCACTTGCCGGTGGCCTCGTCCAGGACGCCGCGCAGGGCCGCGTTGATCTCCTCGCGGGAGGTGAGGGTCCGCTCCAGGTCCATGCCGCCGATGATGTTGCGGAGCGTGGTGACGGTGAGCTGCTCGATGGCCTGGATGTAGCTGGCGACCTCGTACGTCGCTGCCCGGGCGTCGGTCACCTGGTAGTAGATGACGGTGTCGATGTTGACGACCAGGTTGTCCTGGGTGATGACGGGCTGCGGCGGGAAGGGCACGACCTGTTCGCGCAGGTCGATCCGGTTGCGGATCGAGTCGATGAACGGGACGACGATGTTCAGGCCCGCGTTGAGGGTGCGGGTGTAGCGGCCGAAGCGCTCCACGATGGCGGCGCTGGCCTGGGGAATGACCTGGATCGTCTTGATCAGGGCGATGAAGACGAGCACCACCAGAATGATCAGGACGATGATGATCGGTTGCATCGTTTCCTCGTGCCCTTCGGTTGATGATCGTCATCGAGTCTGACAGAACGCGCCTTGGTGTGGGGGCAGTTCGGTCACATGACGACGGCCGTCGCGCCGTCGATGTCCACGACGTCGACCTGTTGGCCCGGCTCGTAGCTGAATCCGGGGTCGAGGGCGCGCGCCGACCAGACCTCGCCCGCCAGTTTGATGCGGCCACCGCCGCCGTCCACCCGTTCCAGGACGACGGCCTGACGGCCCTTCAGGGCGTCGATACCAGTGGCGTGCACGGGCGCCCGGTCCGCGCGCTGCCGTCCGGCGATCACGCGTACCACGGCCGTCAGCGCCACCGAGACGATGACGAAGACCAGGACCTGGGCGACGATTCCGCCGCCGAGGGCCGCGACGACCGCGGCGGCGACGGCCCCCACGGCGAACATGCCGAACTCGGGCATCGCGGTCAGGACGAGCGGAATGCCCAGTCCCACCGCGCCGATCAGCCACCACACCCACGCGTCGATGTCCACGTGGTCATCGTAGGACCGCGCGCACCCCAAGGACAGGGCGCGACCGGGCAGAACGCCCGCTATCGGGCGGGGTTGAGGGGCGTCTCGTCGTGGCGCGCCTGGATGCGGGCGATCACGCGCTCCCGTCCCAGGTCCCGGGCCCGGCGGAGCTTGGCCTCGGCCAGGAACACGGGAGCGTAGAGCAGCCAGCCCCACAGGCTGAAGTCCAGCACCCCGCTCCACACCAGTGCCTTGTTCAGGGCGAACGATGCCGCGAACGTCAGCACGTACGCCTCGACCCGGTGCGCGAGAAGCAGGCGCAGTGGTGCGTTCCGGGCGCCCTGAAGCAGCTCGACGGCCGCGGCCGTTTCGGCGGCCCGCAGGTCTTCGCCGGTGTCCTCGGCGGACTCGCCCCGGGCGGCCCGTCGGAGCGCGTCGGTGACCAGCACGCTCTGCTCCGCCGCAGCCGCGTGCTCGGCCTGCCCGCGAGCGGCTGCCACGTACAGGTCGTCCCAGTAACCGCGACCGGCCCAGCCCGTCGCGTCGTCGACCCGCTCGCGCTCGGGTGACCCGGGCGGGGCCGACTCCTCGATTCTTTCCCGCAGAACCGCCGCACGGCGCGCCCGCCCCGGGAAGTCGAAGGTGTCCGAGCGGAGGCACAGCTCCAGATACGACACCATGAGCCCGAGGTCGTCCTCCGCCAGCGCGAGGCCCTTGCGATAGGCCGTCTCGGCCTCACGGTCGTGGTCGTCGTCGTCCTCCGCGGCGTGCGCCTGCCCGAGCCAGCGAAAGAGCGCCGGATCCGGTCCGCACTCGTCGAGCCCCGCCTCCGCGGTCTTCCTCACGGCCGCGTAGCCACCCACTGCGAAGAGCTCCGAGCAACGCGCCACGTACTGCTGCTGTTCCATACCCCACCCCGGACGTACGAGCCGTCACCCTCTGATGTGCTCGGCGCCGCTCTAGCCGAGCGGCAGGCCGCGGGCGGTGTAGCGGTCGCCCTGGTGCTCGACCACGAGGGGCAGGCCGAAGCAGAGGGAGAGGTTACGGGAGGTGAGCTCGGTCTCCATGGGTCCGGCGGCGAGCACCTTGCCCTGGCGGATCATCAGGACGTGGGTGAAGCCGGGCGCGATCTCCTCGACGTGGTGGGTCACCATGATCATGGAGGGTGCGTACGGGTCGCGGGCCAGCCGGCCGAGGCGGCGGACCAGGTCCTCCCGGCCGCCGAGGTCGAGACCGGCGGCGGGCTCGTCCAGGAGGAGGAGTTCGGGGTCGGTCATCATGGCGCGGGCGATCAGGGTGCGCTTGCGTTCGCCCTCGGAAAGGGTGCCGAACTTGCGGTCGAGGTACTCGGTCATGCCGAGCCGGTCGAGGAAGGCGCGGGCGCGGTCCTCGTCCACCTTGTCGTAGTTTTCGTTCCAGGTGGCGGTCATGCCGTAGGCGGCGGTGAGCACCGTCTGGAGGACCGTCTGGCGGCGGGGCAGCTTGTCGGCGAGGGCGACGCCCGCGATGCCGATGCGGGGGCGCAGGTCGAAGACGTCGGTGCCGACGCCGCCGAGCTTCTCGCCGAGGACGCTGACGCTGCCCTTGGTGGGGAAGAGGTAGCTGGACGCGATGTTGAGCAGGGTGGTCTTGCCGGCGCCGTTGGGGCCGAGGATGACCCAGCGCTCACCCTCCTTGACCGACCAGGAGACGTCGTCCACCAGAGCGCGTCCGTCGCGGACCACGGATACGTCCACCAGCTCCAGTACATCGCTCATGAGCGCGTTGTCTCCCCATGCAGTGTCGAGATCGTCGCGTGCCTGTGGGCACAGCTCCCAGGGAAAACCTACGCCACCGCGCGAGTGCCGACGGCGCTGGGCCCGCCGTCGCGGACCCGGCCGTGATCGGCGGGGCACCCCCTAGGCTGTCCGCATGCTTTCGGAACCACGTTCAGGGCTGCTGGCCGCCTGGGGGAACGCGTTGCTGGCGGGGCTCGTGTCGCCGGACGACGCGGCGCTCGCCATCGTCGGGGAGGACGCGGTGCACCGCGTCGAGGGGCTGCCGGGTGAGGCCGCTCCGGTCGGGCTGACGTTCGCTCTGGGGCGGCTGCGGGCGCTGGGGGTGAGCGGCTTCCGGGTCGCGCTTCCGGTGCCCGGGCATCCGCTGGGGCTGAGCGGTCCGGCCGATTTCAACGCCCGGGCCCTGGAGGCGGAAGAGGCCGTGGTGACCCACGGCGCCCCGTACGGGCTGGTGCCCGAGGTGCGTGAGGCGGGCCCGGCCGGCGATGTGCACGTGGACGTGGTGTGGCACTGCCTGGCGGTACGGGAGGCCCCGCCGGCCGACGTGCCCTCGCTGGGCGAGGCGGAACGGGAGCTGGCGGAGGCGCTGCGGGACGCGACGGCGGTGCTGTCCCGGCTCGACGTGGCCGGTTCGGGACCGGTGGCCGAGGCGGCGGTGGACGCGTACCGGGCGCGGGCGGAGCGGGGGCGCGAGGTGCTGGCCCCGGGCTATCCGCCGAGGGCGGTGCGGGTGCTCGAACTGGCCCAGCGGGTCGGCCTGCTGATCTCGGTGGCGTACGAGAACGGCCACGGCGGCGCGGTGAGCGCGTCGGAGATGGCGGCACGGGGCGAGGCGCTGCGGCCGGTGGAACGGGTGGCCCGGCGGGCGCAGGTGGCGGCGTACAACGCGTATGTGGAGGAGCGGGCCAGGTAGGGGCGCGAGCGCCCCGGGTCGGCGGGAGCGCGTTTGGCCGGGACGGCCGGAGCGGGAGCGCGTACGGGCCGGGACGGCCCGAGCAGCAGTCGAGCGCTCCGGGGCCGCGGCGGCAGCGCCTGCGGGCGCGACCAGCCGGAGCGCTCGGAGCGCGTACGGCCGACCCGGCGGCGCGTGCGCCCCGGGGCGCCGGAACGGCAGCGCGTACGGGCCGGGGGCCGGAGCGGCAGCGCATCCCCGCCCTGCGTACGCAGCAGCTCCGGCCCGAATCGGGACGCCCGCACTGAACGGGGGCGGCGGCCGGGGCCCGGGCCCTGTCGGTCGGGCCGGGTCACGGCGTGGAGCCGGCCCGGCTCCCCCTCAGCCCGCCGCTCCGTGGCGGACCGCCCAGAGCGCTGCCTGGGTACGGTCGGCCAGGTCGAGCTTCATGAGGATGTTCGAGACGTGGGTCTTGACCGTCTTCTCGGACAGGACGAGGGCCCGCGCGATCTCGCGGTTGGACCGGCCGTCGGCGATCAGGCCGAGCACTTCCCGCTCGCGTTCGGTGAGGGTGCTCCCCCGCCCGGTGCCCGTGCCCGGCTCGTCCTGGGCGAGCAGGGCCCCGGCCACCTCGGGCTGGAGCAGGACGTGCCCGGCGTGCACGGAGCGGATGGCACCGGCCAGGGCGTCCGGGTCGACGTCCTTGTATACGTAACCGGACGCGCCCGCGCGCAGGGCGGGGACGACGGTGCGCTGCTCGGTGAAGCTGGTGACGATCAGCACCTTGGCCGGGTTCTCCAGCTCGCGGAGGCGCCGCAGCGCCTCGATGCCGTCGGTGCCGGGCATCTTGATGTCCATCAGTACGACGTCGGGCCGCAGCTCCTCCGTCCTGGCCACGCCCTCCGCGCCGTCGGCGGCCTCGCCGACGACCTCGATGTCGTCCTGGATCTCCAGGAACGTGCGCAGGCCGCGGCGGACGACCTGGTGGTCGTCGACGAGCAGCACCCTGATGATCCTGTCAGCCACCGGGGATCTCCATCTCGATCGTGGTGCCCTTGCCGGGCTCGGATTCAACGGTGAGGCGGCCACCGACGCCGCTCGCGCGGTCCCGCATCGAGACCAGGCCCAGGTGGCGCCCGGCCCGGCGGGTGGCGTTGGGTTCGAAGCCCCGGCCGTCGTCGGTGATCCGCAGCACCGTGGCACCGTCGCGACGGGCGAGGGAGACGTCGACGTGGCCCGCTTCGGCGTGGCGCAGGGCGTTGTGCAGGGCCTCCTGGGTGACCCGGAGCAGCGCTTCCTCCTGGGCGGCGGGCAGGGCCCGGACGCCGGCGCTGCCGAAGGTGACCCGGGCGGTGTGGGCCCGGTCGAGGACCTGGACCTGGGTGCGGAGGGTGGCGACGAGGCCGTCCTCGTCCAGGGCGGCCGGGCGGAGCTCCACGACGGCGGCGCGCAGTTCGTCCACGGCCTCGGCGGCGAGGGCGGCGACCTGCTGGAGCTCGCCCTTGGCGCGGACCGGGTCGCGGTCGACCAGGGCGGCGGCGGCCTGGGCGGTGAGCCGGAGGGAGAAGAGCTTCTGGCTGACCGCGTCGTGCAGCTCGTGGGCGAGGCGGGAGCGCTCCTCCGCGATGGTGAGCTCGCGGCTGCGTTCGTAGAGGCGGGCGTTGGTGAGGGCGATGGCCGCGTGCTGGGCGAGGATCGAGAGCAGTTCCTCGTCCTCGGCGCCGAAGCCGCAGACGCCCTCGGGCTTGGGGCACCTCTTGTTGGCGAGGAACAGCGCGCCGATGGTCTCGTCGCCGTCCCGGATGGGCAGGCCGAGGAAGTCGGACATGTCGGGGTGGGCGCTGGGCCAGCCCTCGAAGCGGGGGTCCTTGCGGACGTCGGCGAGGCGCTCGGTCTTCCCGCCGTGGAGCATCGCGGCGAGGATGCCGTGCTGCCGGGGCAGCGGGCCGATGGCCTTCCACTGCTCGTCGCTGACGCCGTCCACGACGAACTGGGCGAAGCCGCCGTGGTCGTCGGGGACCCCGAGGGCGGCGTACTCGGCGTCCAGGAGTTCGCGGGCCGAGGCGACGATCGTCTTCAGGACGTCCCGTACCTCCAGGTGGCGGCTCATGGCGAGCAGCGCGGCGCTGACGGCGGCGAGGCCGGAGGGGGGTCGGTGGCTCATGCGCCTCACCGTACCGGCGGGTTCCGTGCCCCGTATCGGACCGGAGGCGGCCGGGGACCGGGGCCGAGGGCCTAGGACCTGCGGCCGGTGTCCTGCGGGCGGGGCCGGGAGCGGCTGCCCGAACCCGCTCCGGAACGTCGCATTCCGCATTGCTCCAGCAACGCATGGTGAGACTGTTACCCGCCCGATGTGAGGCCGGGCATAGGGCCCACGTCACTTACGAAGCCACCTAGTGGACCGAAAAGGGCGATTTGGTGTGCGATGACCTGGGTGCGAACCGGGCAAACCGCCCACCATTCCACTACCTGGCTTCGTACGTCACACCTTTGCCACGGCATTTTGCCGCCGCTAAGAATTGAGCTCGTCCCCGACGGAGATGCGTAGTCGCTCCCGTCTTCGTCCTCCGTGAGGACCCCCCGAATTCGAAGAGGTAAGCCTGTATGTCCGCGTCCCGCTTCACCGGCCGTCTCCGTAACCTGAACAAGACCCAGAAGCTCTCCGCCGCCGGCGTCTCCGCCGTCGCCGCCGCTGCACTCTCCTTGTCCCTGGTGCCCGGTCACGCCGAGGCCGAGACCGAACCGCAGGCCCTGTCCGCCTCCCCGGTCATCTTCGACTCCGCGAGCTCCAAGCAGGCCCGGGCGATCCAGGACAGCGTCATCCAGCAGCACTCGACCGCCGAGAAGCTGGTCAAGGCCGCCGACGCCGCCAAGGCCAAGAAGGCCGCCGCGGTGAAGGAGAAGGCCGAGGCCAAGGCCAAGAAGGCCGAGAAGAAGGTCGAGCTGAAGAAGAAGGCGAAGGCCAAGGCGCACACCAAGGCCAAGTCCCACAAGTCCGAGTCGCGCTCCAGCCGCTCCTCCGCCCGTACGCACATGTACGCGAACAACCTGGACGGCTGGATCCGGGAGTCCCTCGACATCATGCACAAGAAGGGCATCCCGGGCACGTACGAGGGCCTGCACCGCAACATCATCCGCGAGTCCAGCGGCAACCCGAACGCCATCAACGACTGGGACATCAACGCCCAGAACGGCGTCCCCTCGATCGGTCTGCTCCAGATCATCAAGCCGACCTTCGACTACTACCACGTGTCCGGCACCCCGCACACGCAGTACGACCCGGTCGCCAACATCACCGCGTCGGCCAACTACGCCGCCGACAAGTACGGCTCGATCGACAACGTCAACAGCGCGTACTGATCCGCCGCGATCCGTACCGCCGATGACAGACGCCGAAGGGCGGCACCCCGTGCGGGGTGCCGCCCTTCGGCGCGTGTCCGGGCCGGTTACTTGCGCATGACCTCGGGCTCGTGGCGGCGCAGCAGCCGCGCGACCGCGAAGCCGCAGATGACGCCGAGCGCCAGCAGCACGGTGATGTTGATCCCCCACTGCCCGACCGAGTGCTCCCAGAGCGGGTCGAGGTCCGTGGGGTTCTTCTGGTCCCACGGCGGCATCAGATGGGCGAGGTCGAGCGTGGAGCCCGCGCCCGCGATGGCCCAGCGGGACGGCATCAGCCAGGCGAACTGCTCCAGGCCGGGCGAGCCGTACACCTGGAAGAGGATGCCGGTGAAGACGACCTGGACGATCGCGAACATGACCAGGAGCGGCATGGTCTTCTCGGCGGTCTTCACCAGCGAGGAGATGACCAGGCCGAACATCATCGAGGTGAAGCCGAGCGCGATGATCGTCACGCAGAGCTCGACGGCCGGCGGCATGATCAGGCCCTCTTCGGGCAGATCGCGGGTGGCGAAGCCGATGCCGCAGATGATGACGCCCTGGAGGGCCGTGATCAGGCCGAGCACGATCACCTTGGACATCAGGTAGGCCGAGCGGGAGAGGCCGGTGGCCCGTTCCCGTTCGTAGATGACACGTTCCTTGATCAGTTCTCGCACCGAGTTGGCCGCCGCGGAGAACGTCATGCCGATCACCAGGATCAGCATGATCGTTCCGGCGTCGCCGTTGAACCGGGACGGCGGCTTCGGCGGGGCGAGACCGAAGTCCGCCGGGATCACCACGCTGACGATGCCGAGCACCGCGGGCAGGATCACCATCAGACCCATGAAGCCCTTGTCGGAGCCGATCACCGAGAGGTAGCGGCGCATCAGCGTCCACAGCTGCGTGCCCCAGGCCTGCGGCTTCGGCGGGCGCATCTGCTGATGCGGCGGCATGTGGACGGACTGCACGGCGGCGGCGTCGATGTCGGCGGCGTACATCTGGTAGTGCTGCGAACCGCGCCAGCGGCCCGACCAGTCGTAGTCGCGGTAGTTCTCGAACGCCGAGAAGACGTCGGCCCAGGTGGTGTAGCCGAAGAAGTTCAGCGCCTCGTCCGGCGGGCCGAAGTAGGCCACGGCGCCGCCCGGCGCCATCACCAGGAGCTTGTCGCAGATGGCCAGCTCGGCCACCGAGTGCGTCACGACCAGGACGGTGCGGCCGTCGTCGGCCAGACCGCGCAGCAGCTGCATGACGTCACGGTCCATGCCCGGGTCGAGGCCGGAGGTCGGCTCGTCCAGGAAGATCAGCGACGGCTTGGTGAGCAGCTCCAGCGCCACCGAGACGCGCTTGCGCTGGCCACCGGAGAGCGAGGTGACCTTCTTGTCCTTGTGGACGTCGAGCTTGAGCTCGGCCAGGACCTCGTGTATCCGCGCCTGGCGCTCGGCCTCGGTGGTGTCAGCGGGGAAGCGGAGCTTGGCCGCGTACTTCAGGGCGCGGGTGACGGTCAGCTCCTTGTGCAGGATGTCGTCCTGCGGGACCAGACCGATGCGCTGGCGGAGCTCGGCGAACTGCTTGTAGAGGTTCCGGTTGTCGTAGAGGACGTCGCCCTGGTTGGCGGGCCGGTAGCCGGTGAGCGCCTTGAGCAGGGTGGACTTTCCGGAGCCGGACGGGCCGATGACGCCGATGAGCGACTTCTCGGGGACGCCGAACGAGACGTCCTTGAGGATCTGCTTGCCGCCGTCGACCGTGACCGTGAGGTGGCGGGCCGCGAAGGAGACCTCGCCGGTGTCGACGAACTCCTCGAGCCGGTCGCCGACGAGCCGGAACGTCGAGTGACCGACGCCGACGGTGTCGTTCGGGCCGATGAGCGCCGAACCGGACTTGGAGAGCGGCTGGCCGTTGACGTAGGTGCCGTTGTGCGAGCCGAGGTCGCGGATCTCGAAGCGGCCGTCGGGCGTCGCGTGGAACTCGGCGTGGTTCCGGGAGACCTGGAGGTCGGAGACCACCAGGTCGTTCTCCAGGGCACGACCGATCCTCATCACCCGGCCGAGCGCCAGCTGGTGGAACGTGGTCGGGCTGCGGTCCCCGTAGACCGGCGGCGCTCCCGCCGGGCCGGTGCCGGGGCCGGGCGGCGTCGGAGCCCCACCCTGCTGCGGCACGTGCGGCTGCTGCGGTGCGGGCTGCTGCCAGCCCTGCTGCTGCGGCGGTACGGGCTGCTGGGGCTGCTGGGGCTGCTGCCAGCCCGGGCCGCCCTGCTGGGGCTGGTGGGGCGGGGTCTGCTGCGGCGCCGGACCGGCGGCCCGGCCGCTGTAGACGTCCGCGGCGCTCAGGCTCAGCCGGGGTCCGTCGGTGGCGTTGCCCAGGTTCACGGTGGAGCCGGCCGCGATCTCCATCTGGTGGATCCGCTGGCCGTGCACGTACGTGCCGTTGGTGCTGCCGTGGTCCTCGATGAACCAACTGCGCCCGTTCCAGGCGATCGTGGCGTGCCGCCACGACACTCTGGCGTCGTCGATCGTCATGTCCCCCTGCGGATCACGCCCCAGGGTGTACGACCTGGACGGATCGAGCGTCCAGGTCCTGCCATTCAATTCCAGTACGAGTTCCGGCACTCCGCGCCCCACTAGTTGTCCCCCGTGTTACCCCCGTCGCAGGGAGTCTAGGGATGCTGAACATCGTGGGGAACTATTCCAGGACCAGTCCCGGATACGAAAGCCGGGCGGCCGAGGGTGACCTCACCGAGACCTGCGCAGCCAGGCGAAAGGGGACGGACCGGGTGGCGGCGGCCGGGATGTCCGGCACTCGGGACGGGCTGCCTGCGAGCGTGCGGAGACCGATACGGTGGGAGCACCATGAGCGTATCCCGGCCTCCTGAGCCCGCCCTGTCTCCCGAGCCCGCCGCGTCCCGGCAGGGTCCGGACGTACCGACCCTTCTGGTGAAGATCTTCGGGAAGGACCGCCCCGGGATCACCGCGGGCCTCTTCGACACCCTCGCCGCCTACTCGGTCGACGTGGTCGACATCGAGCAGGTCGTGACCCGGGGCCGTATCGTCCTGTGCGCGCTGGTCACCGCCCCCACCGCGGGCGGGACCACCGAGGGCGAGCTGCGGGCCACCGTGCACAGCTGGGCGGAGTCGCTGAAGCTCCAGGCGGAGATCATCTCGGGCACCGGCGACAACCGGCCGCGTGGCGTCGGCCGTTCCCATGTCACCGTGCTGGGGCACCCGTTGACGGCGGAGTCCACGGCGGCCATAGCGGCCCGGATCACCTCGACCGGCGGGAACATCGACCGCATCTTCCGGCTGGCGAAGTACCCCGTCACGGCGGTCGAGTTCGCGGTGTCCGGCACGGGGACCGAGGAGTTGCGCACCGCGCTGGCGCCGGAGGCCGCGGGGATCGGCGTGGACGTGGCGGTCGTCTCGGCGGGGCTGAGCCGCCGGGCGCAGCGGCTCGTCGTGATGGACGTCGACTCGACGCTGATCCAGGACGAGGTCATCGAGCTGTTCGCGGCGCACGCGGGCTGCGAGGCCGAGGTCGCCGAGGTGACCGAGCGGGCGATGCGGGGTGAGCTGGACTTCGAGCAGTCGCTGCACGCCCGGGTGGCGCTGCTGGCTGGTC
The DNA here is from genome assembly GCF_042956885.1 of Streptomyces sp. NPDC008163. Taxonomy (NCBI): domain Bacteria; kingdom Bacillati; phylum Actinomycetota; class Actinomycetes; order Kitasatosporales; family Streptomycetaceae; genus Streptomyces; species Streptomyces sp. NPDC008163. The sequence goes on along the minus strand of NZ_JBIBHG010000002.1, from coordinate 602,081 downwards.
TCGACGTGTCCGTGGTGGAGAAGGTCCGCGCCGAGGTCCGGCTGACGCCGGGGGCCCGGACGCTGATCCGTACGCTGAAGCGGCTCGGCTACCAAGTGGGCGTGGTCTCGGGCGGTTTCACCCAGGTGACCGACGATCTGAAGGAGCGTCTGGGGCTCGACTTCGCCTCCGCCAACACGCTGGAGGTCGCGGACGGGAAGCTCACGGGCCGGGTGACCGGGGGCATCGTGGACCGGGCGGGCAAGGCCCGGCTGCTGCGGAGCTTCGCCGCCGAGGCGGGGGTGCCGCTGGCGCAGACGGTGGCGATCGGCGACGGGGCCAATGACCTGGACATGCTGAACACGGCGGGGCTCGGGGTCGCGTTCAACGCGAAGCCGGTGGTCCGCGAGGCCGCGCACACGGCGGTGAACGTGCCGTTCCTGGACACCGTGCTCTATCTGCTCGGCGTCACCCGCGAGGAGGTCGAGGCGGCCGACGGCCTCGTGGAGTAGGTTCCGCCGCTGGTACGGGCAGGGCTCCGGCGCGCACCTCGCGGTGTGCGCCGGGGCCCTTCGCGTACGGGCGGCGGGTCAGTCGTTGGGGGTCCAGTACTCGGCGAGCCGGCCGACGCCGTGCTCGACGCTCTTCCAGGGGCCGGTGAACGCGACCACGGCGAAGGCGGCGGTCGGGAAGCCGCCGCGGGCCATCCGGGCGAGCGCGTCTCCCTCGCCGCTGCCGGAGAGGGCGTCGGCGAGCGCGTGCATGCCGGGGTTGTGGCCGATGACCAGCAGGTCGGCGACGTCGTCCGGGGTCTCGTTCACCAGGGCGATCAGCTCGCCGAGCGAAGCGTCGTAGAGCCGCTCCTCGTACACGGTCCTGGGGCGCTCGGGCATCTCGTGCACGGCCAGTTTCCACGTCTCGCGTGTTCTGACGGCGGTCGAGCAGAGGGCCAGGTCGAAGACGATCCCGGAATCGGCGAGCTTGCGGCCCACCGTGGGGGCCTCCATGCGGCCGCGCTCGGCCAGCGGCCGCTCGTGGTCGGACTCCTGCGACCATTCCGCCTTGGCATGCCTGAGAAGGACGATCCTGCGAGATGTATCGGCGCTCATACACCTCAGCTTCGCATGAAACGCGCCAGCTGGCGCAGGGTGTTGGAGGCTTCGTACCTCCGGGCGCCGGAGGTCAGCGGATCGCCAGCTCCACCAGGTGGTGCAGCAGCCGGCCGGTCGCCGATTCACCGGTGGCGGCCTGCGCCTGGCCGGGTCCGGCGATCAGCAGCAGGAGCACGGCGAAGGCGACGGCGGGCAGCGCGACGGCCCACCACGGCAGCCGTACGTCGACGCCGCTCGGCTCCGGGCGGGTGGGGTGCGTACGGGCCGGCATGTCCGCCTCCGGAGGTCGTCGGTTCTGGTACTCAGAACCTACGGAGGCGGGGGCGCCGTTCCCATCCGGTGACCCACCCACTTCACCCTGACCCTGGCCCCCTAGGGGGAGGTGGTGCCAGCCCCACCCCGGCCGGGGCGGGGCGTCACGGGGAGGCGATGGAGGCGATGACGCCGACGACGACCGTGATCAGCAGCATGGCCCCGAAGACGAGGAGCAGCTTCTTCTGACCGTTCTGGGGATTCGGATCGAGCACAGGTGACATGGCCCCAGTCTCGCATCTCAGGATTCGTCCTCGATCGTCCGGTCCCGGCCGGCCAGGACGCCCATGACCATCTGCGGCACCATCAGGGCGGCCATCAGCGCGATCGGCACGCCCCAGCCGCCGCTGTGCTGGTAGAGCACGCCGACCAGGAGCGGGCCGGGGATCGAGATCAGATAGCCGGTGGACTGGGCGAACGCGGACAGCCGGACGACTCCGGCCCCGCTGCGGGCCCGCATGCCGATCATCGTGAGCGCGAGCGGGAACGCGCAGTTCGAGATGCCGAGCAGCAGCGCCCAGGCCCAGGCGCCGCCGGAGGGGGCCAGATAGAGGCCCGCGTAGCCGGTGAGGCCGCAGGCGCCGAGGAAGACGACGATCGGGCCCTGGGTGCGCATCCGGGCGGCGACGCGCGGGATCACGAAGGCGAGCGGGACCCCCATGGCCATGGTGACCGCGAGCAGGACGCCCGCGGTGCCGGCGGAGACCCCGGCGTCCCGGAAGATCTGCGGCATCCAGCCCATGGTGATGTACGCGGCGGTGGCCTGGAGGCCGAAGAAGCAGGCGAGGGCCCAGGCGGTCCGGCTGCGGGTGATCCGGAGCTCGGGGGCCTCGGGCCGCGCGGCGGTGGCCGGGGCGGGCTCCTGGGTGGCGGCCCGGGCCCGGAGCAGCGGGATCCAGGGCAGGATCGCGGCGGCGGCCAGGACGGCCCAGATGCCGAGCCCGGCCTTCCAGCTGCCGCCCATCGCGTCGGTCAGGGGCACGGTCACGGCGGCGGCGAGCGAGGTGCCGAGGGCCAGGGCCATGGAATAGAGCCCGGTCATGGAGCCGACGCGGTCGGGGAACCAGCGCTTGACGATCACCGGCATCAGGACGTTGCTGACGGCGATGCCCATGAGGGCCAGGGCGCTGGCGGCGAGGAAGCCCGCGGTGCCGCCGACCAGGGGCCGGATCACCAGGCCCGCCGTGATGGCGACCATGCCCGCGCAGACCACCGCACCGGGGCCGAAGCGGCGGGCGAGGCGGGGTGCCATGACGCCGAAGACCGCGAAGCAGAGCGGGGGCACGGAGGTGAGCACCCCGGCGACGCTGCCGCTCATGTGCAGCCCGTCCCGGACCTCTTCGAGGAGGGCGCCGAGGCTGGTGATGGCGGGCCGGAGGTTGAGCGCGGTGAGGACGAGCCCGATGGCGACCAGGCGCAGCGTCCACGGCGCGGGGCCGGTCCGCGGTGCGGGGGCGTCGGCGCGGGTGGCCGCCGGGGCGCCGGGGCTCAGGGTCCCGGTCGCGGTCTGGGGTGTCGTCTCTTCGTCACGCATGAGGCCATCATAGAATCATGGGATGATTGGTTGTCCATTCCGTCCGCCCACCGGACCCTGAGAAGATCGGGCCCATGAGCAGTTGCGACCGAGGAGCACCATGGCGCTGACGTCCCCGAGGCGTTCGGCACTCGCCGACCAGGTGATTGCCCAGCTGAGGAACCAGATCACCACGGGCGAGTGGCCGGTGGGTTCCCGTATCCCGACCGAACCCGAGCTGGTGGAGCAGCTGGGGGTGGCCCGTAACACGGTCCGTGAGGCGGTCCGGGCGCTCGCGCACAACGGGCTGCTGGACATCCGGCAGGGCTCGGGCACCTATGTGGTCGCCACCAGTGAGCTGGCCGGGGTGATGCACCGCCGGTTCGCCTCGGCGGACCCGCGCCACATCGCGGAGCTCCGGTCGACCCTGGAGTCCTCGGCGGCGCGGCTCGCGGCGGTCCGGCGCACCGAGCGGGACCTGAGGCAGCTGGACGCGCTGATGCGGCGGCGCGAGGAGACCTGGGCGGCGGGGGACGCGGAGGCGTTCGTGGCGGCCGACGCGACGCTGCACCTGGCTGTGGTGGCCGCTTCCCACAACGACGTGCTGACGGGGCTCTACGCGGACCTGGGCGACCTGCTGCGGGACTACCTGCGCGGCGACGTCGGCCAGGAGCTGCGGCCGGAGAACCACATGGATCACAGCCGCCTGGTGGAGGCGATCCGGGCGGGCGACGCGGAGACGGCGGCGACGGAGGCCGCGAGCCACGCGTTCAACTGCCTGGCGGACCGGGTCTAGGCCCGGCCCCTAGGGCGCCGCGCTGTGGGTGACCCAGGCGGAGGCGACTTCCTTCCAGCAGCGGTCGGCCAGGCGCACCGTGCTCCCCGGCTTGACCGTCACCGGCTCGGCGTCCGCGTCCACGTCCCACCAGCGGGCGCACTCGGTGTGCAGCTGGACGCGGTCGGCCGAGGGGTACGGGTTGTGGCAGTAGGCGACGACCCGGGAGCCCTCGATGGACGTACGGCACTCGGAGCCGGCGGGCTCGGGGCTGGGCGCGGGCGGTGCGGCCGCACCGGCGGCTCCGACGTGCCCGGCGGCGTACAGACCGGCCGGGACGAGCAGCGCGGCGATGACCGCGCCGGAGGCCAGCAGGGAACGGGTTCGGCGAGGTGTGCGACGCACGGCGATCTCCTCCCCTGCGGCCGGAAGTCCGGTTCCTCCACATTCTGCGGTGGATCGTCCGGCTTTTCGACCTGAGCGCCGCCGAGGCGTACGCCGGGGGGAGAAACGACCGCGCACCGCCTCGGACGGCTCCGGGGGCGGTGCGCGGTCGGAAATTACGGGACCGGGAGGTCAGGCGCCCATCATGTGCACGCCGCTGTCGACGTGGATGATCTCGCCGGTGGTCCGCGGGAAGAAGTCGGAGAGCAGCGCGACGATGCCGCGGCCGGCCGGCTCCGGGTCCTTCATGTCCCAGGCGAGCGGCGCGCGGGTGTTCCACACGTCGGCGAGCCCGTCGAAGCCCGGGATGGACTTGGCGGCCATGGAGCCGAGCGGCCCGGCCGAGATCAGGTTGCAGCGGATGCCGTCCGGGCCCAGGTCGCGGGCCAGGTAGCGGGAGGTGGCCTCCAGGGCGGCCTTGGCCGGGCCCATCCAGTCGTACTGCGGCCAGGCGAACTGCGCGTCGAAGGTGAGGCCGACGATCGAGCCGCCCTCGCTCATCAGCGGCTTGCAGGCCATGGCGAGCGACTTCAGCGAGAACGCCGAGACGTGCATCGCCGTGGAGACCGACTCGAACGGGGTGTTGAGGAAGTTGCCGCCGAGCGCGTCCTGCGGCGCGAAGCCGATGGAGTGCACGACGCCGTCCAGCGAGCCCAGCTCGTCGCGGACCAGGCCGGCGAGGCGGTCCAGGTGCTCCTGGTTGGTCACGTCCAGCTCGATGACCTTGGCGGGCTTGGGGAGCTTCTTGGCGATGCGCTCGGTCAGCGTGGGCCGCGGGAACGCGGTCAGGATGACCTCCGCGCCCTGCTCCTGCGCCACCTTGGCGGCGTGGAACGCGATGGACGACTCCATCAGCACACCCGTGATGAGGATGCGCTTGCCGTCGAGAATTCCGCTCATGGTGATCAGTGACCCATGCCCAATCCGCCGTCAACGGGGATGACGGCTCCAGTGATGTACGACGCGTCGTCGGAGGCGAGGAAGCGCACCGCGGCGGCGATCTCCTCGGGCTGCGCGTAACGCGCGAGCGGCACCTGGGCCACGATGCCCTTGCGCTGCTCCTCGGTGAGCACCTGCGTCATGTCGGTGTCCACGAAGCCGGGCGCGACGACGTTGAAAGTGATGTTCCGCGAGCCGAGCTCGCGCGCCAGGGACCGGGCGAATCCGACCAGACCGGCCTTGGACGCCGCGTAGTTGGCCTGGCCGGCCGAGCCGAGGAGGCCGACGACCGAGGAGATCAGGACGACGCGGCCCTTCTTGGCGCGGAGCATGCCGCGGTTGGCGCGCTTGACGACCCGGAAGGTGCCGGTGAGGTTGGTGTCGAGGACGGACGTGAAGTCCTCCTCGGACATGCGCATCAGCAACTGGTCCTTGGTGATACCGGCGTTGGCGACCAGCACCTCCACGTTGCCGTGCTTCTCCTCGATCTCCTTGTAGCCCTGCTCCACCTGCTCGGGGTCCGTGATGTCGCAACGGACCGCGAGAACACCGGCTTCGATGAGCTCGGCGGGCGGCTCGCCGGAACGATAGGTGATCGCGACCTTGTCGCCGTTGTCGGCGAAAGCGCGGGCGATGGCGAGGCCGATGCCCCGGTTTCCTCCGGTGACGAGAACCGAGCGGCTCAACGGATCACCCTTTCGTTAGCGGTCTGGTACCTCGGAAACCTATCGGTACCGTCCGCGCGGCGGAGAATCGGCCCCTGACAGCGCCTTTGGCCGGGCACTGTCGGGTTCCTACAGTCCGAGGTCCGGGCCGGCCCGGGGAAATCGTCCGCGACGGTGCGTGGGCCGTGCTTCACTGCCTCGTAAACGATCCGAGGGTATGTGACCGCGAAGGAGAGCCCGCCCGTGCCCCATGAGGTAGATCAGTCGTTCCTGGCGCTTCCGCTACGGGCCCTCGCCGACGCGGCGCTCGCCCGGGCGCGGGCGCTCGGGGCGGCGCACGCCGACTTCCGGTTCGAGCGGGTGCGCAGTGCCACCTGGCGGCTGCGGGACGCCCGGCCCGCCGGGGGCTCCGACACCACCGACCTCGGTTACGCGGTCCGCGTCGTGCACGGCGGGGCCTGGGGGTTCGCCTCGGGCGTCGATCTGACGATGGACGCGGCGGCGCGGGTCGCCTCGCAGGCCGTCGCGATGGCCAAGCTGTCGGCGAAGGTGATCGCGGCGGCGGGTTCCGACGAGAGGGTGGAGCTGGCGGACGAGCCCTCGCACGGGGAGCGCACCTGGGTCTCGGCTTACGAGGTCGACCCCTTCGACGTACCGGCCGGGGAGAAGGCCGGACTGCTCGCCGAGTGGAGCGCGCGGCTGCTGGCGGCCGAGGGCGTGGCGCATGTGGACGCCTCGCTGATGACCGTTCACGAGAACAAGTTCTACGCGGACACGGCGGGCACGGTCACCACGCAGCAGCGGGTCCGGCTGCACCCGGAGTTCACGGCCGTGGCGGTGGACTCGGCGACCGGCGAGTTCGACTCGATGCGCACCATCGCGCCGCCGGTGGGGCGCGGCTGGGAGTACCTGACCGGGACCGGCTGGGACTGGGACGCGGAACTGGAGCGCATCCCCGGGCTGCTGACCGAGAAGATGCGGGCGCCGAGCGTGGAGGCGGGGACGTACGACCTGGTCGTCGACCCGTCCAACCTGTGGCTGACCATCCACGAGTCGATCGGCCACGCCACGGAGCTGGACCGGGCGCTGGGTTACGAGGCGGCCTACGCGGGAACGTCGTTCGCCACGTTCGACCAGATGGGCAAGCTGGCGTACGGCTCGCCCGTCATGAACGTGACGGGGGACCGCACCGCCGAGCACGGGCTCGCGACGGTCGGCTACGACGACGAGGGCGTCGAGGCGCAGTCCTGGGACCTCGTGAAGGACGGAACGCTGGTGGGCTACCAGACGGACCGCCGCATCGCGAAGCTCACCGGCCTCGGCCGGTCCAACGGGTGCGCCTACGCGGACTCCCCCGGCCATGTCCCCGTGCAGCGCATGGCGAATGTGTCGTTGCGGCCGGACCCGGGCGGGCTCTCCACGGAGGACCTGATCGGCGGGGTGGAGCGCGGGATCTACGTGGTCGGGGACCGGTCGTGGTCCATCGACATGCAGCGGTACAACTTCCAGTTCACCGGGCAGCGGTTCTTCCGCATCGAGAACGGCAGGCTGGCCGGACAGCTGCGCGATGTCGCGTACCAGGCGACGACGACGGACTTCTGGGGCTCGATGGAGAAGGTCGGCGGCCCGCAGACGTACGTACTGGGCGGCGCCTTCAACTGCGGCAAGGCCCAGCCGGGCCAGGTCGCGGCGGTCTCGCACGGCTGCCCCTCCGCCCTGTTCCGGGGCGTGAACATTCTGAACACGACGCAGGAGGCCGGGCGATGAGCGGCGACCACGGAACCGGCTGGGGGTCCGGGGGTCGTCCCCCGGGAGAGCACAGCCTGAACACGACGCAGGAGGCCGGGCGATGAGCCGCGTCAGCAAGCCGTACGAGATCGTCGAGCGGGCGCTCGAACTGTCCACCGCCGACGGCTGTGTGGTCATCGCGGACGAGGAGTCGTCGGCCAATCTGCGCTGGGCCGGCAACGCGCTGACCACCAACGGGGTGACCCGGGGCCGGACCCTGACCGTCGTCGCCACGGTCGACGGAGCCGAGGGCACCGCGTCCGCCGTGGTGTCCCGGGCCGCCGTCACCGCCGAGGACCTGGAGCCGCTGGTCCGGGCCGCCGAGGCCGCCGCGCGGTCCGCGGGACCGGCCGAGGACGCCCAGCCGCTGGTCACCGGGGTGCCGGCGTCGCCCGACTTCACGGACGCGCCCGCCGAGACGGACTCCGATGTGTTCGCCGCGTTCGCGCCGGCCCTCGGGGACGCCTTCGCCCGGGCCCGGTCCGGGGGGCGCGAGCTGTACGGCTTCGCCCACCACCAGATGACCTCCACGTACCTGGGCACCTCCACGGGGCTGCGGCTGCGCCACGACCAGCCGAACGGCACGCTGGAGCTGAACGCCAAGTCGCCCGACCGCACCCGTTCCGCCTGGGCGGGCCGCTCCACGCGGGACTTCAAGGACGTCGACCCGGCCGAGCTGGACGCGGAGCTGGCGCGGCGGCTCGGCTGGGCGGAGCGCCGGATCGAGCTGCCCGCCGGGCGGTACGAGACGCTGCTGCCGCCGACCGCGGTCGCCGACCTGCTGATCTACCAGCTCTGGTCGTCCACGGCGCGGGACGCGGCGGAGGGCCGGACGGTGTTCTCCAAGCCGGGCGGCGGTACCCGGCTCGGCGAGACGTTGTCCCCGCTGCCGCTGACCCTGCGCAGCGACCCGCACGCGCCGGGCCTGGAGTCGGCCCCCTTCGTTATCGCGCACTCCTCCGGCGACGGCGGCTCGGTCTTCGACAACGGGCTGCCGCTGGCCCGGACCGACTGGATCGCCGGCGGCCGCCTGGAGCAGCTGACGACGACCCGGCACACCGCGGCACTGACCGGGCTCCCGCTCGCCCCGGCGATCGACAACCTCCTCCTGGAGGGCGGGGGCGAACGGTCGCTGGAGGAGATGGTCGCCGCGACGACCGGCCGCGCGCTGCTGCTGACCTGCCTCTGGTACATCCGCGAGGTGGACCCGGCCACGCTGCTGCTGACCGGGCTGACCCGGGACGGGGTCTACCTGGTGGAGGACGGCGAGGTGGTGGGCGAGGTGAACAACTTCCGGTTCAACGAGTCCCCCGTCGACCTGCTCTCCCGGGCCACCGAGGCGGGCCGCACCGAGAAGACGCTGCCGCGTGAGTGGGGCGACTGGTTCACCCGGGCCGCGATGCCCGCGCTGCGCATCCCGGACTTCAACATGAGCTCGGTCAGCCGGGGCGTCTGACCGGCCTAGACTGACACGTAAAACGTATCGCCTTAAGGAGCACTGGAACCGTGACGGACATCGTCGACGAGCTGAAGTGGCGCGGGCTGTTCGCCCAGTCCACCGACGAGGACGCATTGCGCAAGGCTCTCGCGGACGGTCCCGTCACCTTCTATTGCGGCTACGACCCGACCGCGGCCAGCCTGCACGTCGGCCATCTGGTGCAGGTGCTCACGATGCGCCGGCTCCAGCAGGCCGGGCTGCGGCCGCTCGCCCTGGTGGGCGGGGCCACCGGCCAGATCGGTGACCCCCGGCCGACCGCGGAGCGCACGCTGAACGACCCGGAGACGGTCGCCCAGTGGGTGACCCGGCTGCGTTCGCAGATCGAGCCGTTCCTGTCCTTCGAGGGCGAGAACGCCGCGGTCATGGTGAACAACCTGGACTGGACCGCGGGCCTGTCCGCGATCGAGTTCCTGCGGGACATCGGCAAGCACTTCCGGGTCAACAAGATGCTGACCAAGGAGTCCATCGCCCGACGGCTGGAGTCCGACGAGGGCATCAGTTACACCGAGTTCAGCTACCAGCTGCTCCAGAGCATGGACTTCCTGGAGCTGTACCGCCGCTACGGCTGCACCCTCCAGCAGGGCGGCAGCGACCAGTGGGGCAACCTCACGGCCGGCCTGGACCTGATCCACCGCCTGGAGCCGGGCGCCGAGGTGCACGCGCTGGCGACGCCGCTGATGACGAAGGCGGACGGCACCAAGTTCGGCAAGTCGGAGGGCGGGGCCGTCTGGCTCGACCCCGGGATGACGACGCCGTACGCGTTCTACCAGTTCTGGCTGAACGTGGACGACCGCGACATCTCGCGCTACATGCGCATCCTCAGCTTCCGGACCCCGGCCGAGCTGGAGGAGCTGGAGAAGGTCACCGAGGAGCGCCCGCAGGCGCGGACGGCGCAGCGCGCGCTGGCCGAGGAGCTGACGACGCTCGTCCACGGGGCGGACCAGTGCGCTGCGGTCGTCGCCGCGTCGAAGGCCCTGTTCGGTCAGGGTGAGCTCGGCGAGCTGGACGAGGCGACGCTGGGCGCCGCCCTGTCCGAGGTGCCGCACGCCCGGGTCACCGAGCTGGGCCCGCTGGTGGACCTCCTGGTGGAGGCCGGTCTGGCGCCGAGCAAGTCGGGGGCGCGGCGCACGGTCAAGGAGGGCGGCGCGTACGTGAACAACGTCAAGGCCGTCGACGGCGAGGCCGTCCCGGCCCGCGAGGAGCTGCTGCACGGGCGCTGGCTGGTGCTGCGCCGGGGCAAGAAGAACCTGGCGGCGATCGAGGTCACGGCCGGCTGAGCCGTATCCGTACCGCATGACGGAGGCCGGGCGCGCATGGAGCGTGCCCGGCCTCCGCCGTGGGTTCCGGGGGATTCAGGTGCGCTGTCTGTTGCCCCGCAGCGAGGCGTACAGCATGTCGCCGAGACCGACGATCACGACCGCGCCGATGAGCTGGAGCACATGGCGCGTCCAGTCGATGCCCTTGGTGTCGTTGACGCCGATCCACGTGGCGACAGCATTTCCGAGGATGCTGCCGACCATGCCGCAGATGATCGTCAGCCAGAGGGGGATCTGCTGTTTGCCCGGCAGGATCGCCTTGGCGATCAGTCCGAGCACCAGGCCCACGATGATTGCCCACAACCAGCCCATGTGCTGCCTCCTTGTGCGACACGGTGTCGCGCATGTCCCGCCCAGTCTCGGCGCTGCGGCGCTCAGCCGCACGTTGTGGGGGTCCGTGCGGGCCAGGGGCGGAATGCACGCAATTGGCGCGACCCGGTCTCGTACGCGGCGGAGGCCGGGCGTAGCGTAGGAGCGGCCGGTCCGGGGCCGGGGAAGGTTGGTGGGGACGTGGTGCGCAAACAGGGTGGTGCGGAGGTCTTCCGGATCACGGGGGCCCGGCAGGGACTCGCCGAGGACGTGCGCGGCAGACAGCGCCGCTATGTGATCTCGATGAGCGTGCGCACGGTGTCGGTGGTGGCCGCCGCCGTCCTGTGGAACGTGGAGCGGCACATCGCGTTCGTGGCGCTCGGCCTCGGAGTGCTGCTGCCGTACGTGGCCGTCGTGATCGCCAACGCGGGCCGCGAGACGAGCCCCGCGCTGCCGTCGACGTTCGTCCTGCCGCCCCAGTCGTACCCGGCGCTCGACGCCGGTACGGCCGTGCCCTCACCGCAGTCCGGACGCGGTTTCCGGTCTCCGGATGGGACGGAGCACGACTGAGCCCACGACGGGCCCAAGCTCAAGAAAAGCTCAGATCAATCATGAAGTTCCGGTGCACCGCGACAGGGTGTGCGTGACATACTTGCCACGCGCTCCGCATCCCCCGTCGGAGCGACGGACCGACGCCGGGCAGCTCCCCCCGTGGCTGCCCGGCGTCGCCATGTCCGGCAGCGGACGCGCCGCAGGGCGCGCCCTGTCGCCCCCCCCTGCCCCCACGAAGCCCGTCAGACCGCTGACGGGCTTTTCCTCATCCGCCCGCACGCCCCCCGAAGCTCAAGAAAAGCTCAGATCAGTCACGGAGTTCCGGTGCACCGCCCCCGGACACGCGTGCCATAGTTGCCGTCGGGCTGGCGCCAACCCCTCAACGCCCATGCGAAAGGGGTCACCTCACATGAGACACGGACCGCGGAGACATCCGCTCGACGGGCTGGATGATCACCGCACCTGGCTGATCATCGTCATCGTCATCGTCGCGGCTGCACCATGGGTCGGTGAGCAATCCGCCGCTGCCGCGCTCACCCTGCTCACGGCCGCGCTCCCCGCGACCGCCCGAGCCCGCCGCGAGAACACGACCTGATCCCACCGTCGACGGCAAGTGCTCGGCTCCGGAAGTCCGGGCCGAGCACTTCGCACGTCAGCCCCCACTTCCACTCGGCCAACGGCCCCTCGGGCTCCCGGGAAGCGAGAGATTAGGGTGAGTCCGTGAACTCCCCGGAATCCGCCGAGAATCCCGCCCCCGTGTGTTCGGCCAAGGGCTGCCGGGCCGACGCCGTCTGGGTGCTGGCCTGGAACAATCCGAAGCTGCACACGCCGGAGCGCCGCAAGACGTGGCTGGCCTGTGAGGAGCACCGGGAGCACCTGTCCTCGTTCCTCGGGGTGCGGGGCTTCCTCAAGGACGTGGTGACGCTGGCCGAGTGGGAGGCGCGCCCCGCGTCCTCGTGACCGGGACGGGGTCAGCCGCCGATCGCGGACATCGGGCGGTCGGGCTGGAGGAAGCTCGGGTCGTCAAGTCCGGATCCGGCCTTCTTGCCCCACATCGCCTGCTCCCAGAGGCGGGCGATCTCCTCGTCGGGCGCCTCGGAGCGCAGCGCGCCGCGCAGGTCGGTCTCCTCGCGGGCGAAGAGGCAGGTGCGGACCTGCCCGTCGGCGGTGAGCCGGGTGCGGTCGCAGGCCCGGCAGAAGGGGCGGGTGACGGAGGCGATGACGCCGACCCGGTGCGGTCCGCCGTCGACGGTCCAGCGCTCGGCGGGGGCGGAGCCGCGCTCGGCGTCCTCCTCGGGGGTGAGGTCGAAGCGGGTGCGCAGCGAGGCGAGGATGTCACCCGCGGTGATCATGCCGTCGCGCTTCCAGCCGTGCTGAGCGTCCAGCGGCATCTGCTCGATGAAGCGGAGCTCGTAACCGTGCTCGACGGCCCAGGCGAGCAGGTCGGGGGCCTCGTCGTCGTTGAGCCCCGGCATCAGGACGGTGTTGACCTTGACGGGGGTGAGCCCGGCCTCGCGGGCGGCCTCCAGGCCGGCCAGCACGTCGTGGTGGCGGTCGCGACGGGTGAGGGTCTTGAACACCTCGGGCCGCAGGGTGTCGAGCGAGACGTTGACCCGGTCGAGGCCGGCGTCCTTGAGGGCGGCGGCGGTCCGCTTGAGCCCGATGCCGTTGGTGGTGAGGGACATCCTCGGGCGGGGGTCCAGCCCGGCGCACCGCTGGACGATGGAGACGAGGCCGGGGCGCAGCAGCGGTTCCCCGCCGGTGAAGCGGACCTCGGTCACGCCGAGCCGGGTGACGGCGATGCGGACGAGCCGGACGATCTCGTCGTCGGTGAGCAGGTCCGGCTTGCCCAGCCACTGCAGGCCCTCCTCGGGCATGCAGTAGGTGCAGCGGAGGTTGCACCGGTCGGTGAGCGAGACGCGCAGGTCGGTGGCGACCCGCTCGTAGGTGTCGATGAGCACGGTGGGCCCCCTCCCCCGGTGACTTCCCGGTCGCGGTATCTGACTCTTTCGAGCCTACGCGAGACCGGTGGCGGTGGAGGGGCCCGTTTGGCACGAGGTGCGGCGAGGCCGCGTCGTAGGACCCTACGACGCGGCCTCGTACGGGCACGGGGTCAGTGGGCCCCGATGCCGGTGAGGGACTTGACCTCCAGTTCGGCGTACTTGCCCTTGTCCGGCTCCTCCTTGGACAGGAGCGAGCCGATCCAGCCGAGCAGGAAGCCGAGCGGGATGGAGATCAGGCCGGGGTTCTCCAGCGGGAACCAGGCGAAGTCGACGCCCTTGAACATCGAGGACTTCTCGTTGCCGGAGACGACCGGCGAGAACAGCACCAGGAGCACGGAGGAGGCCAGGCCGCCGTAGATCGACCACAGCGCGCCCCGGGTGGTGAAGCGCTTCCAGAAGAGGCTGTAGAGGATCGTCGGCAGGTTGGCGGAGGCGGCGACGGCGAAGGCGAGGGCGACGAGCCCGGCGACGTTCATGTCGCGGGCGAAGACGCCGAGGACGATCGCGGCGGCGCCGATGAAGACGGTGGACCAGCGGGCTGCCTTCATCTCCTCCTGCTCGGTGGCCTGTCCCTTGCGGATGACGTTGGCGTAGATGTCGTGCGCGAAGGAGGACGAGGAGGCGAGGGTCAGTCCGGCGACGACGGCGAGGATGGTGGCGAAGGCGACGGCGGAGATGACGGCGAGCATGATCGCGCCGCCGGTGGTGCCCACGCCTCCGAGGTATTCGGCGAGCTGCGGGGCGGCGGTGTTGCCGGGCGCGGCGATGTTCTTCGGGCCGATCAGCGCGGCGGCGCCGAAGCCCAGGGCGATGGTCATCAGGTAGAAGGCGCCGATGATGCCGATGGCCCAGTTGACGGACTTACGGGCGGCCTTGGCGGTGGGCACCGTGTAGAAGCGGATCAGAATGTGCGGGAGGCCGGCGGTGCCGAGGACGAGGGCGATGCCGAGGGAGAGGAAGTCCAGCTTCGAGGTGCCGGTGGCGCCGTACTTCAGTCCGGGCTCCAGGAACGCGGAGCCGTGGCCGCTCTTCTCGGCGGCGGTGCCCAGCAGGTCGGAGACGTTGAAGTCGAACTTCCACAGCACCATGAGGGTCATCAGGAGGGCGCCCGCGATGAGCAGGACGGCCTTGACCATCTGGACCCAGGTGGTGCCCTTCATGCCGCCGATGGTGACGTAGACGATCATCAGTACGCCGACCAGCGCAACGATGAGGATCTTTCCGCCGTCGCTGCTGATGCCGAGGAGCAGGGTGACCAGCGCTCCGGCGCCCGCCATCTGAGCCAGCAGATAGAAGATCGACACGATGATGGTGGAGACGCCCGCCGCGGTGCGCACCGGGCGCTGGCGCATCCGGTAGGCGAGGACGTCGCCCATGGTGTAGCGGCCCGAGTTGCGCAGGGGTTCGGCGACGAGCAGGAGCGCCACCAGCCAGGCGACGAGGAAGCCGATCGAGTAGAGGAAGCCGTCGTAGCCGAAGAGGGCGATGGCGCCGGCGATGCCGAGGAAGGACGCGGCGGACATGTAGTCGCCGGAGACCGCGAGTCCGTTCTGGAAGGCGGTGAACTGCCGCCCGCCCGCGTAGAAGTCGGAGGCGCTGCGGGTCTGGCGGCCGGCCCAGACGGTGATGCCGAGGGTGGCGGCGACGAAGACCGCGAACAGCGTGATGATGAGCGGCCGGTGCTCGCTGGTGGACGAGGCGGCGAGGGTCACGGCGGTGTGGGAGTGGTACGCGGCGCTCATGCGTCGGCCTCCATGCGGTCCTTGATGGCCTCGGCCTTCGGGTCCAGCTTCGCGTTGGCGTGGCGCGAGTAGAACCAGGCGATGAGGAAGGTGGTGACGAACTGGGCGAGGCCGAAGACGAAGGCCACGTTGATGTTGCTGAAGACCTTGGTGCCCATGAAGCCGCCCGCGTAATTGGAGAGCAGCACGTAGAGCAGGTACCAGAGGACGAAGGCGATGGTCAGCGGGAAGGCGAACGAACGGTAGGAGCGGCGCAGTTCGCCGAACTCCGCGCTGCCCTGCTCCGCGAGGAACGCCTCGGTCGTGGGCTGGGCAGGGCTCTTCTCCGTACTGCCCTCGGGCGGCGGTGCATCGGTAGCCACGGATTCTCCTCGCGACGCGGGTGCGGTGGTGGGGACGGTGGGTTGCACTGGGGACCTCGTGTTCAGGGGGTGGTGGTGCGCTTCCCCTGACAACGGCACGCAACGCGCGGCGAAGCGGTTCACTTGGGTTCGCCGCTTCTCTCCGTCACCCCTTCGGGGGGTCCGATGTGCACGTGTTCGCGCGAATCGATTGATGTGCCGGGATGATCGGCGCTAGCTTCACTGGTCATGTACGCGACCGGACACGCCTCGTGTCCGGTCGGCTGACACGGATGAAGTGGAGACCCCATGGCTCATCTGGGATCCGGACGGACGCGCGCACTGACGCTGCCCGTCGGATTGGCCCTCACCGCCTCGCTCGGCTTCCTGCCGGCGGGGGTCGCCTCCGCCGCCCCGGCGGGGCACGGTGCCCCCGCCGCGGCGGCGGCGGACGGACCGGAACTGTCGTACGTGGTCAACACCCAGGGCGGTCCGGGGACCGTCAAGCAGGTGCGCAAGGCGATAGAACGGGCCGGCGGCACGGTGGTGATCGCCTATGACCGGATCGGCGTCATCGTCGTCCACTCGCAGAACCCGGACTTCGCGAAGACGGTCCGCCAGGTCAGGGGCGTCCAGTCGGCGGGCGCCACGCGGACCAACCCGATCGTGCCCCAGGCCACCAAGGACATCGGGGTCGAGCAGCCCCTGACGGCCGCGCAGGAGAAGGCCGCGGCGGCGAAGGCGACGGCCGACCAGGACCCGATGGAGCCCCTGCAGTGGGACCTGCCGGCCATCAAGGCGGACAAGGCCCACCAGAAGTCGCTGGGCAGCTCCAGGGTGACGGTCGCGGTCATCGACACCGGGGTGGACGACACCCACCCGGACCTCGCGCCCAACTTCGACCGCGCGGCCTCCGCGAACTGCGTGTCGGGCGCCCCGGACACCACGGAGGGCGCCTGGCGTCCGAACCCCGGCGAGAGCGACCACGGCACCCATGTCGCCGGCACCATCGCGGCGGCCAAGAACGGCATCGGTGTGACGGGCGTGGCGCCGGGCGTGAAGGTGTCCGGCATCAAGGTCGCCAACCCGGACGGCTTCTTCTACACCGAGTCCGTGGTCTGCGGCTTCGTCTGGGCCGCCGACCACGGGGTCGACGTCACCAACAACAGCTATTACACCGACCCGTGGATGTACAACTGCAAGAACGACCCGGACCAGGGCGCCCTGGTCGAGGCCGTGTACCGGGCCACCCGGTACGCCGAGCTGAAGGGCGCGGTCAACGTCGCGGCCGCCGGGAACTCCGCCGAGGACCTGGCGGCGGACTCCATCGAGGACACGACCAGCCCGAATGACACCACCCCGGGCGGCCGCACCGTCGACCCGCGCCAGTGCCTGGACATCCCGACGATGCTCCCGGGCGTCGTCACGGTCTCGGCGACGGGCGCGAAGGGCCTGAAGGCGTCGTACTCGAACTACGGGAACGGGGTCATCGACGTGGCCGCGCCCGGCGGGGACTCGACGATCTACCAGACGCCGGAGCCCCCGGCGACGAGCGGACTGATCCTCTCGACGCTGCCGGGCGGCAAGTACGGCTACAAGGCCGGTACGTCGATGGCGTCCCCGCACGTCGCCGGCGTCGTGGCCCTGATCAAGTCGAAGCACCCGTACGCCCCGCCCGCCGCGGTCAAGGCGCTGCTGACCCTGGAGGCGGACGCGAAGGCGTGCGACGCCCCGTACGACATCGACGGTGACGGCACGGCCGACGCGGTCTGCGAGGGCGGCAAGAACCGCAACGGCTTCTACGGGGCCGGTGTGGTGGACGCGCTGGACGCCGTGCGCTGGTGACGCCGGGGTCCGGGGGCCGGTGCGTCACGGCCCCCGGACCGCCGGGTCACGGGTGGTTCACGGCGTGATGAGGACCTTCAGCGCCGTGCGCCCGTCCATCGCCTTGTAGCCGGCCGGTACGCCGTCGAGCCCGACGGACAGGTCGAAGACGGGCGAGGGGTCGATGGTGCCGTCCAGCACGTCGGGCAGCAGCTCCGGGATGTACGTGCGCACGGGGGCGACGCCGCCGCGCAGCGCGATGTTCCGGTTGAACATGTCGCCGAGGTCGAGTCCGGTGCCACTGCCGTGCGGGACGCCCACGTAGCCGATCGCCCCGCCGTCCCGGGTGATGCCGACGGCGGTGCGCATCGACTGCTCGGTGCCCACGGCCTCGATCACACTGTGCGCGCCCTCGCCGCCGAGCAGCTCCCGCACGGCCGCGACCGCCGCATCGCCGCGCTCGGCGACGACGTCCGTGGCGCCGAAGTCGCGGGCGATGTCCGTGCGCGCCGCGTGCCGGCCGAGCGCGATGATCCGCTCCGCGCCGAGCCGCTTGGCGGCCATCACCCCGCACAGCCCGACGGCCCCGTCCCCGACGACGGCGACGGTCGAGCCGGCCCGTACGCCCGCGCCGACCGCCGCGTGGTGGCCGGTGCCGAGCACGTCGGAAAGGGCCAGCAGGGCGGTGAGCAGCCGGTCGTCGGAGGCCGCGGCGGCGGGCAGGGCGACCAGGGTGCCGTCGGCGAAGGGGACGCGGACGGCCTCGCCCTGCCCGCCGTCGGAGCCCACCGAGCCCCAGAAGCCGCCCTGCGGGCAGGAGGTGGTCAGGCCCTCGGCGCAGTACGCGCAGGTGCCGTCGGACCAGACGAACGGGGCGACGACCAGGTCCCCGGCGGAGAAGCCGCGCACCTCGGACCCGGCCTCCTCGACGATCCCGAGGAACTCGTGGCCGATGCGCTGGCCCGGCTGCCGGGCGGACTCACCCCGGTAGGCCCACAGGTCGCTGCCGCAGATGCAGGCCCGCAGGACCCTCAGCACCACGTCGGTGGGCTGCTGGATCACCGGGTCGGGCACCTCCTCGACGCGGATGTCGTGGGGGGCGTGGATAACGGTGGCGCGCATGCGTGGGGGTCCTTGCTGATCTCAGATGCTGATACTCCTTTCACGGTACGCCCCCGGCGCGGCTTCCCGCCGGGCCGGGCCCAGCGCCCCCAGGGTGAGCAGGAGCTGCGCGGCGACGTAGGTGAGCATCACCCAGAAGCCGGGGGCCGGGAGCTGGGGCCAGTTGGCGATGCCGGTGGCGATGAGCGCGTCGGAGAGCAGGAAGAGGGCCCCGCCGGCCGCCGCGTACCGGCCGAGGACGCCGGAGCGGTACGCCATGGCGGTCAGCAGCAGGCTGTAGCCGGCCATCGGGATCCGCAGCCCGGCCGGCAGCCCGTCCCAGATGAGGACGAGGAACACGGTGAGCACGACGGCGTACACGAGCGCCGGGATCAGCGCCCCGCGCGCCCGCCCGAACAGCACCAGGTAGCAGACGTGCCCGGCGGCGAACCCGGCCATCCCGACGAGGAACGCCAGGTCGGAGTCGATCAGCAGGAACACATCGCCCGCCCAGCCGCACAGCAGCGCCGCGATCAGCAGCCTCGGCCCGCGCCGGGCGAGGGCGTATCCGGCGAGCAGCGGCATCAGGAGCGGCTTGGCGCCGAGGTGGAGCCAGTCGGGGCCGGTGAGCACGCCGACGAGGTCGGCGGCGCACGCGACGAGGAAGGCGACGAGCAGGGGCCGGGCGAAGCGCTCGTTCATGCGGTGCCCTCAGGGGCGGGCGCGGCGACGGGAGCGGGCGCGGCAACGGCGACGGGGGCGGTGGGGGCACCGGACGGCCGCCAGCCCGGGCCGCGGAAGATCCGCCCGGCCCGCTCGCCCCAGCTGCCCGCCGCACGGACGTCGCGGGCGATGGCGGCGTACTCGTGGGTGGCGACGCGCAGCGGGTTGTACGTGTGGATGTTCTTGGTGAGCCCGTAGACCGGCCGCACCGTCTCCTGCGCGAACGAGCCGAACCAGCGGTCCCACACGATGAGGATGCCGCCGAAGTTGCGGTCCAGGTAGCCGCCCTGCGAGGCGTGGTGCACCCGGTGGTGCGAGGGCGTGTTGAGCACGTACTCGAAGGGCCGGGGCAGCTTGTCGATCCGCTCGGTGTGCACCCAGAACTGGTAGACGAGGTTGGCCGACGAGCAGAACGCGAGCGCCGCCGGGTGCACCCCGCACGCGATGAGCGGCAGGTAGAACGGCCAGGAGGTCAGCGAGGTCCAGGGCTGGCGCAGCGCGGTGGAGAGGTTGAACTTCTCGCTGGAGTGGTGGACGACGTGGCAGGCCCACAGGATGCGGATGACGTGGTGGCCGCGGTGGGACCAGTAGTAGAAGAAGTCCTGCGCGAGCAGCATCAGCGGGACCGTCCACCACAGGACCGGGACGCGCAGCGGCGTCAGCTCGTACACCGCGGTGTAGAGGGCGACGATGGGCACTTTCCACATCAGGTCGAAGACCAGGCTGCCCAGCCCCATGGTGATGCTGGTGGCGGCGTCCTTCGCCTCGTACCCGGCGGCGTCCTCATCGGGATGGAAGTGGTGCAGCGCCATCTCCAGGACGGTGAGCAGGACGAAGGCCGGTATGGACCAGAGCACTACGTCGGGCAGGTTCGTCGGCATGCCTGCACGGTAGGGCCGGGTCCGGCCGGGGGCCAGATGTTGTTACCAACAAGTATGGGAGACCTGCGGTCGGCGCTCTTTGGTGACTTCCGACAGGGTGCGCGTCGCACGATCGCTGCACCGGTGTGGCTCTGGGAGAGGAACTGCCGTGCCGGGAATGGAAGTTGCGCCGCTAAACCCCAGCCGCCCCCAGCAAATGCCCCGCCGCATACGTCACCGCCATGGCCACCGCTCCCCCGCCCATGTTCCGCAGCACCGCCGGGCCCGCCGCAGCCTCGCCCAGGCGGGCGCTCCACCAGCCCGTCACGGCCAGCACCGCGAGAACGGAGAGCACGGTCACCGGGACCCGGGCGGCGGACGGGGGCAGCACGATGGCCAGCAGCGGGAGCAGGGCGCCGACGGTGAACGCGAGGAAGCTGGCGCCCGCCGCGTGCCACGGGTTCGTCAGGTCGTCCGGGTCGATGCCCAGCTCCACCTCCGCGTGGGCGCGCAGCGCATCGCGTTCGGTGAGCTGGACGGCCGCCTCCCGGGCCACCTCGCGGCTCAGCCCCTTGCCCTGCAACAGGCCCGTCAGCTCGGCGAGTTCCTCCTCCGGGGTCTCCTGGAGCTCCCGCTTCTCCGTGGCCAGCGCGGCCTTCTCCGAATCGCGCTGGGTGGACACCGAGACGTACTCCCCGGCCGCCATGGACAGCGAACCGGCGAGCAGCCCGGCCAGCCCGGCCGTCAGCAGGGCGCCCCGGTCGTCGGTGGCGCCGGCGACACCGACGACGAGCCCGGCGGTGGACACCACACCGTCATTCGCCCCGAGCACGGCGGCCCGGAGCCAGTTGAGCCGGGTGCCGAGGCCGGCACCGTGCGGTTCGTCGTGCTCCGGCGCTCGTGTCATCCCGGGATGTTCTCATCTCGCGCCGCCCGCGGGCGTGCACGCCCACCGAATAGGGGACTGTCCGAGTCGGCCCGTATTCTCTGTGACCATGCTCGACGACCCGCAGACCGCAGCACCGTGGCCCGCCGCCTACCCGCAGGGGTACGCGGTTGTCGACGTGGAGACCACCGGGCTCGCCCGGGACGACCGGATAGTGTCCGCTGCCGTCTACCGCCTGGACGCGCGGGGCGATGTCGAGGACCACTGGTACACGCTGGTCAATCCGGAGCGCGATCCGGGTCCGGTCTGGATCCACGGGCTGACGAGCGACGTGCTGGAGGGGGCGCCGCTCTTCCCGGAGATCGCCGCCGAGCTGTCCGAACGGCTCGCGGGCCGCGTGCTCGTCGCGCACAACGCCGCGTTCGACTGGTCGATGCTGGCCAGGGAGTACGCGCGCGCCTCGGTCACCGCGCCGGTCCGGCAGCGGCTGTGCACCATCGCGCTGGCCAAGGAGCTCCGGCTGCCGCTGGCCAACCACAAGCTGGCGTCCCTCGCGGAGCACTTCGGCGTGGTCCAGCAGCACGCGCACCACGCGCTGGACGACGCGCGGGTGCTGGCCGAGGCGTTCCGCCCGAGCCTGCACGCGGCGGCGCGGGACGGAGTGCGGCTGCCGCTCCTCGAATGCCGCCCGCTGACCGAGTGGCAGCACTCGCCGGTGACCCCGCGGTCCGGCTCGTCGTCCTCGTACGGGGGACACGGCACCTGGCGCGCCTCGCGGAAGCGTCCGGCGTGCCCGTATCCGAATCCGGGACGGTACGAGAAGGACAAACCACTCAAGCAGGGCATGCGGGTGGCGTTCTCCGGGGACACCTCGGTCGACCGCGAACTGCTGGAGGACCGCGCGGTGGAGGCGGGGCTGCACGTGGCGACCAGCGTCTCCCGGCTGACCAGCCTGCTCGTCACCAACGACCCGGACTCGGCGACGTCGAAGACGGTGAAGGCGAAGGCGTACGGCACCCCGGTCCTGGACGAGAGCGCCTTCACGCACCTCCTGCGTGATGTCGCCCCGGCCGTCGCGAAGGTGCCGGCGCCCACGCCGTCATCGGAGTGAACCGGGGGCGACTCGCCGCCCGCCGACCGCCCGCCGCCGCCCCCGCGTCCGACCCTGTGGCGCATGGCACGTTGTGAGGTCTGCGGAAACGATTACGGGATGTCCTTCGAAGTGCACGCGCAGGGCGCGGTGCACGTCTTCGACTGCTTCGCCTGCGCCATCCACCGCATGGCGCCCATCTGCGAGCACTGCCGGGTCCAGGTCATCGGCCAGGGCGTCGAGGTCGACGGGCACTGGTTCTGCGGCGGGCACTGCGCCCGTGCGGAGGGGAAGGTGGGCATCGTGGACCGCGTCTGAGGACACGGGGCGGCCACCCCTTCGGCCACCCCGTGCGCGAGACACCCCACGGCCGGTTGTACCGTCGTGGGGTGTACCGCTTCCTGATGACCCGGCAGTGGCTGATCCTCGCCCTCCTCTCGCTCGTCCTCATCCCCACGATGATCGAGCTGGGTTTCTGGCAGCTGCACCGGCACGAGCACAAGGTCGCGCAGAACGCCCTGATCTCCCGCAACCTGAAGGCGGACCCGGTCGCCGTGTCCGCGCTCACCTCCCCCGGGCACACCGTTCCGCGGGCGGACTACTGGCGCGCCGTGACGGCCACCGGGACCTTCGACGAGAAGCACGAGGTCGTCGTCCGCCGCAGGACCGCCACCGACGGCTCCATCGGCGTCCATGTGCTGGTCCCGTTCGACCTCAAGGGCGGCGGCACGGTCCTGGTCAACCGGGGCTGGGTCCCCTCCGCCGACGACCAGCACGCCTTCCCCGACGTACCGGCCGCCCCGAAGGGCGAGGTGACCGTCACCGGGCGGCTCAAGGCGGACGAGACGACCGGCGCGAGCGGCATCAAGGATATCTCGGACCTTCCGGACCGTCAGGTGATGCTGATCAACAGCGCCCAGCAGGCCCGGCTGCTCGACCGCCCGGTGCTCGGCGGCTACATCGAGCTGACCTCTCCGGCACCGAAGAACGGCTCGCCCGAACCGATCGAGGCCCCCGACGACAGCTCCATCGGCCCGCACATGGCGTACGCCGTGCAGTGGTGGCTGTTCGCCGCCGGGGTCCCGGTGGGCTTCGTGGTCCTGGCCCGGCGCGAGAAGCGCGACCGGGTCGCCGCCGCGCAGGCGGCCGCCGCCGCCGAAGAGGACGCCGCACCGGAGCCGGAGCCCGAACCGGCCCAGGGGTGACACCCGCCTCTCCCGGCACACGGTCTGCTTAACGGAGGCCGGGTTCGGGAAGACGCCTGAACGTGACACCACGCATCGAGGACTACGCCCTCATCGGCGATCTCCAGACCGCGGCCCTGGTCGGCAAAAACGGTTCTGTCGACTGGTTGTGCCTGCCCCGCTTCGACTCGGGCGCCTGCTTCGCCGCGCTGCTCGGCGACGAGGACAACGGCCACTGGCGGATCGCACCCAAGGGCGCGGACACCTGCACCCGGCGTGGCTATGTGGGCGACTCCCTCGTCCTGGAGACGTACTGGGAGACGCGCACCGGCACCGTCAAGGTCATCGACTTCATGCCGCAGCGCGACAAGGAGCCGGACGTGATGCGGATCGTCGAGGGGGTCAGCGGCACCGTCGAGATGGCGTCCGTGATCCGGCTGCGCTTCGACTTCGGGTCCATCGTGCCCTGGATGCGCCGTTCGGACGGGCACCGGGTCGCGGTCGCCGGGCCGGACTCCGCCTGGCTGCGCAGCGAACCGCCGGTCAAGACGTGGGGCCAGCAGTTCTCCACCTGTTCCTCCTTCACCGTGTCCGAGGGCGAGAAGGTGGCCTTCGTGCTGACCTGGCACCCCTCGCACTCCCCCCGGCCCAAGCTCGTCGACCCGTACCAGGCGCTGGAGAACTCGCTGACCGACTGGGCGGAGTGGTCCGCCCGCTGCAAGTACGAGGGGCCGTACCGGGACGCCGTGATCCGCTCGCTGATCACCCTCAAGGCGCTCACCTTCGGACCGACCGGCGGCATCGTGGCGGCCCCGACCACCTCGCTCCCGGAGGAGATCGGCGGCGTACGGAACTGGGACTACCGCTTCTGCTGGCTGCGGGACTCCACGCTCACCCTCGGCGCGCTGGTCTCGGCCGGCTATCTGGAGGAGGCGGCCGCCTGGCGGGACTGGCTGCTGCGGGCGGTCGCCGGGGACCCGGCGGACCTCCAGATCATGTACGGGCTGGCCGGTGAGCGCAGACTCCCCGAGTCCGAGCTGCCGTGGCTGCGCGGTTACGAGAACTCCGCCCCGGTCCGCATCGGCAACGCGGCGGTGCGCCAGCGCCAGCTGGACGTGTACGGGGAGGTCATCGACTCGCTCCGGCTGGCCCGGGACGCGGGCCTGGACGACAAGCCGCACGCCTGGAGCCTCCAGCTCAGCCTGCTCGGGTTCCTGGAGTCCACCTGGCGCGAACCGGACGAGGGCCTGTGGGAGATCCGCGGGCAGCGGCGCCACTTCGTGCACTCGAAGGTGATGGCCTGGGTCGCGGCCGACCGGGCGGTGCGCAGCCTGGAGGACGACCCCTCGCTGGCCGGGGACGCCGACCGCTGGCGGGCCATGCGGGACGCCGTGCACCGGGAGGTGTGCGAGAAGGGCTACGACCCGGTGCGCAACACGTTCACCCAGTCGTACGGCTCCCGGGAGCTGGACGCCGCGACGCTCCTGATCGCCCGGACCGGCTTCCTGCCGCCGGACGATCCCCGGGTGATCGGCACGGTGGACGCGGTGCGCGAGGAGCTGGGCAGCGGCGGCCTGGTCCGCCGCTACAGCACGGACGGCGGCTCGATCGACGGGCTGCCGGGCGGTGAGGGCGCGTTCCTGGCCTGCTCGTTCTGGCTGGCGGACGCCCTGCGGATGACCGGCCGCACCGAGGAGGCCACGGAGCTCTTCGAGCAGCTGCTCGCGCTGCGCAACGACGTCGGCCTGCTGGCCGAGGAGTACGACACGGCGGCCGGGCGCCAGCTCGGCAACTTCCCGCAGGCGTTCAGCCACATCGGCCTGGTCGGCACGGCGGTCGCGCTGGCCGAGGCGCAGCCCGCCGAAGCACGGGCCGCCGAGGACGGTGCCGGGGGCGGCACGGCAGGATAGGGCCATGGATCTTGGACTGAAGGACCGTGTGTACATCGTCACGGGAGCGACGCGCGGGCTCGGCTACGCCACCGCGCGGGCCCTGGTGGCGGACGGCGCGAAGGTGATCATCACCGGCCGGGACGAGCGGCGCGCCCAGCAGGCCGCCGCCGACCTGGGCCCCGGCGCCGTCGGCCTGGCCGCCGACAACGCCGATCCGGCGGCGGCCGGACGGCTTGTGGAGGCCGCCCGGGAGGGCCTGGGCCGGCTCGACGGCATTCTCATCAGCGTCGGCGGCCCGCCGCCGGGCGGCATCGCGGACAACACCGACGAGCAGTGGCAGTCGGGCTTCGAGTCCGTCTTCCTGGGTGCGGTACGGCTGGCCAGGGCGGCCGCCGCGGCGCTCGGCGAGGGCGGGGTCATCGGCTTCGTGCTCTCCGGCTCCGTCCACGAGCCGATTCCCGGGCTGACCATCTCGAACGGGCTGCGCCCCGGTCTGGCGGGCGTCGCGAAGTCGATGGCCGACGAGCTGGGCCCGCGCGGCATCCGGGTCGTGGGTCTGCTGCCGGCCCGGATCGACACGGACCGGGTGCGGGAGCTGGACGCGCTGTCGGGCGACGCGGAGAAGGCGCGTACCGCCAACGAGGCGAACATCCCGCTGCGCCGCTACGGCACCCCGGAGGAGTTCGGCCGCACGGCCGCGTTCCTGCTGTCCCCCGCCGCCTCGTATCTGACGGGCATCATGGTGCCGGTCGACGGCGGTCACCGGCACGGCTTCTGAGCCTCGTGCGGTGATACGGCGGTGGCGCGGGATGCCGCGCCACCGCACCGCCCGTCAGCTCACCCGCGAGGCCCGGTGCTTGACGGCCTTGAGCCGGACCTCGGCGGGCAGCCGGGCCAGCCCCGCGGAGTCCCGGGCGTGGGCCAGCGCCTCGTCGCTCAGCCTCCCCAGTGCCTCGTCGGGCGCGGCGTGCGGCTCCATCAGCAGCCGGACCCGGGCGGCCGGGGTGGAGCGCTTGCCGGTCAGGGTGACCTGGGCGCGGGCGACCCCGTCCAGGGCGCCCGCCTCCCCGGCTAGCACGCCCTCCAGGGCGCGGCCGCGCAGCAGGGCACCCTCGCCGTCGCCGCTCTCCACCAGCACCTCGTTCAGACGGGCGCGGCGGAACTGGGCCAGCAGCCACCACAGGGCGAGGACCACGAGGACGGCGAGGACCGCGATGACCGTCGGCCACCACCAGCCCTCCCCGCGCCAGCGGTCCCGGTCCGCCTCGCTGAGCAGCACGTCGTTCTTGCCGTACCAGGGCCACCAGGACGGCACGGAGAGGCCCGCCGCCGCGGCGAGCACCCCGCCGCCGACGCAGAGCAGCACCAGTCCGGCCAGGCCCAGCAGTACCCGGTTGACGGTCCTGAGCACGCCGCTCACCCCTTCTTCGCCGGCCGGCGGACATGGACCGACAGGCTCGGCTGCCTGGCCAGTCCCAGTTCCCGGATGCCTGTGGAGAGCACGGTGTCCAGGTCGGCCCGTACGTCGTCGAGTTCCCGGAAGTGCGAGACGGCACGCACTCCCACCTTGCGCCGGCCCATGCGGACCCGGACCGACTGGACGCCGGCCACCTCGACGGCCCGGTCGCGCAGCACCATGGCCGCCGCCGTCCGGTCGAGCCCGGCGCGCACGTCGGGGTGTTCGCGGCGCATCGGCAGGAGGTCGCGCAGCCCGGGGGTGAGCGCGAGGAGCAGCAGCCAGAGCCCGAGGGCGGCCGCGACGGACGCGCCGGTCAGCACCCAGACGTCGTCGAGCTTCCGCGTCGCCAGTTCGTCCGCCAGGGTGCGGCGCCACTGCATCGCGGGGTGTCCGGCGCGGACCGCCGACACGTCGTAGAGGAGGAGGCCGCTCGCACCGAGGACCACCGCGGCGACGATGCCGGCGGGGATGCGGCGGGCGGACCAGAAGCGCCCCGCGCCGCCCTCGGGCCGTTCCTTGTCGGGCACGGGGTCGTAGGCCGCGGAGGAGGCCGACTGGTCGAGCGCGAGGACACTGCCGTGTTCCACCGCCCCGGCCTCGGGCGGCCGCCGGGTGCCGTCGTCCGGGTCGTGGGGCTCGGTCATCGAATCCTCCCCTGTGCCGCCAGGCTCGCTCCGGTGGGATGCAGGCGTTCGACCTGGACGGCCACTTCGGGCACCTCCATCCCCGCCAACGCCTTTACCCGCTCGGCGACCCGTCGACGCACGGCACCGCACTGGTGGCCGATGTCGGTGGGATATCCCAGCTCCAGGCTCACCCGTACGCGGGCGGTGTCGCGGTGCACGGTGACCGTGGCACGCGGCGACGCCGCCTCCTTCGGGGCGGCGTCGACCGCCTCCTTGGCCGCCTGCGCGGCGATCTTCGCGACCACCCGGTCGGCGATCCGCGTCTCTCCGCGCTCCCCGGCCGGGACCGGCCCGTTCGCCCCCGACACCGCCGTCACCGCCGTCGGTCGCCGCGCTCGCGACTGCGGAAGAAGTCGCCGGGTTCCAGGTCGCCGTCGACGAAGCGGCCGGCGACGAAGCCGACCGCTCCCAGGGCGGCCACCAGCACAAAGGCTCCGAACCCGCCGAAGTACCCGGCGAAACCGAGCGCCATGCCGGCCAGCAGACCGGCCACAGCCATGCTCATCGTGTGCTCCTCAACCGCTCGGGGATGCCGGGACTACTGGACGCGGGACTCTGACTCGTCGTCATCGTCGTCCTCGTCGGGCAGCTTCACGTCGCTGACGGCGATGTTGACCTCGACCACTTCCAGGCCCGTCATGCGCTCGACGGCCGCGACGACGTTCTCCCGCACATCGCGGGCGACGTCCGCGATCGACACGCCGTAGTCGACGACGATCTCCAGGTCCAGCGCGGTCTGGGTCTCGCCGACCTCGGCCTTGACGCCCCGGGTGACGGACTTGGAGCCGCCGGGGACCCGGTCGCGGACCGCGCCGAACGTGCGGGACAGGCCGCTGCCCATCGCGTGCACCCCGACGACGTCGCGTGCGGCCATTCCGGCGATCTTCTCGACCACTCCGTCGGCGATGGTCGTACGGCCGCGGGTGCCGGGGTCGCCTCCGCCGCGCTTGGTGAGGCTGCTGCCGCCCGAGGCGTTGCTGTCGGAGTTCTCGGGCCGGTTCCGCTGTGGGGTCTCGGTCATCGCCACTCTTCCCTTCGGGGCAGATTTGACTACTTTGCACACATTAAGGGCGCTTGCCCCGGCTCGCGCCGTGGATACGGCAGTCTGGTGGCCATGACGACGGCTGACGGCCCGCACAGGGCCCACGCGTGGACGGCTGCGGTACGGCAACGGCTCTCACTGGGCCGGCTGCTCCCTCTGGGCGGTCCGGCGGACGGCGCCTGGATCGCGGAGCGGGCGGCGGTGGCGGAGCTGCGCCGGGCTGTGGCGGGCCCGGAGCCCGGCCCGGTCCTCGGTGCGCTGCGGATCGCCGTGGCCGACCCGGACTCGGCCCCCGCCGCACAGGTGCCCCCGCCCCCGAGCGCACTGCCGCCGGGTCCCCTACGAATCGAGGCGACGATGACCGCGACCGCCGACCGGCCCCTGCCCGCAGCCGCCGACGCCTTGCGCGCGGCCCTTCTGTCGGCCGCCGCGCGCCGGCTCGGCCTGGTGGTCTCCGAGGTGGACCTGCGGGTGACGGGGCTGCTCGACGGCTCACCCGAACGGGTGGAGCCGGAGCCGGTGGAGGTGCGCCCGGTGGACGCGGAGAACGCGGCGGGGCGGGCCGCCGCCTCGGTGACCGGGGTCGCGGCGCTGACCGGGGTGCTGGGCCCGGCGGTGCGGACGGGCGAGGACCATGTGCGCGTCGAGCTGGCGACGGAGAGCGGTCACCGCGCGCTGGACGTGGCCCGGGCCGTCCGCGAGGCGGTGACGGAGGCGGCCGAGGGGCGGCCCCCGGTCGCGGTGCTGGTCACGGCGGTCGCGGAGGGCGGCGCGGCGGGCTGACCCCGGTGCGGGGTGCGGGCCGGAGGGCGCGTCGCGGCTCCGGCCCGCCCGTACGTCAGCCGAGGGCGCTCGCCAGATCGCGCAGGCGGCGGCCCTGCGCGGCCCGCTCGGCGGCGCGCTGCTCCTCGTACGTACGCGAGAGGGCACCGCCCAGCAGGGCCTTGGTCTCGATGACGGCGTCGCGCGGGGCAGCCAGCAGGGCGCCGGCCAGATCGCGCGCGGCGCCTTCGAGCTCGGCGGCGGGCACGACGAGGTTGGCCAGGCCGGTGCGCTCCGCCTCCTCGGCGTGGACGTAGCGGCCGGTGGCGCAGATTTCCAGCGCGCGGGCGTACCCGACGAGGTGCACCAGGGGGTGCGTGCCGGTGAGGTCGGGCACCAGGCCGAGGCTGGTCTCGCGCATGGCGAACTGGACGTCCTCGGCGACGATGCGCAGGTCACAGGCGAGGGCGAGCTGGAAGCCCGCACCGATGGCATGGCCCTGGACGGCCGCGATCGACACGAGGTCGTTGCGGCGCCACCAGGTGAACGCCTCCTGGTACTCGGCGATCAGCGCGTCGAGCTCGGCCTCCGGGCCGCGCCCCATGTCGAGGAACGACGGCTCGCCGTCAAAACCCTCGGGGGTGAACGCCTGGCGGTCGAGCCCGGCGGAGAACGACACGCCTTCGGCGCGCAGCACGACGACCCGCACACTCCCGGGCAGGGCCCGTCCGGCCTCGGTCAACGCCCGCCACAGAGCGGGAGACTGGGCGTTGCGCTTCGCCGGGTTGGTGAGGGTCACCGTGGCAACCGCGTCGTCGACGGTGAGTCGTACGCCGTCCTGGTCGAGCACGGAGTCGAGCGAGGTCATACGGGGCCTCCGGTTCGGGTGCAGTCAGCACATGAAGCTAAGTGACTGAACAGTAACCACCGGATCGGCTCTGGGGCCGACCGGGTGGCGCACCCGGACCAGGGAACTCCCGTCAGGCCGTCGCGGCCTTCTTGCCTCGTGTGGCGCCGCCGCGTCCGCGGAGCGTCACGCCGGATTCGCTGAGCATCCGGTGGACGAATCCGTAGGAGCGGCCCGTTTCCTCGGCCAGCGCCCGGATGCTCGCACCGGAGTCGTACTTCTTCTTCAGGTCTGCCGCGAGCTTGTCACGCGCGGCGCCGGTCACCCGGCTGCCCTTCTTCAGAGTCTCGGCCACCCGTGCCTCCTCATGGGAAGTGCGCTCTGGACTCTCATGATCACCCCTCCCGCGCTTCCTGGCCACCCATTCGGCAAGGTCTCTGCGACCGGATTCGCGCCCCGGGAGTGCGCCGGTGCGACCGGAATGCCTCATTCCAGCAGGTCGCGGGGCGCGTCGGGCGGGCACCCGGGAAGGAACCTCCAGGTCAGGGCCCGCACGGGCGGGGAGGCGCACATGGGTGCGCCCGGCAGCTATCTGCCGGGCGCCGCGCCGAGGTATGAGACGTACTCACACAGATGACGGATCTCGGATAGGCCGAATGATCCAGTCGGGGGGATCAGGCCAGGGCGACCAGGTCCCGGTAGTCCGCTCCCCACAGGTCCTCGATGCCGTCCGGGAGCAGGATGATCCGCTCCGGCTGGAGGGCCTCGACCGCGCCCTCGTCGTGCGTGACCAGGACGACCGCGCCCTTGTACGTGCGCAGCGCGCCGAGGATCTCCTCGCGGCTGGCCGGGTCCAGGTTGT
Source organism: Streptomyces sp. NPDC008163 (assembly GCF_042956885.1). Taxonomy (NCBI): domain Bacteria; kingdom Bacillati; phylum Actinomycetota; class Actinomycetes; order Kitasatosporales; family Streptomycetaceae; genus Streptomyces; species Streptomyces sp. NPDC008163. The sequence goes on along the minus strand of NZ_JBIBHG010000002.1, from coordinate 571,575 downwards.
TGGTGGGCTCGTCGAGCAGGAGCACGTTGGCGGAGGAGACGACCAGCGTCGCCAGGGCCAGCCGGGTCTTCTCGCCGCCGGAGAGCACCCCGGCCGGCTTGTCCACGTCGTCCCCGGAGAACAGGAACGAGCCGAGCGTCTTGCGGACGGCGACGAGGTCCAGGTCGGGCGCGGCGGAGCGCATGTTCTCCAGGACCGTGCGGTCCGGGTCCAGGGTCTCGTGCTCCTGGGCGTAGTAGCCGAGCTTGAGGCCGTGGCCCTCCACGACGCGGCCGGTGTCGGGCTTCTCGGCGCCGCCGAGGAGCCGCAGCAGCGTGGTCTTGCCGGCACCGTTGAGGCCGAGGATCACGACGCGGGAGCCCTTGTCGATGGCCAGGTCGACGTCGGTGAAGATCTCCAGCGAGCCGTAGGACTTGGAGAGCCCTTCGGCCATCAGGGGGGTCTTGCCACACGGCGAGGGGTCGGGGAAGCGCAGCTTGGCGACCTTGTCGGCGACCCGGACCTCGTCCAGGCCGGACAGCAGGCGGTCGGCGCGCTTGGCCATGTTCTGGGCGGCGACCGTCTTGGTCGCCTTGGCGCGCATCTTGTCCGCCTGCGCGTTGAGGGCGGCGGCCTTCTTCTCGGCGTTCTGGCGCTCGCGCTTGCGGCGCTTCTCGTCGGCCTCGCGCTGCTGCTGGTAGAGCTTCCAGCCCATGTTGTAGACGTCGATCTGGGAGCGGTTGGCGTCGAGGTAGAACACCTTGTTGACGACCGTCTCGACCAGCTCGACGTCGTGGGAGATCACGACGAAGCCGCCGCGGTAGGTCTTGAGGTAGTCGCGCAGCCAGACGATCGAGTCCGCGTCGAGGTGGTTGGTCGGCTCGTCCAGGAGCAGCGTGTCGGCGTCCGAGAAGAGGATGCGGGCCAGCTCGACGCGGCGGCGCTGACCGCCGGAGAGGGTGTGCAGCGGCTGGCCGAGCACCCGGTCGGGCAGGCTGAGCGCGGCGGCGATGGTGGCGGCCTCGGCCTCGGCGGCGTAACCGCCCTTGGTGAGGAACTCCGTCTCCAGGCGCTCGTACTTCTTCATCGCCTTCTCGCGGGTGGCGCCCTTGCCGTTCGCCATCCGGTCCTCGTTCTCCCGCATCTTGCGCAGGATCTCGTCCAGGCCGCGGGCGGACAGGACCCGGTCCCTGGCCAGGACGTCGAGGTCGCCGGTGCGGGGGTCCTGCGGGAGGTAGCCCACCTCGCCGGAGCGGGTGATGGTGCCGGCGGCGGGGACGCCCTCGCCCGCGAGGCACTTGGTGAGGGTGGTCTTGCCCGCTCCGTTGCGGCCGACGAGGCCGATGCGGTCGCCCTTGGCGATGCGGAAGCTGGCGGATTCGATGAGCAGACGGGCGCCGGCGCGCAGCTCGATGCCGGAGGCGGTGATCACGGGGAGGTACTCCAGGGCGGAAGGGAGGGCGGAGGAACGACGGGTGGTGACGGATCGACGCCGCTACTCACGCACACGCACAAGGAGAACTGCCATGGAAACCAGTCTACTGGCGGTGTCCAACGACTTTTCCGCGTGCTCCGTACCGGGCGCCCCCACGGGCGCAGGACGTGAACAGGGCATGACGGGGCGTATCACCGGATACTCGGCTGAGGGACCGTGATCCGTGGCGGAGGGTGTGCGATGCAGTTCGACGACGACGCCGGTCTGGACACGTCGGAGGTCAGGGACGTACGCGGCAGCCGCGTCCCGGGCGGCCGGGCCACGGTGGGCGGTGGCATCGCCGGGGTGATCGCGCTGATCCTCGGCCTCCTCTTCGGGGTGGGCCCCGATCAGCTCGGGCTCTCCTCGGGCGACTCGCCGACGGCGACCGCGTCCTCGGCGGGGCAGGTGGCGAGCGAGTGCCGGACCGGGCGGGACGCCAACACGAAGGACGACTGCCGGATCGTCGCGGTGGTCAACAGCGTGCAGGACTACTGGGGACAGGAGTTCGCCCGGCGCGACGCGCGGTACGCGACGGCGCGGACCGTCCTGTTCACCGAGCGGGTCGGCACGGCGTGCGGCTCCGCGACCTCGGCCGTGGGGCCGTTCTACTGCCCCGGCGACCGGCAGGTCTACCTCGACCTGGGGTTCTTCGACGAGCTGCGGACGAAGTTCGGGTCGAGCGGCGGGCCGTTCGCCCAGGCGTACGTCGTCGCCCACGAGTACGGGCACCACGTCCAGAACCAGATGGGGACGCTGGGCCGGACCCAGGACGGGCGGACCGGCGAGAACAGCAACGCGGTCAGGGTGGAGCTCCAGGCGGACTGTTACGCGGGGGTCTGGGCGCACCACGCGACGACCACGCCGGACGAGTCGACCGGGCGGCCGCTGATCACCGAGGTCACCCGGGCGGACATCCGGGACGGCCTGGACGCGGCGGCGTCGGTCGGGGACGACCGCATCCAGGAGCGGTTCCAGGGGCGGGTCACGCCGGAGTCCTGGACGCACGGGTCCGCGGCGCAGCGGCAGGAGTGGTTCAGCACGGGATTCCGGAGCGGGGACATGGGGGACTGCGACACGTTCCGCTGATCCGTCACCGGGGGCGGCTCCACCGGATCACGAGCCGCCCGTGTGGACCTGGAAAGCCGCCTTGCGGACCGCCTTGGCCAGGGCCGGGTCCGGGTGGGCCGCGGCCAGGGCCACCAGGACCTGGACCGTGCGCGGGTGGCCGACGGCGCGGACCTCGTCCAGGAGGGCCGGGACCGTGCCCTGGACCGCCGAGTCGAGGTGGCGGACCAGGAGGCCCGTCTCACCGTGGTCGGCGACGGCCGCCGCCGTGTCGACCCAGAGCCATGTGGCCTCCTCGCGGCTGAGGACCTCCTGAGCGTCCTCGGGGTCCTTGCCGTCGTACTCGGCGAGCCAGAGCAGCGCGTACGGGCGCAGCGACGGGTCGGCCAGGACGGCCCGGACCTCGGGCTCCGCGGGGGCGCCGACCACGCGCAGGGCCTCGAAGGCGAGCCCGCGCAGCAACGCGTCCTCGCCGCGGGCCACGCCGAGCAGTTCGGCGACGGCGCTGCCGACGGGGCGGGCGGCCAGCCAGGCGCGGTATTCGGCGCGGGCGGGGCCGGGGGTGAGGCGGGCGCACCCGAGGAGCATGTCGGCGGCGGCCTGCTCGATGTTGCCGGCGGGGCTCTGCGCGGCGACGCAGATCTGTTCCAGCTTGACCCAGACCGCCCAGTTGCCGAGCGGGGTCAGCGTGGCCTGGCCCGTGCCGAGGGTGAGCGCCCCGACGTCGGCCAGGCCCTCCAGGGCCCAGTCGAGCAGGCGGGCGACGAGCGCCGGGGGGTGGGCGGTGAGGGCCGGTTCGGCGGGGGCGGGCAGCGGCTCGGGGCCGTACGGCACCTCGCAGCGCTCCTCGTGGAGCTCGGCGACGCGCTGGCCGAGGAGGTCGAGGAGGGCGGGCACGGTGACCGGGCCGGCCGAGAGCTGGAGCAGCGAGAGGACCTGGGGCACGGCCTCGACGGCCTCGGCGACGGCGGTGGACTCGACGCCCCGGGGCGCGGGGTGGACGAGCGACCAGGCGTCGAAGAGGGCCACCCAGCCGCGCAGCACCGCAGAGTCGTCCCGGTCCCAGGCGCGCAGCCGCCAGCCGGGCCGTGCGGTGTCACCGTGGAGTTCGACCAGTCCGGCGAGCCGGGCCCGGTCCCAGCCGGAGCGCACCTGCTCCGGGGAGATGTCCAGCGCGGCGGCGGCGTGTTCGAGGGCGGCCGGCGGTGTGGTGCCGGGGACCGCCCCGTCGGCCGCCCAGCGGGCGATGCGTACGGCGTCGGCGAGGACCGTCCGGGCCTGGCGGGCCAGCTCCGCCCGGGGTGGGGTGCCCTCGGGCGGGCGCGGCGCCGGCCTGGTGCGCCGGGTGGTCACGGCCCTTCGGGCGGTGGTGAGGGGTCGCGGGCGGACAAGACGCAGCCTGGAGTCGCGCGGGGTACGGGACGTCACGGGAGCAGTCTTGCCCCTGACGGCCCGAAAGCCCAAACGGAACCCGGGTCACTGGCGTTGACGGGCCCGCGCGGCGCCGGGACCAATCGGCCGAACCGGCGCATCACCTCACATCAGGGGCGTGAGGAAGCGGCGCAGGATCTCTTCGTAACGGGCCGGGTCGGCATTCCACATCGCCGCATGCGGAGCGCGGTCCACGGTGTGCAGGGCGACCGTGTCGGGGCGGGTCGCGGCGAGCCGGCGGGAGTGCACCCAGGGCGCCAGGGTGTCGTCGGGGCCGTGGAAGATCAGCGTCGGGACGTTCAGGGTCGTCGGCAGCGAGGTCTCCAGGAGCCCCGTGCCGTGCAGTCCGGTCTGCCCCTGGGCGGCGCGGACGGCCAGCGGCAGCAGCGCGGCGGGGACCCCGCGTGCGGCGGCCAGGCCGCGCAGGGTGTCGGTCCAGTCGAGGACGGGCGAGTCCAGGACGAGGCCGGAGATCCGGTTGCGGAGCGCGGAGCCCACGCAGGCGTGCACGGCCATGGACGCGCCGGTGGACCAGCCGTACAGGACGACCTGCTCGGCGCCGCCCCGGACGGCGAAGCGGATCGCGGCGTCCAGGTCGCGCCACTCGGACTCGCCGAGGTGGCCGAGCCCGTCCGGGGAGCGGGGGGCGCCCGGGTCGCCCCGGTAGGCGAGGTCGAGCACGGGGAACTGCTGGTCGTGCAGGAAGGGCACGAGGTTCAGCGGGTGCTCGCGCGTGGCCCCGATGCCGTGGACGGTGATGACCCAGGTGGAGCGGGGCCCCGGGACGTACCAGGCGGGCAGTTCGCCGAGTTCGCCGGGGATCCGCACCTCGCGGAAGGCCAGGCCGAGCGCGCTGCCGGGGTCGCCGCTGTGGACCTGGGGCGTGAGGCGGACCTTGTCGCCGGGGGCGAGGATGCCGTGGTCGACGCGTTCCAGTCGGCGCCCGACGGTGTCGGCGGCCTGGTGGGCGCGGTCGAGGACGGGGCCGACGACGGCGTGGACGTCCTTGCCGGTCAGCCCGTACGTGCCGGGGCGCAGCGAGGTGAGGGACCGGGTCAGGGTGACCTGCCCGGCGGCCGTCGCGTGGACGGTGAGTTCGCGGTCGGCGGGGAGCGGTCGGCCGGGCGGCGTCCTGAGGGCGACGTCGCCGGCGAACCGGCCGGCCGCGACCGCTGCCGCGCCGGCGCCGATGAGTGTGGTGACGGCCGCTGCCGTCGCGGTAACCGGGCGCACACCCTCAGTGTCGGGGTCGCAGCGCCCCGATGCCAGTGGGCAGGGCCGTCCGGGCCGGTCCGGACCGCGTACGGACCGCGTACGGACCCCGTACGAACCGCCTCAGCGCTGCCCGTATCCCTTCAGGGCCTCCAGCACCTCGCCGAGCTGGTCCGCCGAGAGCAGGGCCGGGGTGCGGCCGGGCACGGCGCTCGCGGTGAGCCAGACGTGGCAGAGCCATTCGAGCTGGGCGGTGCGGTCGTACGCCTGGTCGAGGGTGGCGCCGTAGGTGACGGTGCCGTGGTTGGCGAGCAGGCAGCCGGTGCGGTCGCGGAGGGCGGTGAGCATGTTCGCGGCGAGTTCGGGGGTGCCGTAGCGGGCGTAGGGGGCGACGCGGACCGTCCCGCCCAGCATCGCGGCGGCGTAGTGGACCGGGGGGACCTCGGTGACGAGGGTGGAGACGGCGGTGGCGTGGACCGCGTGGGTGTGCACGACGGCCCTCGCGTCGGTGTTCCGGTATACGGCGAGGTGGAGAGGAAGTTCGCTGGTGGGGGTGAGTTTCCCGAAGGTCTGGTTGCCTTCCGGATCGACGCCGGTCAAGTCCTCGGGACGCAGCCGGTCGTACGGCACTCCGCTGGGGGTGACCAGCACCGTGTCGCCCACCCGCAGCGAGACGTTTCCGGAGGTTCCGACGACCAGTCCCTCGGCCGCCGTGCGGCGTGCCGCAGCGACGACGGACTCCCATCCACGGGCCAGCGCGCCGTGCTCTCCGTCACTCATCCGAAGATCCTTTCCAAGCCCCGTCCGGCCCCCGTTCAGGGGGTCACCGCAACGCCCTGCTCAGTTCATCTTCCGTTCACTCAAGTTGCCTACGTTCCACGTGCCAATGACGTCGAACGATTGCCTGGGTAAATGGAACACATCACGCTGCTGCTCGCGATAGTGATCGTGACAGCTCTAGTGTTCGATTTCACGAACGGTTTCCACGACACCGCCAACGCGATGGCCACGACCATCTCGACCGGCGCACTCAAACCCAAGACGGCGGTCGCGATGTCCGCCGTTCTCAATCTGGTCGGCGCGTTCCTGTCCGTGGAGGTCGCCAAGACGATCTCCGGCGGGATCGTCAACGAGGACGGCCTCAGAACCGAGGTCATCTTCGCGGCGCTCGTCGGCGCCATCCTGTGGAATCTTCTGACCTGGCTGGTCGGGCTCCCGTCCAGCTCCTCCCACGCACTGTTCGGCGGCCTCATCGGCGCCGCGGTGATGTCCGCCGGCTGGTCGTCGGTCAACGGCGGCACCGTCGTCACCAAGGTGCTGCTGCCCGCCGTCGCCGCCCCGATCGTGGCCGGTGTGGCCGCGCTCCTGGCCACCAGGCTCACGTACCGGATCGGCGGGAAGATCCGCAACGACGCCCAGGAGAAGGCCACCGCCAAGGGCTACCGGGCGGGGCAGATCGCCTCGGCCGGGCTCGTCTCGCTCGCCCACGGCACCAACGACGCGCAGAAGACGATGGGCATCATCACCCTCGCCCTGGTCACCGGCGGCGTCCTCTCCCCCGGCTCCAACCCGCCGGTCTGGGTCATCGTCAGCGCCGGCCTGGCCATCGCGCTCGGCACGTACCTCGGCGGCTGGCGCATCATCCGCACCATGGGCAGCGGCCTGACCGAACTGAAGCCCCCGCAGGGCTTCGCCGCCCAGACCAGCGCGGCCACCGTCATCCTGGCCTCCTCGCACCTCGGCTTCTCCCTCTCCACCACGCAGTCCTGCTCCGGGGCCGTGATGGGCGCGGGTCTCGGCCGTGCCGGGGGTGTGGTCCGCTGGTCCACCGCCACCCGGATGTTCGTCGCCTGGGGCCTGACCCTGCCGGCCGCCGGTCTGGTCGGCGCGGGCGCCGAGTTCCTGACGAAGCAGGGCACCTGGGGCGTCGTGGTCGTCGCGGCCCTCCTGGTCGCCGGGTCCGGGGCGATCTGGGTGCTCTCGCGCCGCAAGCCCGTCGGCCACGGCGATGTCGCACCCGGCACCGAGGACACGGCCCCGGCCGAGCCCGCCGGTGTCGTCACCCAGGCCATCGCGGCCGTGAGCCCGCCGCCCACTGTGGCGCACGACCTCGCCGCCACCATCCCGGCGCCCGCCGCTCCGGTCGCCGCCGATCCGGCCCGACCCGCCACGGTCTGACAGACCCCGGTACTCCGGTAAAGGACACCCCGTATGAACATCGACTGGGCAGCTCTGGGCACCGTCTTCGGCGTCTCCCTCGTCACCACCGTCGCCCTGGTGGGCCTCTTCACGCTCGGCATCGTCGGCCTCTCCAAGCAGCCGGAAGCGGCTGCCGGGGGCGGTCCGGCGGGCGGGTCGGTCCTGCTGGCGCGGGCCGGGGCGTACGTCTGCTTCGGGCTGTGCGCGGCGGCGGTCGCGTACGGCATCTATCTCATCGTCGCCTGACGCGGCACCACCCCATCGGGCCGGACGCACCTCGGGTGCGCCCGGCCCGATGTGCGTCCGCCCACACTCCGCCACCGCAGGTCAACGGCGAGTTGACGGGCGTTCGCGGGGCGTGGTGGACTGCCGGAGCCATTACGGCGACAGCAGAGGAAGCCGGTGCGAATCCGGCGCGGTCCCGCCACTGTCACCGGGGAGCGGTCCCCCACCGCACGTCACGGCCCGCCCAGCGGGCTGGAAGACCGGGGGAATCCGCCGATCCGGAAGCCAGGAGACTCCTGTCGCCGTCACGTCGAACCAGGGCGCGGACCCTGAGTGAGGACATATCGCCATGCCCGGCTGCCGTGCGCCCCTCTCCCCACAGCCCCTTCCGGCGGACTCCGGTACGGCCGGCTGAACCGTGCGTGCCGATCGCATCTACGCGTACGGCGCCACCGCCGGCCTGATCGGCGACCTGCTGCTCGGTGACCCCCGCAGGGGCCACCCGGTCGCCGCCTTCGGGCGGGCCGCCGCGGCCGTCGAGGACCGGCTCTGGCGCGACCACCGCGGCCGGGGCGCCCTGCACACCCTGATCTGCGCCGGGGGCGCCGCCGGGAGCGCCGCGCTCGCCGCCCGCGCCCTGCGCCGCCACCCCGCCGCTTCCGTGGCGCTGACCGCCGCCGCCACCTGGTCCGTCGTCGGCGGTACGTCGCTGGGGCGCGAGGCCCGGGCGATCGGCGGGGCGCTCGCCGCGGGGGACATCGAGCTGGCCCGGGAGCGGCTGCCGCACCTGTGCGGGCGCGACCCACAGGCGCTGGACGGCCCCGGGATCGCGCGCGCCGTGGTGGAGTCCGTCGCCGAGAACACCTCGGACGCCGTGGTCGGCGCCCTCGTCTGGGGCGCCCTCGCCGGAGTTCCCGGGCTCGTCGGCTTCCGCGCCGCCAACACGCTCGACGCGATGGTCGGCCACAAGTCGCCGCGCCACCTGCGGTACGGCTGGGCATCGGCCCGGCTCGACGACCTCGCGGGCTGGCCCGGCGCCCGGCTCACCGCCCTGCTCGCCGTGGCCTCCGGCGGCCGCCCCCGGGAGGCCGTACGCGCCTGGTCGGCGGATGCCGCGAAGCACCCGAGCCCCAACGCGGGCCCGGTGGAGGCCGCGTTCGCCGGGGCACTCGGCGTACGCCTGGGCGGGACCCTGGCCTACGGCGGGCGCGTCGAGCACCGGCCCGTGCTCAACGGGGAGGCCGGGCGGGCGGTGGAGACCGGGGACATCGAGCGCGCGGTGCGGCTCTCGCGCCGGGTGGGCGTGCTCGCCCTCGGCGTCACCGTGGCCGCCCGGCTGGGCGCGGCGGCGGTCGCGCGCCGCATCGCGGGAGCGGGGCAGGCCCGGAGACCTCACGGATCCCGTACTGCTGGACGGAGAGCGATATGAGTGGCGGACTGCTGGTCGCCGGGACCACATCGGACGCGGGCAAGAGCGTCGTCACGGCGGGCATCTGCCGCTGGCTGGTGCGCCGGGGCGTGAAGGTCGCCCCGTTCAAGGCGCAGAACATGTCGCTGAACTCCTTCGTCACCCGCGAGGGTGCCGAGATCGGCCGGGCCCAGGCCATGCAGGCCCAGGCCGCCCGGGTGGAGCCGACCGCCCTGATGAACCCGGTGCTGCTCAAGCCCGGCGGCGACCGCTCCAGCCAGGTCGTCCTGATGGGGCGGCCGGTCGGCGAGATGAGCGCCCGCGGCTACCACGGCGGGCGGCAGGAACAGCTGCTGTCCACCGTCACGGACTGCCTGGAGCAGCTGCGGGGCACGTACGACGCGGTGATCTGCGAGGGCGCGGGCTCGCCCGCCGAGATCAACCTGCGCCGCACGGACATCGTGAACATGGGCATCGCCCGCGCCGCGCGCTTCCCGGTCGTGGTGGTCGGGGACATCGACCGGGGCGGGGTGTTCGCCTCGTTCTTCGGCACCACCGCGCTGCTCGCGCCGGAGGACCAGGAGCTGATCGCGGGGTATCTGGTCAACAAGTTCCGGGGCGACGTCTCGCTGCTGGAACCGGGGCTCGACATGCTGCGCGATCTGACGGGCCGTCCCACGTACGGGGTGCTGCCCTTCGCGCACGGGCTCGGCATCGACGAGGAGGACGGTCTCAGGGTGTCGCTGCGCGGCACCGTACGCGAGTCGACCGTCGCCCCGCCGCACGGCGAGGACGTCCTGCGCGTCGCCGTGTGCGCGATCCCGCTGATGTCGAACTTCACCGATGTGGACGCGCTGGCCGCCGAACCGGGCGTCGTCGTGCGGTTCGTGGACCGGCCCGAGGAACTGGCCGACGCCGACCTCGTCATCGTGCCCGGCACCCGGGGCACCGTGAAGGCGCTCGCCTGGCTGCGCGAACGCGGGCTCGCCGACGCGCTGCGGCGGCGCGCCGCCGAGGGCCGGCCGGTGCTCGGGATCTGCGGCGGCTACCAGATCCTCGGCGAACACATCGAGGACGAGGTCGAGTCGCGCGCCGGGCAGGTCGACGCGCTCGGGCTGCTGCCCGTACGCGTGCGCTTCGACCGCGAGAAGACCCTCGCCCGGCCGGCCGGCGAGGCGCTCGGTGAGCCCGTCGAGGGGTACGAGATCCATCACGGCGTCGCCGATGTGCGCGGCGGCGAAGCGTTCCTGACGGACGGCCGGGGCACCCCGCTGGACGGCTGCCGGTCCGGTGCCGTCTGGGGCACGCACTGGCACGGCTCGCTGGAGAGCGACGCCTTCCGCCGCCGTTTCCTGGCCGAGGTCGCCCGGCTCACCGGCCGCCGCTTCGTGCCCGCGCCCGACACCTGCTTCGCCGCGCTGCGCGAGGAACAGCTCGACCGCCTCGGCGACCTGATCGAGGAACACGCGGACACCGACGCGCTCTGGCGGCTCATCGAGTCGGGCGCGCCGTCCGGTCTGCCGTTCATCCCGCCGGGAGCGCCCGCCATGCCCGTCAAGGAGGCCCTGTGAGTACGCCCTACCCCTTCACCGCCCTCGTCGGCCAGGACGACCTGCGGCTCGGGCTGCTGCTCAACGCGGTCAGCCCGGCCGTGGGCGGGGTGCTGGTCCGTGGCGAGAAGGGCACCGCCAAGTCGACCGCCGTGCGCGCGCTGGCCGCGCTGATGCCGGAGGTCGCCGTCGTGCCGGGGTGCCGCTTCTCGTGCGACCCCGGCTCGCCCGACCCGGCGTGTCCGGACGGCCCGCACGAGGACGCGGCCGGCGCGTCGCGGGCGGCGCGGACCGTGGAGCTGCCGGTCGGCGCCTCCGAGGACCGGCTCGTCGGGGCGCTCGACATCGAACGGGCCCTCGCGGAGGGCGTGAAGGCCTTCGAACCGGGGCTGCTCGCGGACGCGCACCGCGGCATCCTGTACGTGGACGAGGTCAACCTCCTCCACGACCATCTGGTGGACCTGCTGCTGGACGCGGCGGCCATGGGTGCCTCGTACGTGGAGCGCGAGGGCGTCTCCGTACGGCATGCGGCGCGGTTCCTGCTCGTCGGCACGATGAACCCGGAAGAGGGCGAGCTGCGGCCCCAGTTGCTCGACCGGTTCGGGCTGACCGTGGAGGTCGCGGCGTCCCGGGAGACGGACCAGCGGGTGGAGGTCGTGCGGCGGCGACTCGCTTACGAGGACGACCCGGCGGGCTTCGCGGCGCGCTGGGCCGACGAGGAAGCGGAGTTGCGGGACCGGATCACCGCCGCCCGGGCGATGCTGCCCGACGTGGTGCTCGGTGACCAGGCGTTGCGGCAGATCGCGGCGACCTGCGCGGCCTTCGAGGTCGACGGGATGCGCGCGGACATCGTCATGGCCAGGACCGCGACCGCGCTGGCCGCGTGGGCGGGGCGCACCGACGTACTCGCCGAGGACGTCCGGCAGGCGGCGCTGCTCGCGCTCCCCCACCGGAGGCGGCGCAACCCCTTCGACGCGCCGGGGCTCGACGAGGACAAGCTCGACGACACGCTGGAGCAGAACGGCGGCGGGGACGACGAGCCGGAGCCGGACGGGCCCGGTGACGGCGGCGGTGGCGGCGGGCTCCCGCCGCGGGGGGACGGACCCGACACGCCGCCCGCGCCCGCCGACGGGGCGGACGACACGCCCGGCCGGGGCGACTCGGAGCAGTCCGGGCCGGGCGCGCCCGTGCCCGGGCAGGGCGGTGAGCAGCAGCCCGTACGGGCCGGTGAGCCGTTCCGTACGAAGATGCTCAGCGTGCCGGGGCTCGGCGAGGGCGCGGCGGGGCGGCGGTCCCGGGCGCGCGCCGAGCACGGGCGGACGACGGGGGCGCGGCGGCCCGAGGGCGCGCTGACCAAGCTGCATCTGGCCGCGACGGTCCTGGCCGCCGCCCCGCACCAGCGGGCGCGGGGCCGGTCCGGGCGGGGGCTCGTGGTGCGCCGGGACGATCTGCGGCAGGCGACGCGGGAGGGGCGCGAGGGCAATCTCGTGCTGTTCGTCGTGGACGCCTCCGGGTCGATGGCCGCCCGGCAGCGCATGGGCGCCGTGAAGGGCGCGGTGCTGTCCCTGCTGATGGACGCCTACCAGCGGCGCGACAAGGTCGGTCTGGTCACCTTCCGGGGCCGGGACGCGGAAGTGGCGCTGCCGCCGACCTCGTCGGTGGATGCGGCGGCGGCCCGGCTGGAGTCGCTCCCGACGGGCGGGCGGACCCCGGTGGCCGCAGGGCTGCTGAAGGCGCACGACGTGCTGCGGGTGGAGCGGCTGCGCGACCCGTCCCGGCGGGCCCTGCTGGTCGTGGTGACGGACGGACGGGCGACCGGTGGCCCGGACCCGGTGGCGCTGGCGGCGCGGGCCGCCCGGCTGCACGCGGCCGAGGGCACCGCGTCGGTCGTCGTGGACTGCGAGACGGGCCCGGTCCGGCTGGGGCTCGCGGCGGACCTCGCGGCCGAGCTGGGCGGCACCGCCGTCACGCTGGACGAGCTGCGCGCCGAATCGATCGCCGGGCTGGTCAAGGACGTCCGGGGCGCGGGCCCCGGGCACACCGACAGGAGGGTCGCGTAATGCCGCAGGGACAGCCGGAGAGCGTGCCGGACGACGGACTCACCACCCGGCAGCGGCGCAACCGGCCGCTGCTGATGGTGCACACCGGCATCGGCAAGGGGAAGTCGACGGCGGCCTTCGGGCTCGCGCTGCGCGCCTGGAATCAGGGGTGGCCCATCGGGGTCTTCCAGTTCGTCAAGTCGGCGAAGTGGAAGGTCGGCGAGGAGAACGCGCTGAAGGTCCTCGGCGCGAGCGGCGAGGGCGGGTCCGTCGCCTGGCACAAGATGGGCGAGGGCTGGTCCTGGGTCCAGCGCGACGACCAGACGGACAACGAGGCGAAGGCCCGGGAGGGCTGGGAGCAGGTCAAGCGCGACCTGGCCGCCGAGACGTACCGGCTGTACGTGCTGGACGAGTTCGCCTATCCGCTGCACTGGGGGTGGATCGACACCGACGAGGTCGTCTCGGTCCTGCGCGACCGTCCCGGTACGCAGCACGTGGTGATCACGGGCCGCAACGCGCCCGCCGCGCTGCTGGACGCGGCGGACCTGGTGACGGACATGTCGAAGGTCAAGCATCCGATGGACGCCGGGCAGAAGGGCCAGAGGGGCATCGAGTGGTGAACATCCCCCGGCTGGTCGTCGCCGCGCCCTCGTCCGGGAGCGGCAAGACCACCGTCGCGACGGGGCTGATGGCCGCGTTCGCCGCGCGGGGGCTCGCCGTGTCCGGGCACAAGGTGGGCCCCGACTACATCGACCCCGGCTTCCACACGCTGGCGACCGGGCGCCCGGGGCGCAACCTCGACGCGTACATGTGCGGGCCCGAGCTGATCGCGCCGCTCTTCGCGCACGGCGCGCAGGGGTGCGGGCTGGCCGTGGTCGAGGGCGTGATGGGGCTGTACGACGGGGCCTCGGGCCTCGGTGAGCTGGCGTCCACGGCGCACGTGGCGAAGCTGCTGCGGGCGCCGGTGGTGCTCGTCGTGGACGCGTCCTCGCAGTCGCGGTCGGTCGCGGCGCTGGTGCACGGGTTCGCGTCCTGGGACGCGGAGGTGCGGATCGGCGGGGTGATCCTGAACAAGGTGGGGTCCGACCGGCACGAGGCGCTGTTGCGGGAGGCGTTGGAGGAGTCGGGGGTGCCGGTGCTCGGGGCCTTGCGGCGGGCGGAGGGGGTTTCCGTGCCGTCGCGGCATCTGGGGTTGGTGCCGGTGGCGGAGCGGCGGTCCGATGCGGTGGCCGCTGTCGCGGCGATGGCGGGGCGGGTGGCGGAGGGGTGCGATCTGGAGGGGTTGTTGGCGTTGGCGCGGTCGGCGCCGGTGTTGCCGCCGGGTGGGGTGTGGGATGCGGGGGCTGCCGTCGCCGGGGGTGTTCCCCTACCCGCCCCTTCCCGTAACCGGGGCTCCGCCCCGGACCCCGCTCCTCAAACGCCGGAGGGGCTGGGTGGGACGGCGGCGGGGCTGGGTGGGACGGCGGCTCGGCCCGTCGTTGCCGTTGCCGGTGGGGCCGCCTTTACGTTCTCGTATGCCGAGAACACCGAGTTGCTTGCCGCTGCCGGGGCCGACGTCGTCTCCTTTGATCCGCTGCGGGACGAGGCTCTGCCGCTCGGGACCCGGGGTGTCGTCATCGGGGGCGGGTTTCCCGAGGTGTACGCCCCCGAGTTGTCGGCCAACGAGGCCTTGCGGAAGGCCGTGGCGGCGCTGGCGTTCTCCGGGGCGCCGGTGGCTGCCGAGTGTGCCGGGTTGCTGTATCTCGCGCGGTCGCTGGACGGGCTGCCGATGTGCGGGGTGCTCGACGCCGATGCGCGGATGACCAAGCGGCTGACGCTCGGGTACCGGGACGCCGTGGCGCTCACCGACAACGTGCTGGCGCCCGCCGGGGCGCGGATGCGGGGGCACGAGTTCCACCGGACCGTCATCGAGCCGGGGGCCGGCGACGAGCCCGCCTGGGGCATGCACCGGCCCGAGCGGCGCGTCGAGGGGTTCGTCCGGGGCAACGTACACGCGAGTTATCTGCACACGCACTGGGCCGCCTCGCCCGGGACGGCCGCGCGGTTCGTCGAGCGGTGCCGGGGGTGAACGCGCGGGCGCGGTCACTGCGCGAGGCCCACCACCAGCCAGATGAAGCACACTCCGGCCACCGTGCACAGCAGCGTGGAGCGGGCCGGGTGGTCGTGGTGGGCCTCGGGCAGGATCTCGGCGGCGGCGAGGTAGAGCAGCGCGCCGCCGAAGAAGCCGAGATAGCAGCCGAGCAGTTCCTCCGGCAGGGTGAACAGCAGCGTCGTGGCCGCCCCGACGACGGGCGCCGCCGCGTCCGCGAAGAGCATCGTCAGGGCCTTGCGGCGGGCGTTCCCGTACAGGCTGGTGATCGTGTACGTGTTGAAGCCGTCCGCGAAGTCGTGCGTGATCACGGCGAGCGCGACGGCCGCCCCCATGCCGCCGCCGACCTGGAAGGCGGCGCCGAGCGCCACCCCGTCCATCAGGCTGTGGCCGACCATCGCGGACGCCGCCGTCAGCCCGACCTGCGGGACGCGCTCCTCGGCGGCCCCGTGGGCCGCCTGGCGCACCGCGAGCAGCCGCTCCACGAGGTGGGCGACGAGGAAGCCGCCGACGAACAGCAGCAGCGCCGCCGGGACGCCGAAGACCAGGCCTCCCGCCGCCTCCACCGCCTCGGGCAGCAGGTCCAGGCCGACCACGCCGAGCATCAGCCCGCCGGCCAGCCCGAGGACCAGGTGGCGGCGGTCGCTGACGCGCTGGGCGACCCAGCCGCCCGCCAGGGTCATCAGGAACGCGCCGAGCGCGACGAACACCGCCATGGCCTCTTGCTAGCCGATGCACCCCGTTCCGCGCATCTCGGCGCGCTCGTCGCCGGCGTCGGCGCCTCCCGGGGAGTCTCCGCCGACGAGGTCACCGGACTGGTCCTGGAGGTGCTGCGGGAGGCGGGGCTCACGGGGATCGCCGAGCTGGTCACCGTGACGGCGAAGGCCCGGGAGCCGGGACTGCTGGGCGCCGCCGCGCGGCTCGGGGTTCCGCTGCGCGCGTACCCGGCGGAGGTGCTCGCCCTGGTGCCCGTCCCGCACCCCTCCGGGGAGGCGCTCACCGCCCTCGGCACCCCCTCGGTGGCCGAGGCCGCCGCCCTCGCCGGCGGCGGTCAACTCCTCGTGCCCAAAAGGAAGTCACGGCCGCGCCACGGGCGCCCGTCGATGGCCACCTGCGCGCTCGTGCGCCGGCCGGTCGGGACCGTTGCGTGAAACAGGGTGCGGGGCGCATAGTCATCCTGCCGGAGTCCACCCAGGCCACGGCGCACACCCCCACACCACACCCCCACCACGGCGGTCATGCACACTCCCACTGAGAGTCCCGACGCGACAGGCGCGGGCACCCACGATCTGCGTCACCACGGAGACGCGGAAGTACGCGGACGGGGCCGGGATCTGACCGATCTCGCCGTCAACGTACGGGCCGGTACCCCACCGGCCTGGTTGCAGGAACGTATAGCCGGCTCCCTGGGCACGCTCGCCGCGTACCCGGACGGCCGCGAGGCCCGCGAGGCCGTCGCCGCCCGGCACGAACTTCCTCCCGAACGTGTGTTGTTGACGGCAGGTGCGGCTGAGGCGTTCGTCCTCATCGCACGCGCGCTGCCCGCCCGGCGGCCGTACGTGGTGCACCCTCAGTTCACCGAGCCCGAGGCGGCGCTGCGCGCGGCCGGGCACGAGGTGGGGCGGGTGCTGCTGCGGGCCGACGACGACTTCCGGCTCGACCCGGCGGACGTGCCCGACGAAGCGGACCTGGTGGTCGTCGGCAACCCGACCAACCCGACGTCCGTCCTCCATCCCGCCGCCGTCCTCGAACGCCTGGCGCGTCCCGGCCGGACCCTGGTGGTGGACGAGGCGTTCATGGACGCGGTGCCGGGCGAGCGCGAGGCCCTGTGCGGGCGTACGGACCTCCCCGGGCTCGTCGTCCTGCGCAGCCTCACCAAGACCTGGGGGCTCGCCGGGCTGCGCATCGGTTACGCGGCGGCCGACCCGGAGACGATCCGCACCCTGGAGGAGGCGCAGCCGCTGTGGCCGGTGTCGTCGCCCGCACTGGCGGCGGCGGAGGCGTGCGTGGAGCCGCGCGCGCTGGCGGAGGCCGCCGGGGCGGCGGACCGGATCGTGGTGGACCGGGCGCATCTGGTGGCCGGGCTGCGGGAGTTCGCGGAGGTCCAGGTGGTGGAGCCGGCCGAGGGGCCGTTCGTGCTGATCCGCCTCGACGGGGCCGCCGAGATAAGGGAGCGGCTGCGGATGCTGGGGTTCGCGGCGCGGCGAGGAGATACGTTTCCCGGTCTCGGGGACGGCTGGCTGCGGCTGGCGGTAAGGGACCGGACGACGACCAACCGCTTCCTCCAGGCGCTGGACCTGGCGCTCCAGGCACTGACGGTGGCGGGGCGTTAGCGGGGCGCTCCCATAAGTGAGCGGTGCTCCCCCCTCGGAGCACCGCTCACCATCCCCTCCCCCGGGGTTCCTCCCCTCGGGCCGTCAGCCTCGGGCGCGGCGCCGGGTCAGGACCATGGCGCCCGCCCCGGCCGCCAGCAGCAGTGCCGCGCCGCCCGCGATGTACGGGGTGCTGGAGCTGCTGCCCGTCTCGGCGAGGTCCGCGTCGGTGGCGGCCGGGGCCTGGTCCGTACCCGTCTGGGTCTTCACGTCGCCGCCGCCCCCGGTGGAGCCGGCCTGGTCGCCGCCGCCCGTGGAGCCGCCGTTACCGGAGCCGCCGTCGGTCGCGCCGCCGTCGGTCGCGCCGCCGTCACCCGAGCCGCCGTCCGTGGAACCGCCCCCGGTCGCGCCGCCGTTCTCGTTGCCGCCGTTCTCGTTCCCGCCGTTGTCACCGCCGCCGTTGTGGCCGCCACCGTTGTCGCCGCCGCCCGTGTGGCCGCCGTGCTCCTTCGGGGTTTCGCAGGTGGCCTCGGCGAGCGTGACCTCGCCCTTGACGTCCGCGACGTTCAGGTCGAGCGGGTTGACCGACACCTTCAGCTGGAGCGCCACCGCGGCGGCCGTGCGCGAGGTGGTCTGCGTCTTCGACAGGTCGAGCGTCACCTCGCCGACATGCGGCACCGCGACCCGCGTGGTGCCACCGGCCGTGAGCGTGACGCGCTTGCCGAGCACGGAAACCGACCCGAGCACATTGGACTCGGCGACCGGCCGGCTGCCCACCTCGCAGACCGCCTTCGAAGTGACCTTCTCCACCTTGAGCAGCGGGAACACCGTGAGCCCGGGGAGGCTCACCCTGGCGTTGGCGAGGTTGCTGTACCCGGCGGCCCGGTGCTTGTCGGCGGTGGCCTTCGCGGTGGCCACATCGGCCTTGAGGACGCTGAACGGCTTGCCGTGGTCCACCCCGTCGAGCCGCACGCTGAGCGCGGTCTGCTCGGCGCTGCGCGGAGCCTGCACCTCGTTGAGGGTGACCTTCAACGGCACGTCGACCGTCTTGTTGAGGAGGGAGACGTCGAGTGCGGTACGGAGCACGACCGCGCTCGCCTTCCCGCCGCGGGCCGAGTCGGTGGTCGCGGGGGCGGCGTGGGCCGGGACCGCGACCAGGGCGGCGACGGGGGCGGCGGCGACCGCCAGGGCGGCGAGGCGGAAGGTGTTGCTGTTCAAGATGGTGGAACCCCCACAGGAGACATGGAGCCACCGGTGCGCCGTCCAATGGGGGACATCGCGGGCACCGGTGGCCTCGACTCCGTGAATCTTTACGCACAGAGGGTGAACTGGCGGACACCTGGAGCCAGTTCACTCCAAAGGGGGGTTTCCGCGCCTGTATTCGAATATTCCGGCACGTGCGTTCCTCGGGTTCACCCGCTTCACTGAGCGCCGGGGCGTTTCGGACCGCGCGGGGGCCGCCCGTAACGCCGGCGCTCCGCAGGCGCGGAGAAGTTCAACGAGCCGGCCGCCCTCCGGTCACTGCTGGTCAACGCGGCGTGTCAGCCGATCACGCGCCCGTTCAGGACGACCCGGCGTGGCCCGGCCAGCACCCGCACGTCCGCCCGCGGGTCCTCGTCGTACACCACGAGGTCGGCCGGTGCCCCCTCCTCCAGGCCCGGCCTCCCGAGCCAGGCCCTCGCACCCCAGGTCGTCGCGGACAGCGCCGTCAGCGGCGGGATGCCCGCCTTGACCAGCTCCGCGACCTCGTCGGCCACCAGGCCGTGCGCGAGGACCCCGCCCGCGTCGGTGCCGACGAAGACCGGCACCCCGGCGTCGTAGGCGGAGCGCACGGTGTCGTAGCGGCGTTCGTGGAGCCGGCGCATATGGGCGGACCAGCGCGGGAACTTCGCCTCGCCGCTCTGCGCCAGCGCGGGGAAGGTGGCGATGTTGACCAGCGTCGGCACGATGGCCACACCGCGCTCCGCGAAGAGCGGGATGGTGTCCTCGGTGAGGCCCGTGGCGTGCTCGACGCAGTCGATCCCGGCCTCCACCAGGTCGCGCAGCGAGTCCTCCGCGAAGCAGTGCGCGGTGACGCGGGCACCCAGCCGGTGCGCCTCCGCGATGGCCGCCCCGACCGCCTCGCGCGGCCAGAGCGCCGTCAGGTCGCCCACCTCGCGGTCGATCCAGTCGCCGACCAGCTTCACCCAGCCGTCGCCCCGGCGCGCCTCCTGGGCCACATGGGCGACGAGTTCGTCGGGCTCGATCTCCCAGGCGTAGTTACGGGTGTAGCGGCGGGGCCGGGCGATGTGGCGGCCGGCCCGGATGATCTTCGGCAGGTCCTCGCGGTCGTCGATCCAGCGGGTGTCGGCGGGCGAGCCCGCGTCCCGCAGGAGCAGCGCCCCGGCCTCCCGGTCGGCCAGGGCCTGCTTCTCACTGGTCGCCGCGTCCACCGCGCCGTGGTGGTCGAGCCCGACGTGGCAGTGGGCGTCGACCAGGCCGGGCAGGGCCCAGCCGGTGACGGTGACCGCGTCGTCCGCGCCGGGCGGACGCTCGTAGGTGACCCGGCCGCCGACCGCCCAGAGCTCGTCCCTGACCTCCTCGGGTCCGACGAGCACCCGCCCCTTCACATGCAGCACCCGCGATGCCTCGTGATCACTCATGCACAGCACTGTACGAGGGGCCCACCGCGTGCGACATGCCCTGTCCCAGCCGGTCCGAAGGGTGCTGGGTACTCTCAAAGGCGCCCGGTCAGCAGGCCGGAGCCCGCCGACCGAAACCGAAGAGAGCACCGCCGTGACGCACCCCTTCCTCGACCTCGCTCCGCTGACCGCCGCGCACTTCGCGGCGATCGAGCGGCGGGTGGCCGGTCTGCTGGCCACCGAGCAGGACGTCGTCATCATGCAGGGCGAGGCGCTGCTGCCCCTGGAGGGCTGCATCCGGGGCGGCGCCCGGCCCGGCTCGACGGCGCTGAACGTGGTGACCGGGCCCTACGGGCAGACCTTCGGCAACTGGCTGCGCGACTGCGGGGCCGAGGTCATCGACCTGGAGGTGCCGTTCCACACGGCCGTCACCGCGGACCAGGTCGCCGAGGCGCTGGCCGCGCACCCGGAGATCGACTTCGTCTCGCTGGTCCACGCCGAGGCGGCGACCGGCAACACCAACCCGGTCGCGGAGATCGGCGAGGTGGTCCGGGCGCACGGCGCGCTGTTCATGCTGGACGCGGTCGCCTCGGTGGGCGCCGAGCCGCTGCTGCCGGACGCCTGGGGCGTCGACCTGTGCGTGATCGGGGCGCAGAAGGCGATGGGCGGGCCCGCCGGGGTCTCGGCGGTGTCGGTGAGCGCGCGGGCCTGGGAGCGGATCGCCGCCAACCCGCAGGCGCCGCGCCGGTCCTACCTGTCGCTCCTCGACTGGAAGGAACGCTGGATCGACGGGGGCCGCAAGGCGCTGCTGCACGCCCCGGCCCAGCTGGAGATGCTGGCCCTCGAAGCGTGCGTGGAGCGGATCGAGGCGGAGGGCCTGGACGCGGTGATGGCCCGCCACTCGGCGGCCGCGGCGGCCACCCGGGCCGGTGCGGTGGCGCTGGGCGGCGGCCTGACCCCGTACGTCCACGAGGCCCGGGACGCGGCGCCGGTGGCGACGACGCTGCGCACGCCGGAGGGCGTGGACGCGTCCGGGCTGGTCGCCCGGGCGCTCGCGGGTGAGCCCTCGCAGCCGCTGATCGCGGGCGGGGGCGCGCTGGCCGAGGAGATGATCCGGGTCAATCACTACGGGGTGGATGCGACGCGGGGCGCGGTGCTCTCCTCGCTCGCGGCTCTGGGGTCGGCGCTGGCCGAGGCCGGCCGGCAGGTCGATCTGGAGGCTGCCCGGAAGGCCGTTTCGGAAACCTGGCCCAGCGCATAAAAGCGCATCCGATAAACAATGCGGGGAGCTGTCTGAATCAGAACAGCTCCCCGCATTCTTATGCCCGCATCCCCCAGGGCTAAACACCCCAGTTATCAAGCTGTTCCCGGACCTCATTTCGGTTGTGTGTGGAGAGAGTTATGGGCTTGTGACCGACTCCACACAGTCGGAGATTTGCCCGAAAAATACCGGACAGAACGCCAGAAACCGAAGACGATTCGCGCCGGTGCGCGCACCCGCCTGATAACACAGATGGCCGCCCCACCCAACCCCTTGCCTCGATGCAATTTAAAGACTTGCTAGGTAAATTCAAATGCCATGACCGCCGCACCAGCAGATTTTGCAAGTGCCCGAAGCGAATTCCTTACGATCGACACGCCGCGAGTGGAGGACGGGGCCGCGATCTGGCGTATCGCCCGCGACTCCGAGGTCCTGGACCTCAACTCCTCGTACAGCTACCTGCTGTGGTGCCGTGACTTCGCGGCGACCTCCGTGGTCGCCCGTGACGAGACCGGCTCCCCGGTCGCCTTCGTGACGGGGTACATCAGGCCGGACCGTCCCGAGACGCTCGTCGTCTGGCAGGTGGCCGTCGACCACGGCCACCGCGGTACGGGCCTGGCGGCGAAGCTGCTGGACGCCCTGACCGCGCGGGTCGCCGCCGAACAGGGCCTGGCCTCGGTCGAGACGACCGTCACCCCGGACAACACCGCGTCGGACCGCCTGTTCACCTCCTACGCGCAGCGCCACGACGTGGCCCTGGAGCGCGAGGTGCTCTTCGACGGCGGACTGTTCCCCGAAGGCACCCACCTGCCGGAAGTGCTGTACCGCATCGGCCCGTTCCACGCCTGAGCGCGCACTCCGCCCACCGCAGCATCCTTCAACGCCGCCCGTCACACCCCCTCACGCAGGAGACCCGCTGTGACCATCACCCCGCCTGCCCTCAGTGTCTTCGAGACCCTGGAATCCGAGGTCCGGAGCTACTGCCGCGGCTGGCCCGCCGTGTTCGACCGCGCCCAGGGCGCCCGGCTGACCGACGAGGACGGCCACTCGTACCTGGACTTCTTCGCCGGCGCGGGCTCGCTCAACTACGGCCACAACAACCCGGTGCTCAAGCGCGCGCTGATCGACTACATCGAACGCGACGGCATCACGCACGGCCTCGACATGGCGACCACCGCCAAACGGGCCTTCCTGGACACCTTCCAGAACGTCGTGCTGCGCCCCCGCGACCTTCCGTACAAGGTGATGTTCCCCGGCCCGACGGGCACCAACGCCGTCGAGGCGGCGCTGAAGCTGGCCCGTAAGGTCAAGGGGCGCGAGTCCGTCGTCTCGTTCACCAACGCCTTCCACGGCATGTCGCTCGGCTCGCTGGCCGTGACCGGCAACGCGTTCAAGCGGGCCGGTGCCGGCATCCCGCTGGTGCACGGCACGCCAATGCCGTTCGACAACTACTTCGACGGCCAGGTCCCCGACTTCCTCTGGTTCGAACGGCTCCTGGAGGACCAGGGGTCCGGGCTCAACCACCCGGCCGCCGTGATCGTGGAGACCGTCCAGGGCGAGGGCGGCATCAACGTGGCCCGCGCCGAGTGGCTGCGCGCGCTCCAGGACCTGTGCCACCGCCAGGACATGCTGCTGATCGTCGACGACATCCAGATGGGCTGCGGCCGTACCGGCGGCTTCTTCTCCTTCGAGGAGGCCGGTATCACGCCGGACATCGTGACGCTGTCGAAGTCCATCAGCGGTTACGGACTGCCCATGTCGCTCTGCCTGTTCAAGCCGGAGCTGGACGTCTGGGAGCCCGGCGAGCACAACGGCACCTTCCGGGGCAACAACCCCGCGTTCGTCACCGCCGCCGCCGCGCTGGACGCCTACTGGGCGGACGGCCAGATGGAGAAGCAGACGCTGGCCCGGGGCGAGCAGATCGAGCAGACGATGCTGGCCATCTGCGGCGAGCACGACAGTGCCCGCTTCCGGGGCCGCGGTCTGGTCTGGGGCCTGGAGTTCGACGACCCGGCGCGCGCCGCCGCGGTCTGCGCCCGCGCGTTCCGGCTGGGGCTGCTCCTGGAGACCTCCGGCCCGCAGAGCGAGGTCGTGAAGCTGCTGCCGCCGCTCACCATCACGCCCGAGGAGCTGGACGAGGGCCTGCGCACGCTGGCCCGTGCCGTCCGCGAGACCGCCTGAACCGCACGACCCACCGACGCACCACCGTCGTAAAGAGAAAGGCACCGAACCACCGTGATCGTCCGATCCTTCGCCGACGTCGAGAACACCGACCGGCACATCAAGGCCGCCTCCGGCACCTGGGAGAGCAAGCGCATCGTGCTCGCCGAGGAGAAGGTCGGCTTCTCGCTCCACGAGACCACGATGTACGCGGGTACCGAGACGTCGATGTGGTACGCGAACCACATCGAGGCGGTCCTGTGCGTCGAGGGCGAGGCAGAGCTGACCAACGACGAGACCGGTGAGAAGCACTGGATCACGCCGGGGACCATGTATCTGCTCAACGGCCACGAGCGCCACACGATGCGGCCCAAGACCGACTTCCGCTGCGTCTGCGTCTTCAACCCGCCGGTCACCGGACGGGAGGAGCACGACGAGAACGGTGTCTATCCACTGCTGACCGAGGAGGGCTGAACCCATGACCACCGACGTACGCACCGATCTGTACCCCTCGCGCGGCGCCGCCGAGATGACCACTCCCCGCCAGGACCCGGTCATCTGGTCCGCGCCGGGCGCACCGGGTCCGATCAGCGCCAAGGAGCTCCAGGGCTACGAGCACGACGGCTTCCTGACCGTCGAGCAGCTGATCACCCCGGACGAGGTGGCCGGCTACCACACCGAGCTGGAACGGCTGATCACCGACCCGGCCGTCCGCGCCGACGACCGCTCGATCATCGAACCGAAGTCGCAGTCCGTGCGGTCGGTCTTCGAGGTCCACCGGATCAGCGAGGTCTTCGCCCGGCTGGTCGCCGACGAGCGGGTGGTGGGCCGGGCCCGCCAGATCCTCGGCTCGGACGTCTACGTCCACCAGTCGCGGATCAACGTCAAGCCCGGGTTCGGGGCCTCGGGGTTCTACTGGCACTCGGACTTCGAGACCTGGCACGCCGAGGACGGTCTGCCGAACATGCGGACGGTGTCCGTGTCGATCGCGCTGACCGAGAACCACGACACCAACGGCGGGCTGATGATCATGCCCGGCTCGCACAAGTCGTTCCTCGGCTGCGCGGGTGAGACGCCGAAGGACAACTACAAGAAGTCGCTCCAGATGCAGGACGCGGGCACCCCGTCCGACGAGGCGCTGACGAAGATGGCCGACCGGCACGGCATCAGGCTCTTCACGGGCAAGCCCGGTTCGGCGACCTGGTTCGACTGCAACGCGATGCACGGTTCGGGCGACAACATCACGCCGTACCCGCGCAGCAACGTGTTCATCGTGTTCAACAGCGTGGAGAACACCGCGCAGGAGCCGTTCGCGGCTCCGGTCCGCCGCCCGGAGTTCATCGGGGCGCGCGACTTCACCCCGGTGAAGTAGGGCCTTCGGAGGGGGTGGTACGGATTTCCGTGCCACCCCCTCCGGCATATCCCGGTGGACCGGGGCAGGCCCGGCGGCGAAAGTGAGCGCATGACATCCCACGTACAGCACATCACCATCGACTGCGCCGACGCCTACACCCTGGGCACCTTCTGGGCGGCCGTGCTCGGTGCCCCGCTCTCCGACGACGACTACCCCGGCGACCCCGAGGCACTGGTCGAAGCGGAGGACGCCGCCCTCCTGTTCGTCACCGTGCCGGACAAGAAGCAGACCAAGAACCGCGTCCATCTGGACATCAGGCCGGCGGACCGCACCCGGGACGAGGAGGTCGAACGGCTGCTGGCCCTCGGCGCGACCCTGGTCGCCGACCACCGCAAGCCGAACGGACGGGGCTGGGCGACCCTGGCCGATCCGGAGGGCAACGAGTTCTGCGTG
Organism: Streptomyces sp. NPDC008163; assembly: GCF_042956885.1. NCBI lineage: Bacteria > Bacillati > Actinomycetota > Actinomycetes > Kitasatosporales > Streptomycetaceae > Streptomyces > Streptomyces sp. NPDC008163. Next base: position 546,740 of record NZ_JBIBHG010000002.1, on the reverse strand, counting down.
GAGTGCGGTGCCGGCGAACGGGCCGCGCTCAGCGGCACGCGGCTGCCGGTCACCGCGGACGACGTGACCGAGGCGGTCCGCCTTGCGGTCGACACGCTCGCCGCCGCCCCGGACGCCGACTGGCGCGTCCCGGCCGGGACGCTGACGTGGGACTGCTGGGAGACCGCGGAGCACCTGAGCGACGACCTGTTCGCGTACGCCGTCCAGCTCGGCCCGCGCACCCCCTCGCTGGAGACCGAGGTGCCCTACCACTGGGGCCCCCGGCGCGAGGGCGGCCCGTGGAACGCGGTCTTCGCCGACCCGGAGGCGGGCGTGTCCGGGCTGCTCCGGACCGTGGAGGCGAGCGGCGCGCTGCTGGCCTCGATGGTCCGTACGGCCTCGCCGGCCACCCGCTCGTTCCACGGCTACGGGGTCTCCGACCCGGAGGGTTTCGCGGCCATGGGCGTCGTGGAGACCCTGGTGCACGCCCATGACATCGCCTCGGCCCTGGGCGTCTCCTGGGAGCCGCCCGCCGCCCTGTGCGACCGGGCGCTGGCCCGGCTCTTCCCGGGGGCGCCGGACGACAAGGACCGGTGGGCCGTGCTGCTCTGGTCCACCGGCCGCGCCGAACTGCCCGGCCGCGAGCGCCTGACGTCGTGGAAGTGGCGGAGCGCCCCGCTGGACGCCCAGGACTAGGGGCTGTCTGTCAGACAGGACCTAGGAAGCCAGCGCGTCCAGCGCGCGGTCCACGTCGGCCTCGGTGTTGTAGAGGTGGAAGGACGCGCGCAGGTTGCCGGCCCGGCCTGCGACCAGCACCCCGGCCCGTTGGAGCTCCGGTGCCCGGTCGCCGAGGCCGGGCACCGCGACGACGGCGGTGTCCGCCGCCACGGGCTCGTGCCCGAGGGCCGTCACTCCGGCACGGAAGCGGCCGGCCAGCGCGATGGCGTGGTCGTGCAGCGCCTCGACACCGATCTCGTGGAGCAGGGCGAGGGAGTGCTCGGCGCCGTGGTACGCGAGGTAGACGGGCGGCTCGTCGTAGCGGCGGGCGTCGGGCGCCAGCTTGGTGACCGGTCCGTACACGCTGCCCCACGGGTCCTCGGACGCGGCCATGCCCACGTCGACCGGCTTCACGTCCTCCTGCGCCTCCTCGGTGACGGTGAGGAAGGACGTGCCGCGCGGGCAGAGCAGGTACTTGAAGCCGCCGGTCACCGTGTAGTCGTAGGCCCCCGCGTCCAGCGGCAGCCAGCCCGCGGACTGGGTGGCGTCCAGCAGGGTACGGGCGCCGTGCGCGGTCGCGGCGGCCCGGACCGCGTCCAGGTCGGCGCGGCGGCCGTCCGCCGACTGCACCGAGGAGAAGGCGACGACCGCGGTGGAGGGGCGCACGGCCCCGGCCAGCTCGGCGAGCGGCACGTAGCGCATGTCGAGGTCGCCGCGGACCGCGAAGGGGCTGACGACCGAGCTGAACTCGCCTTCGGGAGCGAGCACTTCGGCCCCGGGCGGCAGGGAGGCCGCGATCAGGCCGAGTGGGCGACGACCGAGCTGCCGACGGCCACCCGGTCCGCCCCGACGCCGGCCAGCCGTGCGAAGCCGTCCCGGGCGCGGTTCACCGCCTCGAAGTCGCCCGAACCGGCGCGGCGGCCGGTCGCGCTCTCCTCGGCGAGGGCCTTCACCGCGTCGACGGTACGGCGGGGCAGCAGCCCGCAGGTGGAGGTGTTGAGGTAGGTGGTCTCGGGCGCGAACTCGCCGGCGACGGCGCGGCTGAGCGGAGAGATCGTCATGCGTTCAGCCTGAACCCTCGCCGACCTGGGGTCAATTGACATAAATTCACGGTCGACCCCAAGCGATGCTTATGTGTCCGGCCCCGCGGGCGCGACCGGTGCGCGGGCCGCCGGGGCGGCCCGCGCGGCGGGGTCAGGCGTTCCGGGCCGCCGTCCCGGGGACCTCGCAGGCCCCGTCGGCGTCGCAGGCCGCCGCGTCGTCGCCGGCGGTCACCGGGCGGTCCTTCCACGCCTGCTCCAGCGCCTGGGCGAAGACCTCGGCGGGCTGGCCGCCGGAGACGCCGTAGCGCCGGTCGAACACGAAGAACGGCACCGCGTTGGCGCCCAGCTCGGCCGCCTCCCGCTCATCGGCGCGCACCTCGTCGGCGTAGGCCTCCGGGTCGGCGAGCACCGCGCGCGCCTCCTCGGCGTCGAGTCCCGCCTCGACGGCCAGGTCCAGCAGGACGGAGTCGTCGAAGACGGACCGCTCCTCGGCGAAGTTGGCCCGGTAGGCGAGGGCCAGCAGCTCGTCCTGGCGGCCGCGGGCCTTGGCCAGGTGCAGCAGGCGGTGGATGTCGAAGGTGCTGCCGTGGTCACGGCCCTCGGTGAGATAGCCGAGCCCTTCGGCCTGTGCGTTGGCGGCGACGTTGGCCTCCATCGCGCGGACCTCGTCGGGGGTGCGCCCGTACTTCCGCGCCAGCATGTCGGTGACCAGCTCGGTGTCGTCCTTGGCGCGGCCGGGGTCGAGCTCGAAGGAGCGGTGCACCACCTCGACGTCGTCGCGGTGGGCGAAGCCCGCGAGGCCCTTCTCGAAGCGGGCTTTTCCGACATAACACCAGGGGCAGGCGATGTCGCTCCAGATCTCGACGCGCATGACTCTTCTTCTCTCCGGACTCATCGACGACTGCGGCAGGGGCGGAGGCTCCCTCCGCTCCCCGCCCCAACGCGTGGCGGGCCCGTGCCATTCCCGGGCCCGCGCCCCTTGTGGTCAGCCTCTCGCGGGCGCGTCCGGCGCTGCTTCTGGAACCGCGAGGCGCAGCACCACATGGTCGCCGTGCCGGGGCGTCTCCGGGTCGGTGACCCAGCCGGACGCGGCGTAGAACGCCTGGGCGCGCTTGTTGGGCCCGAAGACCTCCAGCCGGGCCCGCGTCACACCGCGCCGCTGCCAGTCGGCGACGCACGCGCGGTGCAGGGCGCTGCCGACGCCCTCGCGCCAGCGGGCCGGGGAGACGTGGAGCTGGGTGAGATACGTCCATCCGTCGCGTACGGAGTGGGCGGCGATGCCGACGAGGGCGCCGTCCCTCTCGGCGACGAGCACGGTGGCGTCCTCCCGGTCCACGGCGCGCGACCAGCCGTCCCGGCTCCGGCTCACCTCGGCCGGGCCCGCGTACTCCTCCTCGTCGAGATGCCCGCTGTAGTAGGTGGCCCTGGCCTCGGTGTGCAGGGTGACTATCGCGTCGAGGTCGTCCTGCGTCGCTGTACGGATCATGGTGGGGAGGACGTAGGGGCCGGGGCTCCGGTTCCGGTCAGGGACCGAACCGCTCCCCCGCCCGCAGCGCCCGTACGACGACGGCTCCGGGCTCGTCCGCGCGCCGGACGAGGCGCACCTGCCCCGTCCCGGCCACCGTCGCCCGGCCGTCGGGCGCGACGGACAGCGTGGTGTTCTCGTCCAGGGCGAGGCCGCGTTCCACCTCGCCCCGGGCCACCGCCGCGACGAGCCGGCCGAGCGTCCCCCAGGCGGAGGCGTGCACGTCGACGGTGTACGGGACGAGCCCCAGGCCCACGCGGACCTCGATCTCCTCCAGGTCCTCCGCCGCGTCGTCCGGGCAGACCGCGACACCCCGGTCCAGCCACCCCCCGACGAGCGCGTGCTCCGCGGCGACGACGGCACCGGCGGAGAACCCCGCGTACGGCAGTCCGCGCTCCGCGACGGCCCGGGCCACGGCCCCGCGCACGGGGGCGAGGGCGGCCTGATAGGCGGGGGTCAGTCCGCCGCCGACCAGCAGTCCGTCGAGCCCGGCCAGCGCCCCGGCGTCGAACACGCCGCCCTCCGGGACCAGGAGGGGGACCGGCCGGACGCCCGGTGCGACCCGGCGCAGCGCGGTGGCCCAGCGGGCGAACTGCTCGCGGCCGTCGCCCTCGTCGACGAGGAGGCAGCCCACGACGCCCTCGTGCCCGGCCTCGGCGAGGAACGGGCCGTGGACGAGCGGCGCGGCCTCCTCGTCCCAGCCACCACCGGTCAGATGCACACCCATGACGCTCTCCGCCCCTTTTCCGGCCCGGCTCCCGGACCGTCGGGCAGGCTCTCACGGGCGGGCGGCGGGCGGCACGGAATTTCCGCGCGCCGCCCCGCCGCGTGCCGGGTGCGTCAGCTGCCGTCGCGGAGGTCGGCCAGGCCCTCCGGGCGGAAGGTGATCCGGTCGAAGGTCACCTCGCAGCCCTCGCCGGTGGGCGACTGGGCGAGGAAGCCGACGGATGCGGTGGCCACCCGGTCCGGAGTGCCGAGGGTGAAGACGCGGACGAAGGTCCACTTCTCGCCGTCGGCCGAGGCGTGGAAGGCGAAGGCGTGTCCCGTACGGCTCAGGCGCAGCCAGTGGGTGTCGCCGTCCACCACGGAGGAATTGACGTCGTCCGAGTGGCCCCGGGTGACCACCGTGCAGATGGTCGGGCGCTCCGGGGACAGCTCCAGGCAGAGCTTGGCCCACTCCCGGTCGCCGACGTGGAGGTAGAGCACGCCCGCGTCGAAGGCTGCGGCGAAGCCCACCGTCACCCGGGCGATGAGCTGGAAGTCGCCCGCCGGGGCGGCGCCGAGCAGCCGGGGCGCGTCGCTCGCCGGTTCCGGGCTGTCGCCGCCCGGCGGGACGAAGCGGTCCTGGCGGGCTCCGGCGCGACCGGTGAGCGTGCCGTTCTCGTACGTCCAGCCGCCCTCGGGGCCGTACGGCCGGAGCGCGAAGGGGAGTTCGGGGAGGTTCATGCGGGTCGTCCGTCCACGCGGCGGGGCAGGCCCAGCGGGTTGTCCTCGCGCAGCTCCGGCGGGAGGAGCGCTTCGGGGGTGGTCTGGTAGCTGACCGGGCGCAGCCAGCGCTCGATGGCGGTGGCGCCGACCGAGGTGGAGGTGGAGGTGGTGGCCGGGTAGGGGCCGCCGTGGTGCTGGGCGGGGGCGACGGCGACGCCGGTCGGCCAGCCGTTGACGAGAACCCGCCCGGCGAGCGGGGTGAGGGCGGCGAGGAGGTCCGCGGCGCCGCCCTGCGCCTCTTCGGCGGCGATGTGGAGGGTGGCGGTGAGGTTGCCGGGGAGGCGGGTGAGGACGGCGGTGATCTCGTCCTCGGAGGCGTAGCGGGCGACGACGGCGACCGGGCCGAAGCACTCCTCCAGGAGCGCGTCGTGCGGGCCCTCGGCGGTGAGTTCGCGGGCCGGGACGGTCAGGAAGCCGGCCGCGACGGTGTGCTCGCCGCCCGCGCCGGGGGTGACGGGCGCCTCGACCCCGGGGAGCGCGGCGCGCTCGGTGACCCCGGCGAGGAAGGCGTCGCGCATGCGGTGGTCGAGGAGGACCCCGGCCTCGGTGTCGCTGACGGCCTCGGTGAGCGCCTTGAGGAGGCGGTCGCCGCCCTCGCCCTCGGGGACCAGGACGAATCCGGGCTTGGTGCAGAACTGGCCCGCGCCCATGGTCATCGAGCCGGCCAGGCCCGCACCGATCTCCTCGCCGCGCTCGGCGGCCGCGGCCTCGGTGACGACGACGGGGTTGAGGGAGCCCAGCTCGCCGTGGAAGGGGATGGGCGCGGGGCGGGCTGCGGCCGCGTCGAACAGGGCGCGACCGCCGCGCACCGAGCCGGTGAATCCGGCGGCGGCGACGAGCGGGTGCCGGACGAGGGCGACGCCCGCCTCGAAGCCGTGGACGAGGGTGACGACGTCCTCGGGCAGCCCGGTGCGCGCGGCGGCCCGGCGCAGCACCGAGGCGCAGAGCTCGGAGGTCGCCGGGTGGTCCGGGTGGGCCTTGACGACGACGGGGCAGCCGGCCGCGAGGGCGCTGGCGGTGTCGCCGCCGGGCACGGAGAAGGCCAGCGGGAAGTTGCTGGCGGCGTAGACCGCGACGACGCCGAGTGGGATCTTGTAGCGGCGCAGGTCGGGCCAGGGCGGGGTGCGGGTGGCGTCCGCGTGGTCGATGTGGATGTCGAGGAAGGCGCCCTCGTCGACGACCTCCGCGAAGGCCCGCAACTGGGCCGCCGTGCGTGCGAGTTCGCCGGTCAGCCGGGCCGGGCCGAGGGCGGTCTCGGCGTCGGCGGCCTCGATGACGTGGTCCCCGGCCTCGGTGAGCAGTTCGGCGGCCGTACGCAGGAACGCGGCGCGCTTCGCGCGGTCGGCGAGGGAGCCGCGCACCGCGTGGGCGGCGCGGACCGCGCGGTCGACCTCCTCCGCTGTGGCCTCCACCGCAACCTGCTCGCGCGGGTTCCCGGTGCGGGGGTCGACGCTCCAGACTGGTGCTGCTGCCACCGTGTTTCCTTCCGCTCCACTGCCGCACATCAGAAGTCGTCCGGTATAAGCTGTTCGGTATTCTGAACAGCGTTCCTGAACGTGAATGTGAAGCGACTCTATTTCCGGGCGTTCGGTGTTGGCAAGAAGTCGCAGGGTTTCGTCGGCGGGGTGAAAGGGGTCAGGGCGATGTCGGTTCCCGAGTCGGGTGGGGCGCAGGTCAAGTCCGCGGTACGGACGGTCGAGCTGCTGGAGTACTTCGCGGGACGGCCCGGCATGCACTCGCTCGCCGCGGTCCAGGAGGCCGTCGGCTACCCGAAGTCCAGCCTCTACATGCTGCTGCGCACCCTGGTGGAGCTGGGCTGGGTGGAGACCGACGCGACCGGCACGCGGTACGGGATCGGCGTACGGGCCCTGCTGGTCGGGACCTCGTACATCGACGGTGACGAGGTCGTCGCCGCGGCCCGCCCCACGCTCGACCGGCTCTCCGACGACACCACGGAGACCATCCACCTGGCCCGGCTCGACGGCACCAACGTGGTCTACCTCGCCACCCGCCAGTCCCAGCACTATCTGCGCCCCTTCACCCGGGTCGGCCGCCGGCTGCCCGCGCACTCCACCTCGCTCGGCAAGGCGCTGCTGGCCACCTACAGCGACGAGCAGGTCCGCAAGATGCTGCCCGAGACGCTGCCCGCGCTCACCGAGCACACCCTGACGGACCGGGAGAAGCTCATCGAGGAGCTGCACCAGATCCGCGAGCAGGGGTACGCGGTGGACCGCGAGGAGAACACGCTGGGGCTGCGCTGCTTCGGCGTCGCCGTCCCGTACCGCACCCCGGCCCGGGACGCCATCAGCTGCTCGGTGCCGGTCGCCCGGCTGACACCCGCGCACGAACAGATGGTCAAGGACGCGCTGTTCGACGCGCGCGACCGGCTGACGCTCGCCACCCGCAGGCTCTGACACCCCAGGGCTTTCGGAGGACCCGGTCCGTCTCCCCCGCGCGGCGGAGGCGGATCGTCGCCGGGCAGGAGGTGCGGGGGCGCGCCGCCCGGCAGCGTGGAGGCCATGACCACCGCCTCAGCCCGCACCGCGCTGCGCACCGTCGCCATCGCCGCCTGTCTGCCGTACATCACGCTCAAGCTCGCCTGGGTGGCGGGCAGCCGCGTCGGGATCCCGGCCGGCAGTGAGCTGCTGGACCACCGCGCCCTGATGGCCGTCGCCAACGGCGGTTCGGTGCTGATGGACGGTGCGGTAGTGGTCCTGGCCCTGCTGCTCACCCGGCCCTGGGGGCTGCGGGTGCCCGCGTGGCTGCTGGCGCTGCCGGTGTGGACGGCGACCGGGCTGCTGCTGCCGATCATGACCGGCTATCCGGCGCAGCTGCTGGTCCGGGCGCTGGGCGGGAGCACCGACGGCGCGGACGCCGCGGGCCGGCCGTTCCTGCGCGAGTGGGTGTTCGGTGTCGTCTACGGCGGCTTCATCCTCCAGGGCCTGTCCCTGGGCGCCCTGTTCGTGCTGTACGCACGCGAGCGCTGGGGTCACCTCTGGCGGGGCACGCTGGGCGAGCTGCCCGCGAGCCCGACCGCCCCCGCGCTGCGGGCCGCCGCCGTCACCGCGTCGCTGCTCGCCCTGGCGCCCGGCACCGCGCATCTGCTGTGGGCGGCGGGCTCGACGGCCGGGCTCACCCCGGACCGGGTGGCCGGGCGGGACAGCGGCTTCCACGTGCTGGAGGCGGTGTACGTGCTGTGGATCGCGGTCGCCGTGGCCGGGGTCCTGCTGCTGGCCTTCCGCCGGTCCGCGCTGCCGCTGCGGGTGCCGCTGGCGCTGGCCTGGGGCGGGTCCGGGGCGACGGCCTGCTGGGGCGGCTGGCTCTGCCTGGCCGCGCTGGGGTCGGCCGGGGAGGGCGCGGAAAGCGCCACGCCCGGCATGGTGCTCACCTACGCTGTGCAGATGCTGGTCGGAACGCTGGTGGTGACCCTCGGCGCGTACTTCCTCGCGGAACGCGCGGCCGGGACGCGGAACGCCTCGGCATGACCCCGCTCATACTCCGGCCGGTGGGCCGCCGGGCCCGGCTGCGGTGGCTGCACCTGATCATCGGCGGTGCCCTGCTGATGCCGTACTTCCTGGTCGGCACGGTGGTCGTCGGCCTCTACGCGCCCGGCGCCAACCCCTTCACCTCGCTCTCCGCCCAGTTCTCCGCCTTCGGTTACGCGCTGCCGATGGCCGCCGTCACCGCGCTGCTGCCCACCGCCCGGCCGCTCTCGGTGGCCACCGCCCGCGCCCTGTGCGGGCTCGCCCCGGACCGGCCGCTGGCGGACGGGCCCGCCACCTCCCGGCAGGCCCGGGTGCGCTCGGCCGCCTGGTTCACGCTGCACGTCGGGCTCGGCGGGATCATCAGCGGGATGACCCTGGCGCTCGTTCCGTTCGCGGTCTGCGTGATGGCGCTGCCGTTCGTCCCGGCCCTCCGCGCATCCCCCGCCCTGGGCGCCCGCCCGGCCCTGGACCACACCTGGGTCCTGGCCGTCGCACCCCCGGCCGGGGCGGCCATGCTCCTGGCACTCGCGGGGTGCGCGGCGGCGGCCGGGGCGCTCCTCGCGAACCGGGCGCCGGTGCTGCTCGGTCCGACCCCGGACGACCGGCTCGCCGCCGCCGAGCGCCGGGCCGGCGAACTGGCCGTCCGCAACCGGCTCGCCCGGGAGCTCCACGACTCGGTGGGCCACGCGCTGAGCGCCGTCACCCTCCAGGCGGGGGCCGCCCGCCGGGTCCTGGACAGCGACCCCGGGTTCGTCCGGGAGGCGCTCACCGCGATCGAGGAGACCACGCGGCGCACGGTCGGCGAACTCGACGCGGTCCTCGGGCTGCTGCGGCAGGACGGCGACGGGTCCGACGCGCTCGCCGGCCCCGGGCTCGACGTGCTCGGCGGGCTGCTCGCCCGGTGCGGGGTGCCCGTGCGCTACGAGGCCGACGGCGACCCGGGCACGGTGCCGGGACCCGTCTCGGCCGAGGCGTACCGGATCGTGCAGGAGGGCCTGAGCAACGCGGTGCGGCACGGCGTCCCCGGCTCGCCGGTGCGGCTGCGGATCGGCGTCGGCCCCCGCGAGCTGGCCATCGTCCTGGACAGCGCGCTCCCGCCGCGCCCGCCGGTCGTCCGCCCCGGCGGCGGACGCGGACTGACCGGCGTCGCGGAACGCGCCCTGCTGCTCGGCGGCGCCACCGAGGCCGGGCCACGCGACGACGGCGTGTGGCGGCTGGCCGCCCGCCTCCCCCTGCGTCCCCCCGCGAAGGAGCCCCGATGAGCACGCCGGTCCGGATCGTCCTCGCCGACGACGAACGCATGGTGCGCACCGCGCTGCGGGCCATCCTGGACGCCGAGGACGGTCTGGAGGTCGTCGGCGAGGCTGCCACCGGTGCCGAGGCGGTCTCCGTGGTGCGGGCACTGCGCCCCGACGTGGTGCTGATGGATGTGCGGATGCCCGAGACGGACGGCATCCGGGCCACCGGGCAGATCCTCGCCACGCTGGACCCGGCCCCGCGCGTCCTGGTCGTCACCACCTTCGAGCACGACGCCTATGTCTACGAGGCGCTGCGCGCCGGGGCGGCGGGTTTCCTGCTGAAGCGGGCGGCGGCCGCGGAGCTGGTGCAGGCGGTGCGGCTGGTGGCGTGCGGCGACTCGCTGCTCTTCCCGGCCGCCGTGCGGCAGCTCGCCGCCGCGTACGGGACGCCCGCGCCGGCCCCCGCCCCGCCGTGGGCCGCCCGGCTCACCGAGCGGGAGGCGCAGGTGCTGCGGCTGATCGCGGCGGGGCTGACGAACGCGGAGATCGCGGACCGGCTGGCGGTGGGCGCGGCGACGGCCAAGACGCATGTGGCGGCGGTCCTCGCGAAGACCGGGGCCCGGGACCGTACCCAGGTGGTCATCACCGCGTACGAGTCGGGGTTCATCACGCCGGGCTGAGCCCGTGCGGCCGTGCACGCCGTGGTCACCGTATGAGGAATCGGTGAGAAGCGGCACAACCGGGAACGACCCGCCCCGCCCCGCTCGTCCACCGAGCGGGATGAACAAGACGATCAAGCGCGCCTCGGTCTTCTGCCTGCTGCTGGTCCTCGCCCTCCTCGGGCGGGCGACCTGGGTGCAGGCGTACCAGGCCAAGGCGCTCGCAGACGACGACCACAACCGGCGGAATTCCATCGCGCAGTACGCGCAGCCGCTGGGCGACATCATCGTGGCCGGTTCGCCGGTCACGGGCTCGAAGCGGACGGAGGGCAGCGATCTCGCGTACAAGCGCACCTACACACAGGGCGACCTCTACTCGTCCGTGACCGGCTACAGCTCGCAGGCGTACGGCTCGACGCAGCTCGAAGGGATCTACAGCCATGTGCTGGACGGCACCGACGACCGGCTGAAGAGTCCGCTGGACGCGATCACCGGGAAGCGGCCCGCGCCCGGTGACGTGGTGACGACGATCGACCCGGACGTCCAGAAGGCGGCGAGCGACGCGCTCGGCGACGACAAGGGCGCGGCCGTGGCGATCGACCCGAGGAGCGGGCAGATCCTGGGCATGGTCTCCTCGCCGTCGTACGACCCCTCGGACATCAGCGGGACGAACGACGGGGACACCTGGCAGAAGCTGCTCGCCGACCGGGACAAGCCGCTGGTGAACCGGGCGATGCGGCAGCCGCTCGCGCCCGGCTCGACGTTCAAGCTGGTCGTGGCGTCGGCCGCGCTGGAGAACGGGCTGTACGACTCCGTGGACGAGCCGACGAAGAGCCCGGTGCCGTACACGCTGCCGGGCACCAGCACCCCGCTGCGGAACGAGAGCGCGTCCGCCCCCTGCGAGAACGCCTCGCTGCGCGTCGCCCTCCAGTACTCGTGCAACAACGTCTTCGGCAAGGTCGCCGCCGACCTGGGCCAGGCCAAGGTGCGGGCGATGGCGGAGAAGTTCGGCTTCAACGAGAAGGAGCTGGACGTGCCGGTGCGGGCGTCCGAGAGCGTGTATCCCGAGGACATGGACAGGCCGCAGACGGCGTTGTCGGGCATCGGCCAGTTCGAGGTGACCGCGACCCCGCTCCAGATGGCGATGGTCTCCGCCGCCCTGGCCAACGGCGGTGAGCTGGCGGCCCCGCACATGGTGTCGAAGGTGACCGACGGGGACGGTGGCACGCTGGAGGACTTCGCGGACGGCGACACGAAGCGGATCGTCTCCGAGGACACCGCGAAGCAGCTGCGCAGCGCGATGGTGACCGTGGTGGAGAAGGGCACCGGCACCAACGCCCGGATCGCCGGGGCTGAGGTCGGCGGCAAGACGGGCACCGCCGAGAACGGCGTGGACAACAGCAACACCCCGTACGCCTGGTTCACCTCGTACGCCAAGTCCGGCGGCCAGGAGGTCGCGGTGGCGGTGATCGTGGAGGACTCCGGTTCGACCGCGTCGGAGGTCAGCGGCAACGGGCTGGCGGCGCCGGTCGCCAGGAAGATGATGGAGGCGGCGCTGCGGCGGTAGCCCTCTCCTTCTGTCGAAGCGCTTGCGGTACGCTCACGCCCCGGCGGGGGGCGTACCGGGCGGGCCGGGCGGGCGAGCGCAGGGGACGGGGTAGCCGTGGGCACAGCAGTCGACGATGCCGCCGCCGAGTTCCACGCGTTCTTCGAGGCCCATTACGCGGAGCTGGCCCGCCTCGCCCATCTGCTGACCGGTGAGGCGGATGCCGCCGACGATCTCGCGGCCGACGCCCTGCTCGCGCTCTGGCACCGCTGGGACCGGGTCCGCGAGGCCGGGAACCCGGTGGCGTACGCGCGGGGTGTGGTCGCCAATCTGGCCAGGACGCGCATCCGCAGCGCGGTCCGGGAGCGGCGCCGGATCGCGCTGTTCTGGGCGCCGCGCGGCGGCGGGGACGGCGGGGCGGCCGAGGGGCCCGACGTCCCGGCGGTGGTGGACGTGCGGGAGGCGCTGCGCAGGCTGCCGTTCCGCAAGCGGGCCTGTGTGGTGCTGCGGCACGCCTTCGACCTCTCGGAGCGGGACACCTCGCTGGTGCTGGGGATCTCGGTGGGTACGGTGAAGAGCCAGACCTCGCGCGCCGTCGCGGAACTGCAGCGGCTGCTGGGGCCGGAGACGCCCGCCGCGCGGGTCCGGCTCGCCGTCGCGGCGCAGCGCAGCGGAGGAGAGCGGTGAACGACGAGGAGTTGTCCGGGCGGCTGCGGGAGGCCGCCGAGGCCCACCGCCCCGACCGGGCCCGGATGCTGGCCCGGATCGAGCGCGGGATGGCGGGCGGCCGTCCGGCACCCCGGTCCGTGCGCCCGCCGCGCGCGGTCCGCCCGTGGCTGCGGGTGGCCGGGGCGACGGCGGCGGTCTGCGGGGTGCTGGCGGCCGGAGCGTTCGCGGCCACCTCGGCGGGCGACGACGGCCGGGCACGCGGCGGGCGGGTGGCGTCGGCGCCCTCCGTCACCGCGAAGGCCCCGCACTCCCCCGCCGCGAAGGCGCCGCTCCGGCCCGAGGACGGACCGCTGTGGACCGGCGGCGTGGTCGACCCGCACAGCAACGCGTACTGGGCGCAGAGCAACGTCACCCTGCGGACCACCGAACCGCTGTCCGCGCTCACCGTGGAGCTGCGGGTGGCCCAGACCGGCGGGGTGAACAGCACCGGCTCCTGGCGCTCGCTGCCCGAGCCGGACTTCACCGTGTCGGTGGACGAGAGCGGCGGCTTTCTGGTCTACCGGTGGACGCTGCGTCCCGGCCGGACCGTCCCGGCCGGGACGCACACGTTCGCCGGGCAGTACAACCACGCGGAGGGCGACCGGGACGCCACCGGCGACACCGTGACCGCGCACGCGGTCCGTGCCTCGGGCGGCGAGGCGGCGGTGGGCGACCGCTTCGGGCGGTCGCGTTAGGGCCTCCAGTCGCCGAACCAGGCGGCGGGGGTGTGCTGCCGCGCCTCGGTCCGGGTGAGCTGGGGGCGGTTGGCCGGGACGGTGACGCGCGCGCCCGGTCCCGTGTTGCGGTACTCCGCGAACCGCTGGTCCTGCCACGGGAAGCCCGCCGACATGGTGCCGTACGGCTCGTCCGTGTCGATGCCCGCGCCGAGGTGGCTGTCGCGGACGGTGAGCATGGGGTGCGCGGTGAGGTCGGAGGACGGCACCCAGGGGCGGGCCAGCTTGAAGTACCCGTCGGGGGCGGTGCTGGTGACCCGGGAGCGCAGGACCAGGAAGCCGTGCGGGTCGGCCCCGGCGGTGCTGGGCGCGAAGACGAAGCCGTGGGGCGGTCCGGTCAGGTCGGTGCGGGCCAGGGTGCGGAAGTGGCAGCGGTCCAGGACCGCCGACGCCCGGCCGAAGACGAAGTCGACGTCCCCCTCCACGTAGCAGTCGCGGTAGTGCTGCCGGGCGAAGTCGGTGAGGGACGCGGAGTCCGCGTACAGCGTGTCCTGGTGGCCCAGGAAGCGGCAGCCGGTGAACGACGAGCGGTCGCCGGTCACCTTGAGGGCGACGGCCTGGGTGCCGGTGTAGTCGGGGTGGTCGGCGCGCAGCCAGTCGTTGGCGAAGGTCAGGTCGCGGGCGGTGAGTCCGGCGGGCCGGGCGGTGACCGTGGCGGACCCGCTGGTGCCGTAGGTGCCCGAACCGTCGGGGCGCGGGGTGCCGTTGGCGTTGTCGTACACGATCACCGTGTCGCGCGCGTCGCCGCTCGCGCCGATCAGGGTGAGGCCGGTCCGGTCGGCGGGGATGTCCACGGTCTCCCGGTAGGTGCCGGGGGCGATGACCAGGGTGCGCCCGGTACCGGTGGCCGCGTCCACGGCGGCCTGGACGGTGGTGTGGTCGCCCCGGCCGCGCGCGTCGACGTACAGGGTGGCGCGGTCGCGGCGGCGGGCGGGCGAGCCGTGGCGGCCGAAGGGGCGGGCGTGGGCGAGGGCGGGCGGGGCGGTCCCGAGGGCGAGGGCGGTGGCGGAGCCGGCGAGGAGGGCCAGGGCGGTGCGTCGGGTGGGCATGGGTGCTCCTTTCTGCGGGGGCGGCCTCCGCCGGTGCCCGCGCGGGCACCGGCGGAGGAAGGGGCGGCCGGTCAGGCGCCGGGCAGCCGGCCCGCGCCCGCGCCGAGGCCCACGACGAGCGGCACCAGCAGCGGGTGGTCGACCCGGTTGCGCAGGGTCGGGGTCCAGCCGGCGCCCGTGGTCAGCTGCTCCTCGGGGACGCCCGCGTTGTGGACGGCGATCAGGTCGGTGCGGCGGCCGTTGACCCAGTTGTCGGCGGCCGTCAGCGAGGACTCCGACCACTTCTTGAGGATCTTGGCCTTGTCGAACTCGCCGCTGAGCGTGAACGCGTTGTGCTCGGCGACCAGATGGGACTCGGCGCCGATCCCGTACGAGTAGCCGTAGACGCTGCCCTTCGTGGCGACGAAGTGGTTGTTGTACGAGTCGACCTGTCCGAAGCGGACGCGGGGCGCGCGCTCGTTGACGTCCTTGAACAGGTTGTGGTGCAGGGTGACGCGGAGCTTGCCCCGGTCGGTGTCCCCGGCCTTGTCGCTGTTGCCGAGGAGCATCGTCTTGTCGTGGTCCTTGAGGACGTTCCAGGAGGCGGTGACCAGGTCGGCGCCCTTGACGATGTCGAAGAGCCCGTCGTGCTGCTGGTACAACTCGTCGAAGTAGCGGGGCTGGTCGGCGTCCGGGCGGTCCCCGTCGCTGAAGGTGTTGTGGTCGACCCAGACGTGGTCGGAGCCGTAGACGACGAGGTTGTCGTACTCGGAGTTCCAGTGGCCGGTGTCGCCGTCGGTCGGGTCCCACTGCGGGAAGCAGTCGTAGGTGTCCTCGAAGGCGATGTTGCGCACGATGACGTTGGAGACGTCCTGGATCTGGATCGAGGCGCCGATGACCGTGGCGTCCCGGCCGACGCCGATCAGTGTGGTGTTGGACGGGACGTAGACGTTGACGGCGGCCTTCTGGAGCTTGGCGGAGGCGAGCCGGGCGTCCTCCATCGGCCCCGAGGGGACCTCCTCGCGGCCCCAGGTGTCGGGGTCGTAGGCGGCGAGGTACTTGTCCAGGGTGTAGCCGTCGGTCTGGTACGCCTCGCAGTCGATCGGGTTGCCCTCGGCGTCGGCGTTGCCGTGCACGGTCCCGGCGATCCGGACGATCTTCGGGGCGTCGCCCGCGTCCTCGAAGGCGGCAATGAGCTCGGCGCGGTTGTGCACGGTGTAGACGTGGTCGGGCGTCGCGGCCGCACCGCCGGTGGTGGAGCCCTCGGCGGAGGCCCAGCCGTCGCCCTTCGCGAGGACGGCGCGCTCGGCGCCCCTGGTGCCGTGCGGCCGCGGGGCGGCCTGCGCGGGGACGCTCAGGGCGAGGGCCAGCGAGGCGCAGCCCATCGCGACGGCGATGGCACGGGCACGGTTCCTGCGGGACGGAATGAATGTGGACATGACAAATCCTCGGTTCTGGTGCGGGACCTGTGGAAGGGAGAGGAAGGGGGGTGGCGGGGCGGGGCGGGCCGTCCGTGCGACGGGCTCGCGCCCGGCCCCGCGCCGGGGGGCCGGATCAGCCGTTGCCGCGCTCCTTCCACTCCTTCTGGGCCGCGTTGAGCTCGTCGGCCATCTTGTCCAGGAACGCCTTGGCCGTGACCTTGCCGAGCAGCAGCTTCTGGAACTCCGGCTCGTTGTCGGCCTTGCTGATGTTGTTCCAGTCGGGCAGGTAGTACGGCAGCTGCACGATCTTGGTGGAGCCGTCGGTGAGGGCCTTCGCGGCCAGCTCGGTCGGCGCGGCCTCGCTGATCCACGGGTCCTTGGCGGCCTCGGTGTTGGCGGGGATGGCTCCCGCGGACTCGTTCCACTTGCTGTTCGACTCGTGCGAGGCGGCGAACTCGATGAACTTCCAGGCGGCCGTCTTGTTCTTGCTCGCCTTGAACAGGCCCAGGCCGTCGACCGGGTTGGAGACCTGGACGCGGGTGCCGCCGTCGCCGACCGGGTTGGGGATGCCGGCGAACTTGTCCTTGCCGAGGGCCTTCAGGTGGTCCTGGTAGGAGCCGAGGTTGTGGCTCAGCATGCCGATGGTGCCGGTGTCGAACTGGGCGACCATCTTGGTGAAGTCGTTGTTGACGTCGGCGGACGGCGTCGTCTTCTTGTAGAGGGCGGCGTACTTCTCCAGCGCCGCCACGTTCTTGGGGTCGTTGAGGGTGGTCGTGTCGCCGTTCCAGAACTCGGTGATGCCCGACTGCCCGTACGCAGCGTCGAGGGCCTGGGCGATGGAGCCGGCGCCGCCGCGGATGGTGTAGCCGAACTTGTTCTTCCCGGCGTCGGTCAGCTTCTCGGCGGCCTGGTAGAACGTGGCCCAGGTGGTGGGCGCGTCGAGCCCGGCCGCCTTGAAGAGGTCGGTGCGGTACCAGAGCGCGCCGTTGTTCGCGGAGGTCGGCACGGTGTACATCTCGTCGTCCCGGCCGGCCGCGTCCTTGACGCTCTCGACCATGCCCTCGACGAGCTTGCCGTTGAGCGAGGAGTCCTTGATCCGGTCGCCCAGCGGCTCCAGGGCGTCCTGCGAGACCATGTTGGCCAGGTAGGCGGTGCCGACGCCGCCGACGTCCGGCACTCCGCCGCCCGCGATGGCCGTGTCGTACTTGGACTGCACGTCGGCGATCGGGATCGGCACGTACTTCACCTTGATGTCCGGGTACTTCTTCTCGAAGTCCTGGATGATCTCCTTCCAGACGGCGGTCCGCGGACCGCCGTTGTTGTCCCAGAAGGTGATCTCGCCCTTGCCGCTGCCCTCGCCGCCGCTCGCGCTGCCGTCGTCGCCGCACGCGGTCGCCGTCAGGGCGAGTACCGCCGCGAGGGAGACGGCGGCCGCGGCGCGCCCCCGCTGCGTCTTCGAGATGTTCATGATCGGCTCTTCTCTCTCGGTTCGATTGCGTGTGACGCGGTTACGTGGAAGCCGGTGAAGCGGGCGGTCCCGGTCGGGCCCGTCCCGGGCGGCGCGGTGGCGAACAGCCCGAGCAGCGCGCCGACCCAGCGCCACGGGGTGGCGGCGAAGACCTGCCCGGAGGGCCGGAACCCGGTCCCGTCCCCGGTGTCGGCGAGGAAGCGGCACCGGGCACCCGCCGCCACCTCGATCCGCAGCCGCGCCGTCCCCGAAGGCGCCGCCCTGGCCTGCCCCGCGTCGCGCTCGGCGGCGGCCGCCTCGGCGAACCGGTGCACCAGCCGCACCCCGCCCTCCGCCGGCCGTTCGAGCCCGATCCAGGAGTAGGCGTCCCCGAGCACGGCGACCCCCGCCCTCGCCCCGGGCGCCTCGCTGTCGAGGGCGAGGCCCACCTCGGCGGTGAACGTCTCGGCGGGCAGCCGCTGGACCAGGACGTGGGGCAGGAGCCGCAGGTCGTGCGCGTCGTCCGCCGGTACGCAGCTCAGCCGCAGCCCGTCCCCGGCGTGCTCGACGGTCCAGCCGGGGCGCGGGTTCGCCGTCCACTGCCACTGCCTGCCGTGGCGGCCGCCCGGGAATCCGTCGTCGCAGGCCGGGGCCTCGACGGGCTGGGCGGGCAGGGCGGGCTTGCGGTGCGTGGCGACGGGTTCGCCGGCGTCGCCGATGACCGGCCAGCCGTCACCGTCCCAGCGCATCGGCTGGAGGTGGACCACCCGGCCGTAGGCACCGCGCTCCTGGAAGTGCAGGAACCAGTCCTCACCGGCCGGGGTGTCCACCCAGGCGCCCTGGTGCGGCCCGTTGACCCCGGTCCGGCCCTGGGCGAGGACGACGCGCTCCTCGTAGGGGCCGAAGAAGTCGCGCGAGCGAAACGCGCCCTGCCAGCCCGTCGCGACCCCGCCCGCCGGGGCCAGGATCCAGAACTCGCCGTTGCGCCGGTGCAGCTTGGGGCCCTCCAGGGTGAACCAGCCGGGCAGTGCGTCGGCGTCGATCAGGGTCTTGCCGCCGTCGAGGAGTTCCCGTCCGTCGGGGCTCATCCGGTGTCCGGTGAGCCGGTTCTTGATCCCGGAGCGGGACTTGGCCCAGGCGTGCACGAGGTACGCCTCGCCGGTCTCCTCGTCCCACAGCGGGCACGGGTCGATCAGCCCCCGTCCGGCCTTGACCAGGTGGGGCGCGGTCCACGGGCCCCGGACGTCCTCGGCGCTGATCTGCTGGATGCCGTGGTCGGGGTCGCCCCAGAAGATCCAGAACCGCCCGGCGTGGTGCCGCAGCGCGGGCGCCCACACCCCGCAGTCGTGGCGGGGCGCGGCGAACTCGGCGGCGGGCTCCAGGCGGTCCAGGGCGTGCCCGGTCAGCGTCCAGTTGACGAGGTCGCGGGAGTGGAGCAGCGGCAGCCCGGGGGCGCGGCCGAAACTGGAGGCGGTGAGGTAGAAGTCGTCGCCGACGCGGATGACGTCGGGGTCGGACCAGTCGGCGGCGAGCACCGGGTTGCGGTAGGTGCCGTCGCCGAGATCCGCGGTCCAGGGGCGGGTTCCGGTCACGCGGTCACCGCCCGGCGGACGAGGGCGGCGGCGCCTGCCCGGTCGAGGCGGCCGTCCGCGACGACGGTGACCACGCGGCGTACGACCGTGGCCCCCGCGGGCACGGGCAGCCGTTCGGTGGCGGCGAGGGATGAGCCGACGCCCGGGTACTCGGCGGTGCGCACGAACCACGGGTCGCGGCGGGTCTCCTCGGTCGCCCCGGCGAACACCAGCGACCAGCCGTCGCCGCGGAGCGCGACCCAGTCGGCGGCCCGCCCGTGCACCGCCCCCTCGCCGTCCGCCTCCGGGCCGAACACGGCGGGCGGGGACGCCTCCTTGGGGGCGCGCCAGAAGAAGCCGCCGTATCCGGCGCCGGGGCGGCCGTTGGTGGCGGGGCTGCCGATCGACAGGTCACCGGGGCCGGGGTTGGTGAGCGAGAAGGAGAGGTCGAGCGCCCAGGCGGTGTCCGAGAGGGCGGTGGCGGCCACCGTGCGGTGCTCGCGCAGCAGTTCGCCGCCTGCGGCCTCCCAGCCGAGCTCCTCCACGAAGCCGTCCGGGTCGCAGAGCTTCCAGCCGAGGTGGCGCTGGGTGCCGTGGTTGTCGAGCACGGTGGGCCCCTGGCCCCGGACGAAGGTGCGCCCGCCCCAGAAGTTGTGCCCGGAGACGTCCGGGACGGCGACGGAGGCGCCCAGGTGGTGGATGTGGTCGGCGGGGCGCTCCTCGGTGACGGAAATCCCGGCGAGGGTGGTGACGGGGTGGAGGTAGGGGCGGCCCGCGTCGGCGGGGCGGTAGGTGTAGCGGCCGACGGGGCGGCCGGCGCAGCTGAGCAGAGCGGTGTTCGTCATGAGGAGGTCACCTCGCTGCGGGCCCAGGGGGCGCCGAGTTCGGAGAAGAGCGCGAGGGTTTCGGCGCCGGACGCGACCAGGGCGTCGATGCCGCGCACCACCCGGCGGGTGGCCCCGGAGCCGGGGACGGGGGCGGTGTGCCAGGCGTCGGACGGCAGGGGGCGCGGTTCGGGCGCGGTCCGTACGGCCTCCACGACCTCCATGAAGGCGCCGGTGCGCTCCGGCGGTACCAGGAGCGGGGCGCCCTCGGTCAGGTGGGCGGCCAGGTTCTCCAGGAGGTCGGTGCGCCCGTGCACGGTCTCCAGGGGGCCGTGTCCCGCGCGCTGGACGAGGACGCGGTCCTGCTTGTACCAGAAGGTGATCCGGCCGCGGTCGCCGTGGACGATGACGTACGGCTCCCCCGCCTGTTCCGCGCAGAGGGTGACGGCGGCGGTGACGGGCGGCCCGGACGCGGTGGTGACGCGTACGCAGGAGGTGTCGTCGGCCTCGATGTCATGGGCCCGGAAGAGCTCGGTGTCGATGGCGGTGACGTCCTCGGCGGTGGTCCCGGCGAGTTCGAGGGCCGTGGCGACGGCATGGGCGAGCGGGTTGGTGAGGACTCCGTCGACCACGTCGGTGTTCCCGATCCGGCGCCGCCCGGCCCAGGGCGCCCGCCGGTAATAGGCGTCGTCGCGGACCCAGGCGCCCGCCGCCGCGTATCCCCGTACGGTGCCGATGGCACCGGTGGCGACGAGTTCCCGGATGGCGGGGACGGCGTGCGAGCCGAAGGACTGGAAGCCCACCTGGCAGGCGGTGCCCGCGTCGCGCACCCCGGCGAGGATGCGGTCGAAGTCGGCGCGGGTGGCGGCGGGTGGCTTCTCCAGGAGGAGGTGCACGCCGCGCCCGGCGGCGGTCAGGGCGAGGGCGGTGTGGGTCTGGATGGGGGTGCAGATCACCGCGGCGCGGGCCCCGGTGGCGTCCAGGAGGGCGCCGAAGTCGGCGGACTGCTCGGGGGGTTCGTCCGCGAAGGCGGCGAGCTCGGTGGCGTCGAGCGGGGTGAGTTCGCAGATGCCGGCGAGGCGGACGAGGCCCTGGTGCTGGAGGCGGCGGATGTTGGCGAGGTGCCGGAGGCCGTGGCCCCGGGCGCCCGCGAGGACGATCGGGAGGGGGGTGACGGCGGGGGGCAGCGAGGTCATGTGCGTCACCCCTTCACGGCGCCGGCGCTGAAGCCGGTGATCAGCCACTTCTGGATGAAGGCGAAGACGATCACCACGGGCACCGCGGCGATCACCCCGCCCGCGGCGAGCGCGCCCAGGTCGACGCTGTCCGCGCCGATGAGGGTGTTCAGGCCGACCGGGATCGTCTGCTTGTCCTGCTCGCTGAGGAACATCAGCGCGAACAGGAAGTGGTTCCAGCTGTGCACGAAGGCGAAGGAGCCGACGGCGATCAGCCCGGGCCGCAGCAGCGGCAGCACGACGGCGCAGAAGGCCCGGAAGCGCGAGCAGCCGTCCACCCAGGCGGCCTCCTCCAGCGAAGGGGGCACGTTCTTGATGAATCCGCTGATCAGGATGATGGAGAGCGGCAGTTGGAAGACCGTCTCGGCGATGACCACGCTCCCCAGGGAGTTGATCATTTGGAGGTTCTTGAAGATCTCGAAGAGCGGGACGAGCATCAGGGCGCCGGGGATGAACTGCGAGCAGAGCAGCGCCAGCATGAAGCCGTTCCTGATCCTGAAGTCGAACCGGGCGAGGGCGTAGCCGCCGGCCAGCGCGACGAGGGTCGTGGCGATCAGGGTGCAGACGCCGACGATCATGCTGTTCTGGAAGAAGACGGCGAAGCTGCGCTCGTTCCAGACCTTGGAGAAGTGCTCCCCGGTCATCGGCCACGGCACCAGCGAGGTGGAGCCCGCGGGCCGGACGGCGAAGAGGAACATCCAGTAGAACGGGACGAGCGTGAAGACCAGGTAGAGGCCCAGCGGTACGTAGATCTGCCAGCGCGGTACGTCGTCGAAGGCGCGTTCGCGGCGGGGCGTGGCGGGCGGCGGGCCCTCGGGGGCGGCCGGCCGTGCGGCCCGGGTGCCGTTCTTCTCGGCGAGTGCGGCAGTCACTTGTGGTCGCCTCCGAACTTGCTCAGGCGCAGATAGACGATCGAGCAGAAGAGGAGGATCACGAAGGCGACGGTGGTGAGCGCGGATGCGTAGCCGAAGTCGTGGCCCTCGATGCCGGTGTTGGCGACGTAGAGCGGCAGGGTGGTGGTCTCGCCGGCCGGTCCGCCGCCGGTGAGCGTGTAGAGGAGGTCGACGTTGTTGAACTCCCAGACGCCGCGCAGCAGCGTGGACAGGATGATCGCGTCGCGCAGGTGGGGCAGGGTGATGTGGAAGAACTGCCGCAGCCGTCCGGCGCCGTCCACGGCGGCCGCCTCGTACAGCTCCTTGGAGACGGACTGGAGGTCGGCGAGGATGAGGATGGCGAAGAAGGGGACCCCGCGCCAGAGTTCGGCGACGGTCGCGGCCCAGAAGACGGTGCCGGTGTCGGAGAGCACCGAGGTGCCGTACTCGCCGATCCCGGCGTCGGCGAGATAGCGGCTGAAGCCGGTCGACGAGTTGTAGAGCAGGATCCAGATGGTGCTGGTCAGCACACCGGAGACGGCCCAGGGCGAGAAGACCATGGCGCGGGAGATGCCCCGGCCGATGAAGGTCTGGTTGACGATCAGGGCCAGCGCGAGCCCCAGCGTGAGCTGGAGCGCGACCTGTACGAGGACCCACTGGGCGCTGAAGCCGAGGGTCGTCCAGAACTGGTCGTCCTCGGTGAAGATCCGGGTGAAGTTGTCGAGGCCCGCGAAGCCGTTCCGCCACGGCTTGGTGACGTTGTAGTTCTGCAGGCTGTAGTAGAAGACGCTGACCACCGGGTAGGCGATGAAGCCGAGCATCAGCAGCCCCGCGGGGGCGATCAGCAGATACGGCAGCCGGCGGGGGCTCGCGGAGCGGCGCCGGGGCACCTTGGGCGGTGTGGCCGCGGCGGAGGCTTGGGCCATGACACGTCTCCGTTCTCTCTGTACGGGGGTGCGGGTGGTGCGGTGTTCCTTCGTGCGGTGGTACGCGGCGGAGCCGGTGGTGCGTGTAGTACGCAAGCGCTTCCCGCATGCTGTTCGGTATCCCGAACAAGGAGGCGCCGGGATTCCTGCGGGGCCGTTCAGCCGGCGTACGGGTCGGGCACTTCTCCCGGCCGGGCCAGGAAGGCGAAGTCGCAGCCGGTGTCGGCCTGGGTGATCTGGTCCTGGTAGAGCGCCTGGTAGCCGCGCTCGTACCGGACGGGCGGCGGGGTCCACTCGGCGCGGCGGCGCGCCAGTTCCTCGTCGGGCACGTCGAGGCTGAGCAGCCGCGCCTCGACGTCCAGGGTGACGAGGTCACCGGTGCGGACGAGGGCGAGCGGCCCTCCGACGTAGGACTCGGGCGCGATGTGCAGCACGCACGCCCCGTAGCTGGTGCCGCTCATCCGGGCGTCGGAGAGCCGGACCATGTCCCGTACACCCTGCTTGAGCAGGTAGTCGGGGATCGGGAGCATGCCGTACTCGGGCATCCCGGGACCGCCCTTGGGCCCCGCGTTGCGCAGGACCAGCACATGGCCGGGGGTGAGCGCGAGCGCCGGGTCGTTGATGGTGCGCTGCATCTCGCGGTAGTCCTCGAAGACGACCGCGGGTCCGGTGTGGCGCAGCAGGTGCGGTTCGGCGGCGATGTGCTTGATGACGGCGCCGTCCGGGCAGAGGTTGCCGCGCAGCACCGCCACGCCGCCCTCGTCGGCAAGGGGGTTGGAGCGCTTCCGTATGACGTCGTCGTTGTGCACGAGCGCCCCGTCGAGCTGTTCGCGCAGGGTGTCGTGGGCGACCGTCGGGCGGTCCAGGTGCAGGACGTCGGTGAGCCGGGCCAGGAAGCCGGGGAGCCCGCCGGCGAAGTGGAAGTCCTCCATCAGGTATTTCCCGCCGGGGCGGAGGTTGGCGAGGACGGGGACGGTGCGGGCGATGCGGTCGAAGTCGTCCAGGGTGAGCTTGATCCCGGAGCGTCCGGCCATCGCGATGAGGTGGATGACGGCGTTGGTGGACCCGCCGAGCGCGAGGACGGTCGCGACGGCGTCCTCGTACGCCTCCGCCGTGAGGATCTGCGACAGTTTCCGCTGCTGCCACACGAGTTCGACGATGCGGAGGCCGGAGGCGGCGGCCATCCGGTCGTGGCCGGAGTCGACGGCGGGGATCGAGGAGGCCCCGGGGACGGTGACGCCGAGGGCCTCGGCGGCGGCGGTGAGGGTGGAGGCGGTGCCCATGGTCATGCAGTGGCCGGGCGAGCGGGCGAGGCCGTTCTCCAGCTCGCCCATCTCGCAGTCGCCGATGAGTCCGGCGCGCTTGTCGTCCCAGTACTTCCACATGTCGGTGCCGGAGCCCAGGACCTCGTTGCGCCAGTGCCCCGGCAGCATCGGCCCGGCCGGTACGAAGACGGCCGGCAGGTCCACGGACGCGGCGCCCATCAGCAGGGCCGGGGTGGACTTGTCGCAGCCGCCGAGCAGGACCGCCCCGTCGACCGGGTAGGACCGCAGCAGCTCCTCGGTCTCCATCGCCAGCATGTTCCGGTAGAGCATCGGGGTCGGCTTCTGGAAGGTCTCCGAGAGCGTGGAGACCGGGAACTCCAGCGGGAAGCCGCCCGCCTGCCAGACCCCGCGCTTCACGGCCTGCGCCCGGTCGCGCAGGTGTACGTGGCAGGGGTTGATGTCCGACCAGGTGTTGAGGATCGCCACGACCGGCTTGCCCAGGTGCTCCTCGGGGAGGTAGCCGAGCTGGCGGGTGCGGGCGCGGTGGCTGAAGGAGCGGAGCCCGTCGGTGCCGTACCACTGGTGGCTGCGCAGTTCCTCGGGGGCGATGCGGGCGGTCATATGGACCAGCCGGCGATCTGGTCGGCGACCTCGGCGCGCTGCGCCTCGGGCAGCACCCTGCTGGGCGGGCGCACCGCGCGGTCGCACAGCCCGAGCGCGGCCAGGGCCTCCTTGACGACGGTCACGTTGTTGGCGGACTGCCGGTCGGCGCGCAGCTCCTCGAAGCGGCGGATCCGCTCCCAGACCTTCATGGCCGCCGGGTGGTCGCCGGCCCGCAGCGCCTCCAGCATGGCCAGCGAGACGCCGGGCGCCACGTTGACGAGCCCGGAGGTGAAGCCGGTGGCGCCCGCGGAGAAGTAGGCCGGGGCGTACAGCTCGGCGAGCCCGGCGACCCAGACGAAGCGGTCCAGCCCGGCGTCGCGGGCGAAGGCGGCGAACCGGGCCGCGTCCGGCACCGCGTACTTGACGCCGATGACGTTGGGGCAGCTGTCGGCGAGCACGGCCAGGCAGGCGCCGTCCAGGTGCGGGTTGCGGATGTACGGGACGATCCCGAGCCCGGGCACGGCCTCGGCGATGGCCCGGTGGTAGTCGATCCAGCCGTCCTGCGAGACGTACGGGTGGACGGGCTGGTGGACCATCACCATCTCGGCCCCGGCGTCCCGGGCGTGCTCGGCGGCGGCGACGGCGGTCGGCACGTCGTGCCCGACGCCGACCAGGACCGTGGCCCGGCCGCCGGCCTCCTCGACGGTGAGCTCGGTGACGGTGCGCCGCTCATCGGGGGTGAGCGCGTAGAACTCCCCGGTGTTGCCGTTCGGGGTGACGATGCGCACGCCGCCGTCGAGCAGTCTCCGCAGCAGGGCGCGGTGCGCCGCCGTGTCGATGGACCCGTCCCCGGCGAACGGGGTCACCGGGATCGCCACGACATCTGCGAGGGCCGCCTTCAGCGGGGTGAGGTCCATGCGGACTGGCCTTTCTTCGGTGTGCCGGTTCACGCCGCGCCGCCCCCGTCCTCGTCGTCGGGGAAGGCGCGGCGGACGAACGACGCGATGTGGTCGTGCAGGGCCCCGGCCGCCGCGTCCGCGTCGTCGGCGAGCGCGAGCCGCAGGATCTCCCGGTGCTCGGCCGCCTCCCGCTCCCAGGACGGGATCGCCGACCAGGCGACCGTGGAGACCAGCGCCGCCTGGTCGCGGACCTCGTCCAGCATCCGGGCCAGCAGCGGGTTGCCGCAGGGCAGGTAGAGCGCCCGGTGGAAGTCCCGGTTGGCGAGCGAGCGGTCGGCCGTGTCGCCTGCCGAGTCCGCCCGCTCCAGGGCCTCCTGGGCCGCGTCGAGGGACGCCCTGCGGGTGATCGAGCGGCGCAGCGCCTCGGGTTCGAGCAGCAGCCGTACGTCGTACACCTCGCGGGCCATGGCCGCGTCGACGAGCCGGACGGTGGCGCCCTTGTACTGGCTCATGACGACGAGTCCGGTGCCGGCGAGGGTCTTCAGCGCTTCGCGGACGGGGGTCTTGGAGACCCCGAACTGCGCGGCGAGCTCGGTCTCCACGAGCGCCTGCCCCGGCCTCAGTTGTGCCGTGAGGATCGCGTGCTTGATCGCCTCCAGCACGTACTGGGTGCGGGACGGAATCGGGGTGGGCGCAAAGGTCATGGGGGAAGGGCTCTCACATCTCGCGTATCGCGTCTCATATATGACGTACGGAGTACGACGCGATGAAGCTAGGGCCGCCGCAAATGTTTCGTCAACGCTTCTGACCAAAGAACTTCGCGGGACCGGGACATGTGCCGTACACGGATTCCGGTCCTCCGCACGGGAGTTCCGCCGGGTAGGGCATCTGCCCGATGCCGTGCCGGGGCCTCAGCCGCCAGCCTGACCGCAGGACGAACGCGCAGGTCGGAAAGGTGCGGTGGGTGTGATGGCGGTGGGCCGGGTGCTGCGGAACAGGACGGCGGGGGTGTTCCTCGCGGCGGTCGTGGTCTCCGGGTTCGGCAGTTCGGCGATGCGGCTGGCGGCCGGGATCTGGGCCAAGTCGCTGACGGGCTCGGACGCGCTGGCGGCGCTCGCCCTGTTCGCGGTCTGGCTGCCGGTCCTGTTCGGCCCGCTGCTCGGGGCGGTGGCGGACCGGCTGCCGCGCAAGCCGCTGCTTGTGGGCACGAACGTCGTCCTGGCGGCCCTGATGGCCATGCTCGCGGTGGTGGGCGGGGAGGGGCGCGTTCCGCTGCTGTTCGCGGTGCTGGTGCTGTACGGGTGCCTCTCGGTGCTGATGGACTCGGCGGAGTCGGCCGTGGTGGCGGGGGCGGTCCCGGCCGAGCTGCTGGGCGACTTCAACGGCCTGCGGATGATGGCGAACGAGAGCATGAAACTGGTCGCCCCGCTGACCGGCGCCGGGCTCTACGCCCGCTTCGGGGGCGGCGCGGTGGCGCTCCTGGACGCGGTCTCGTTCGCCCTCGCGGCCGGTCTCTACGCGCTGCTGCGGGTACGGCGGACGGCCGGGCCGGCCCGCCTGGGACCGCGCGGCCGGGCGGCCGGGCTGCGGCAGCTGCGGGGGTCACCGGTGCTCCGCCCCCTGGTCCTCGCCGCCTCGGCCACGATGCTGTGCGCCGGGCTCAACGGGGCGACGCTGTACGCCGTCGTGGACGATGTCCTCGGCCACTCCCCCGCGTACGCGGGTGTGCTGTCGGTCGCCCAGGGGCTCGGGTCCGTCGCGGTCGGGCTGTGCGCGGGCGCGCTGATGCGCCGACTGCCGGAGCGGGTCTTCGCGGCGGCCGGGATCGCGGTGTTCGGGGTCGCGGTGGGGCTGCGGGCCGTACCGTCCGACGCGATGGCGCTCGCCGCGTGCGCGCTGATCGGGGTGGGCCTGCCGTGCGTGCTGATCGCCGCGCTGACCGCGGTGCAGCGGGAGACCCCGGACGCGGTCCTGGGCCGGACGGCCGCGACCGCCGACACGCTGATCATGTCGCCGAACGCGGTGGCGCTGGGGATCGGCGCGGGTCTGGTGGCGCGGGTGGACGTCACGGTGCTGCTGCCGCTGGTGGGCGCGGGGGCGGTCCTGACGGCGGGGCTGCTGCTGACGGCGGGCCGCCGGGAACGGGTGGCTCCCGGCGGCCCGGTGGCCCCGGCCTCAGCCGAGGCGTGACAGCGCCCCCGCAACGGCTGCCAGGTCCGGATCCGATGCCAGGCCCGCGTGGTACAGGCGGAGTTGGTTCGCGCCGAGCGAGGCGGCGTGCGCGGCGTCCCGCTCCAGCGTGTCCGGGCTGCCGCCCATGCCGCGCACCACGGTGAGGTTGGCGGCGACGACCGCACCGTCCGCCCGCCCGGCGAACGGCCCGAGCACCGCCTCCCGCGCCGCGTCCGCCCCGGTGCACGGCAGCACCACGCCGTCGGCCACGGACAGGATGTGCCCGGGGTCGACGCCCGCGTTGGCCCCGCAGCGGTACGGGGCGGGGTCGGCGTGCAGCAGCACCTGGAACCCGGGCGCCGCCGCGGCCCGCACCGCGCCGGTCACCGCCTCCTGGAGGCTCCGGGCCACCTCGGTGCGCCACCGCAGCGTCGCCTCCGCGAGGTCGGTGCCGCGGACACGCCCCAGCAGCGTGCCGACGGCGTCCCAGCCCGCGTCCGGCGATCCGGACCCGGACCAGACGGGGGCCAGCGCGCCGCGCACGGCCGCCCGCAGCTCCTCGGGATCGAGGCCCTGTCCGGCGTAACCGGCCCGGCAGACCCCGCAGAAGCAGAGCGACATCAGGTACTGCGCCGCGTCCCCGAGCCCGACGCCCGCCACTTTGTCGTGGGCGTGGAGGTGGGCGAAACCGTACCAGCCGCAGGACTCCAGCTCGGTGCCCCGCGCCCCGTCGCGTACCGCCGCCTCCGCCGCCAGGTCCACCAGGTAGGCGCGGACCTCCGGGCGCGCGACGCAGGGCGCCCACGGATAGCGGTCCCCGTATGCGTTGACCACCGAGGTGTCCGGATGGTCGGCGCCCAGCCGTGAGCTGTGCGCGAGGACCACCCAGCTGTGCACGTCGAGACCGGCGCCGGCAAGCGCGTCGGCGGCCTCGGCGAAGGGGTCGTCGGACGCGGACCACGTCTGCCGGTGCGGACGCGGCGCCCGGCCCGCCCAGCGGTCCTCGTCCGGCGGGTACTGGACCGCCGCGTACTCGGCCGTGACGATGCGGTGGCCGGGGTGGCGGGGGGTCAGCGCCCGGGTCGAGTGGTAGGCGGCGGCGAGCGTCACCTGCCGGACGCCGAGGTCCGCGATGCGGGCGGGGGCGTCCGGGTCGCCGACGACGTCCCAGGGGTAGAGGAAGGCGGACGTCCTCATCCGCGCTCCTCCAGCAGCGCGCGCCCGGCGGCGATGATCTCCGTCAGCTCCTTGATGTGGGCGGCGGGCGGCTCGGTGAGCGGACTGCGCACCGGCCCGACGTCCAGACCGTGCATCCGGACGCCCGCCTTGACCAGCGAGACGGCGTAGCCCCGGCCCTGGGCCCGGAGCTCGACGAGCGGCCGGTAGAAGGAGTCGAGCAGCGCGTTGACCAGGTCGTCGTCGCCGGATTCCAGGGCGCGGTAGAAGGCGAGCGCGAGGTCGGGGGCGAAGGCGAAGACGGCCGAGGAGTACAGCGTGACGCCGATGCCCCGGTAGGCGAGGCCGGTGAGCTCGGCGGTGGGCAGCCCGTTGAAGTAGAGGAAGTCCTGCCCGGGCAGCCCGCTGCGCACCGCGCTCACGATGCGCTGCATGAGGTCCAGGTCCCCGTAGCCGTCCTTCAGGCCGATGATCCCGGGGGTCTGCGCCAGGGCGAGGACGGTCTGCGGGGTGAAGACGGCGTTGTCGCGCTGGTAGACGATGGTCTCCAGGCCGGTCGCCCCGGCCAGCGCGGTGTAGTGGGCCAGCAGCCCTTCCTGGTCCGCGTGGACCAGGTACGGGGGCATGGCGAGCAGCCCGTCCGCGCCCGCCTCCTCGGCGAGCCGGGCGAACTGGACGGCCAGCGCGGTGCCGTATCCGGCGCCCGCGACGACCGGCACCTGTCCGGCGGTCTCCTCCACCGCGGCGGCGACGACGCTCCGGAACTCCTCCGGGGTCAGGGCGTGGAACTCCCCGGTGCCGCAGCACGCGAAGACGGCCGCCGCGCCCGCGTCGATGCCCTGGCGGACGTGCGCCCGGAAGACGTCCAGGTCGACGGAGCCGGTCGCGTCGTACGCGGTGACGGGGAAGAAGAGCGGCCCGGCAACGGCGGTGAGCCGGGCGGCAAGCGGGTCTGAGCTCACGGGCGCCTCCTGAGGCGTGCGCATCTCTGATTGGTGTCCATATTTATGAACGATGCCTAAGCTAGGCCCGGCGGGGCTCCGGGGTCAAGGCGACGACGCCCCAGTCCGGACCAACCCTCCACGGGTTCCCTTGACGCTCCCCGGGCCCCCGCATACCTTGTCCACGCATGTGAACCTGATCCAAGAGGAGACCCCGCATGCCCGCCGAAAAGCCCCGCACCGTCCTGCTCACCGGCGCCGCCGGCGGCCTCGGCACGCTGATGCGCGAGCTGCTGCCCGCCCACGGCTACACGCTGCGCCTGTTCGACATGGTGCCGATCGAGGGCGAGCCGGACGCGATCACCGCCGACCTCGGGGACCGGGAGGCGCTGCGCGCGGCCGTGACCGGGGTCGACGCGATCATCCACCTCGCGGGCATCTCCCTGGAAGCCTCCTTCGACAAGATCCTCAGGGCGAACATCGAGGGCATGTACAACCTGTACGAGGCCGCGCGCGAGGCCGGCGTCCCGCGCGTCGTGTTCGCCTCCTCCAACCACGCGGTGGGCTTCACCCCGCGCCCGCTCCCGGGCGATCCGCTGATCCCGGTGGAGACCCCGCGCCGCCCCGACACCTTCTACGGCCTGTCCAAGTCGTTCGGCGAGGACCTCGCCCAGCTGTACTGGGACCTGCACGGCCTGGAGACGGTCTCCGTCCGCATCGGCTCCTGCTTCCCGGAGCCGACGTCCGTACGGATGCTGTCGGTGTGGATGAGCCCGGCCGACGGAGCCCGGCTCTTCGACGCCGCGCTCACCGCCGGGAACGTCGGGCACACCGTCGTGTACGGCTCCTCGGACAACACCCGGCTGTGGTGGGACCTCACCTCGGCCCGCGCGCTGGGCTACGAACCACAGGACGACTCGGAGCCGTACGCCGCGAAGCTCGTCGCGGAACACGGCGAGCTGGACCCGGCCAATCCGGACCACGCCCACCTCGGCGGCCACTTCTGCACCAACCCGCCGGTCTGGCCGCACTGAGGCCGCGGCAATGCCGTCGCCCGGACCGCTCCGGCGCGGCATGATGCGGTCATGGCGAGACCCTCGGGATTCCGGTACGAGCGGCACGGCGACGCGAGCGTCACCGTCACCCACCACGGCCGCCCGGCGGGCACCCTGCGCGGCGGCCGGGCGGAGAAGTTTCTCGCCGAGGTGACGGCGGGCGACGCCCAGCTGGTGATGGCCCGCTGGACGGGGGCGTACAAGCACGGCAACGAGCGCACCGCGCGCAACCACCCGCGCAACCGCTGACGGGAGCCGGCACCCGGGCACGGAACGAGGGCTTCCGCCGTACGGGCGAAGCTTCCGAAAGGTAAGGGAACGGCAAAGCCGGGTCGTTCGTTCATCCGGACATGACCGCTATGACACCCGGCTCGAACCTCCCGCTGAACGCCGTCCGCGTGGCGGTGGACGTCGCCGCGCCCGTGCGGCTCGACGTCTCGGGCCTGCTGCTCACCGCCGACGGCAAGGTGCGCTCGGACGACGACTTCATCTTCTACAACCAGCCCACCGGCCCCGGTGTGAGCTACCGCTCCGGCGACGGGAGCGCGCCGGACGCCGTCGTCGTGGACACCGCGTCGGTGCCCGCCGGCATCGAGAAGATCGTCGTCACGGCGAGCCCGGACGAGGCCGGGCGGACCTTCCAGGGCGTCGAGCCGACCGCCACCGTGCGCAACGCGGACGACGGCACCGTCCTCGCGTCCTTCACCCCGCCCCGGCTGGGCACCGAGACCGCCCTCGTGATCATGGAGGTCTACCGGCGCGGCGGCGCCTGGAAGGTCCGCGCGGTGGGCCAGGGCTATGCGAACGGCCTGGCCGGCATCGCCACGGACTTCGGCGTCACGGTCGAGGAGCCCGCCGCCCCCACGGCCCCGGCGGTCACCGCCCCCGCTCCCCCGCCGCCGGTCGCCGCCCCGGCACCGGTCGCCGCCCCCGCTCCCCCGGCCGCCGCCGCGGCGCCGCCCGCGCCCGGCCGGATCAACCTGGACAAGGGCCGGGTCAGCCTCCGGAAGAACGAGACGGTCTCGCTGGTCAAGGCGGGGCGCCCGCTGCTCTCCCGGGTCAAGATGGGCCTCGGCTGGGAGCCCGCCTTCCGGGGCAAGGACATCGACCTGGACGCCTCGGTCATCGCGTACGGACCCCAGCGCAACCACCTGGACAGCTGCTACTTCGGCAAGCTGTCCATCCTGAACGGCGCGATCAAGCACTCCGGGGACAATCTCACCGGTGAGGGCGCGGGGGACGACGAGGTGATCGTCGTCGACCTGGGGCAGATCCCCGCCGAGGCGACCGGCCTGGTGTTCACGGTCAACTCGTTCACCGGCCAGAAGTTCACCGAGGTGGCCAAGGCGTACTGCCGGCTGGTGGACGCCGCCACCGACGAGGAGCTGGTCCGCTTCGATCTGACCGGGGCCGAGCCGCAGACCGGCGTGATGATGGCCAAGCTGATCAAGCAGTTCTCCGGCGAGTGGGAGATGACAGCGCTGGGCGACTTCGTGAAGTCGCGGACCGTCCGGGGCATGGTCAAGCCGGCCGCCCAGGCGCTGTAGAGCCCGGGCCCGGGCATGACTCAGGGGCCGTCCGCGCGGCTGGCGGACGGCCCCTGTGGCGGCCTCAGAGCTTGGTGAGCTTGGAGTACGGGCTCATGATGCGGCCCTGGCGGCCCGCGAAGTCGATGAGCACCGCGTCGTTGTCGCCCTCGACGGCGAGAACGCGCCCGAGACCGAACTGGTCGTGCGAGACCCGGTCACCCACGTCGAACAACTCGACCGGTGGGGCCGCCTGGGCCGGGCGGTTGAAGGGACTGGACGGCAGGTGGCGGCGGGAGCCGGCTGACTGTTTCATTGCTTTGAGTATGCGCCCCCGGCGCGCCCGACGCCATGCCCCGCAGCTAAGAGCCTGTCCGGTGGGCCGGGGCCGGGGTCTATCGGTTGGGCTGCCGCTTCCACGGACCGGTGATCGCGACCATGATCCCCGGGGTCTGGATGTTGGCGAACAGCGTCCGCCCGTCCGGTGAGAACGTGACCCCGGTGAACTCGCTGTACTCCGGCTCCTCGGCGCTGCCGATGTTCAGCTCGTTGCGCGCGATCGGGTACGTACGGCCACTCTCGGTGGCCCCGAAGAGGTGCTGGACGCCCTCGCCGTCCTCGGCGATGACCAGGCCGCCGTACGGCGAGACGGTGATGTTGTCCGGACCGTCGAACGCGCCGTCCTTCGACGGGTCCGGGTTGACGCCGAGGAGCACCTTCAGCGTCAGCGTGCGGCGCTTCGGGTCGTAGAACCAGACCTGGCCGTCGTGCTGGACGGGGCTCTCGTCACGGGCGAAGGAGGACACGACGTACGCACCGCCGTCGGCCCACCACATGCCCTCCAGCTTGCGGGCGCGGGTGACCGCGCCG
Organism: Streptomyces sp. NPDC008163; assembly: GCF_042956885.1. Classification (NCBI taxonomy): domain Bacteria; kingdom Bacillati; phylum Actinomycetota; class Actinomycetes; order Kitasatosporales; family Streptomycetaceae; genus Streptomyces; species Streptomyces sp. NPDC008163. The sequence continues at coordinate 513,787 of NZ_JBIBHG010000002.1, read as the reverse complement.
TCCGCGAACTGCTTGCGCACCGAGACGGACTTCGCGTCGCGGTCCGGCACGTCCACCCAGTCCACGCCGTACACGGTGCCGGTCTTCGTGGCCCGGGAGAGGTCGTCGACGAACGTGCCGTTCTTGTCGAAGCACTTGAACGCCTGGAGCACGCCCGCGTCGTCGGCGAGGGTGCGCAGCTTGCCCCGGCCGTGCCGGAAGCCGTGCGGCGGCACCCAGCGGTAGAGCAGGCCGTTGGGGCCCGAGGCGTCCTCGGTGAGGTAGGCGTGGCCCTGCTTGGGGTCGATGACGACCGCCTCGTGCGCGTACCGGCCGAACGCCTTGATGGGGTGCGGCGAGTGGTTGGCGCGCCGGTCGTACGGGTCGACCTCGAAGACGTAGCCGTGGTCCTTCAGGAGGCCGTTCTTGCCGGCCTTGTCCTCGGTCTCCTCGCAGGTGAGCCAGGTGTTCCACGGGGTGGCGCCGCCCGCGCAGTTGGTGGAGGTGCCGGCGATGCCGACCCACTCGGCGGTGCGGCCGTCGCGGCGGGTCTCCACGACGGTGCAGCCGCCCGCCGCGACCGGGTCGTAGACCAGGCCGTCGGTGAGGGGCACGGGGTGCTCCCAGCCGGCCCGGGTGCCGCTCAGCTCGTGGTTGTTGACCAGGAGGGTGACCCCGCGCGGGCCCTCGAAGGCGGCCGTGCCGTCGTGGTTGGACGGCGTGTACTCGCCGCTGTCCAGCTTGGTGACCCCGCAGTGCGTGACGATCCGGTACGAGAATCCGGCGGGCAGCGCGAGTATGCCCTTCGGGTCGGAGCGCAGCGGGCCGTACCCGGGACCGTGGTCATGGCCGTGGTCGTGACCGTGGCCGTCGTGCCCGTGTCCGTGGTCGTCGTGGCCGTGACCGCGGGAGTCCCCGGCGGCGAGAGCGCCGGGCGCGGTGGCCAGCGCTGCGACGGTTCCGGTGAGGGCGATGCCGGCGCCGGTGAGGGCGGACTGTCTGGTGAATTCCCTGCGCGTGAAGGCCATCACGTACTCCTGGTGCTGCGGGGGCTTGCTGTTGACGGCCCTCACCGTTCCGTCCGTTCCCCAACACCAGTTGAACCGGCGACGGCTTCGGGGCGACCTGTTCGGTGAACTTCGGCCGCCCCGCACCCCGTCGTGGTACGTCCGCTCAGTCGGCCGATCCGGCGCGGGAGCGCGCCTTGAACGCGGCCTTGCGGGCGTCCTTGGCCTGCTTCTTGTCGCTGTGCAGCCGCCCCATCGCCTCCAGGACGTCCGCCGTGGCCGGGTGGTCGACGCGCCACGCCTCCTCGAAGAAGCCGCTGTGCTGGCCGGACAGCCCCTCGACCAGGCCCTGGAGCTCTTCGAGGTCGCCGGCGGCCTCCAGCTGGGCCGCGATCGTGTCGATGGCGAGCCAGAAGATCATCGCTTCCGAGGGCGCCGGAACGTCCTGCGCGCCGTGCTCGGCGAGCCAGACCCGGGCCAGGCCGCCGAGTTCCGGATCGTCCAGGACCGCGCGCACGGCGGGCTCCGCCTCGGCGCCGACCAGGGCGAGCGCCTGCTGGCAGTGCAGCCGGCGCAGCGGGCCCAGCTCGTCCGTGCCCCGGGCGGCGTCCAGGAGTTCGGCGGCGGCGCCGTCCGGGCCCCGGCGGGTGAGCCACAGCTGGATCTCGGCGCGCGCGGCGGCCTCCGGGTAGTGGGCGACGCCGCCGAGGAGCGCGTCGGCGCCCTTGTCCGTGAGGTCGCCGATCGCCGGGGCGTCCACCCCGGCGTCCAGCATGCGGGCGCGGATGCCGTAGAGGCCGAGCGGGGTCAGCCGGACCATGCCGTACCGGGTGACGTCCTCCTCGTCGCCCGGGGACAGGGCGTCCTCGCCCTCCTCGACCAGCAGCGCCTCGTCCACCGGCTGGTACTCGACGATGCCGATGGGTTCGAGGACCCGGAACTGGTCGTCCAGCCGCATCATCGCGTCCGAGACCTGCTCCAGGACGTCGTCGGTGGGCTCGCCCATGTCGTCGGGGACGATCATCGAGGCGGCGAGCGCGGGCAGCGGCACGGGCGCCCCGTCCGCCCCCCCGCCGACGGTGAGCAGGTAGAGGTTGCCGAGGACCCCGTCCAGGAACTCCGTCTCGGTCTCCGGGTCCCAGTCGAGCGCGTCGAAGTCGACCGAGCCGTCCTCGCCGATGAGGTCCGCGAAGTCGTCGAAGGCGGGCGCGGTGGCGTCGGCGTACGCGGCTTCCAGGCCGTCGAGCCAGATCGCGAGGACGTCCGCCGGTGAACCCCCGGTCAGCAGCGCCAGGTTCTCGCCGGGCGTGACGGTGCCGGCCGGCTCCTCGTCCCCGGCCCCGGGCTCGTCGTCCTCGTCGAAGCCGTCCGCCCCGGCGAAGTTGTCGTCCGGGTCGCCCGTCTCGTCGGCGGGGTCCTCGATGTCGACGAGACCGGTGTCCACGGCGAGCCGCCACGCCTCGCTGGCCTCGGCCGCGCCGTCCTCGTCCGGGGTGAGGCCGAGGAGTTCGGCGGCGGCGGGCAGCAGCGCGTCGACCAGTTCGCCGCCGGCGCCGACCCGGGTGTCCGGACCGGCCCAGCGGGCGAGCCGGGCGGCACGGGCGAGCAGCGGCGCGGCCAGCGCGTCCCGTGCCAGCTCGGCCTCGGTGTGCAGCCGGACCGGCGGCAGGGTCGGGCGCTCTGCGGACATCAGGGGGTCTCCTCGGAACGTACGGGGGTGTCGGTCGCCGGGCCTGTGAACGGGGCCGGGGCTCAGAACGTGCTCCGCGCCGCCCGGCATGGGGCCGCGTTTCCGGAACACGCCCCAAGCCTAGACGCATTTCGCCGCGCGCCGGCCGGAACGCGGTCCCGGGCCCCGGCGCCCGGGGCCGGCCCGCCGCGCGCCGGGACGCCCGTGCCAGAATCCGGGGCGTGCACCTGCGTATCGCCACCCGCTCCGACCTGCCCGCCGTGCTCGCGCTGCTCGCCGACGAGGACGCGGTGACCGACCCCGCTTCGATCGTCGTGGGCGAGGCGTACGAGAAGGCGTTCGCGGACATCACGGCCGACCCGCGCAACGAGATCCTGGTGCTGGACACGGACGGGACGGTGGTGGGCTGCCTGCAGGCCACGTACATCCCCGGGCTCGGCAAGGGCGGTGCCGAGCGGGCGCTGATCGAGGCCGTGCGGGTCCGGGCGGACCGCCGGGGCGGCGGGCTGGGGCGGCGGCTGATGGAGCTCGCGGTCGAGCGGGCCCGGCTGCGCGGCTGCGCACTGGTACAGCTCACCAGCAACCGGAGCCGGACGGACGCGCACCGCTTTTACACCTCGCTGGGGTTCACCGCGAGCCACGAGGGCTTCAAGCTCGCCCTCTGAGCGCGCCCGAGCACCCTGGACGCCCGGAAGTGCCCGGCTCCGGGCGATGATTGAGCATTGCTTCACCTTCACCCGCAGCAGATCTAAGTGGACCTTCACGGTCCGACGGACCGAGACTGCCGGTATGACGCCTTCCGTTTCCGCCCGCCCGCGCCCCTTCGGCCGCGCCCTCTGTGCCATGATCACGCCGTTCACCTCCGACGGCGCCCTCGACCGGGAGGCCGCCGCCGCGCACGCCGCGGCGCTGGTCGCGGGCGGCTGCGACGGGCTGGTGCTCAGCGGCACGACCGGCGAGTCCCCGACCACCTCCGACGCCGAGAAGGCCGAGCTGGTGCGGGCGGTGCGCGAGGCGGTCGGGCCGGGCGTGCCGCTGGTGGCGGGCGTCGGCACGGCGGACACCCGGCACACGATCGAGCTGGCGCACCAGGCGGAACGGGCCGGCGCGGACGGGCTCCTGGTGGTGACCCCGTACTACAGCAGGCCCCCGCAGGCGGCCGTGGAGGCGCACTTCCGGCGGATCGCCGACGCGGTGGGCCTGCCGGTGATGCTGTACGACATCCCCGGCCGCACCGGCACCCGCATCGAGCCGGAGACGATGCTCGCCCTCGCGGAGCACCCGCGCATCGTGGCCGTGAAGGACTGCTCGCAGGACCTGCTGACGGCGACCCGGGTGATCGCGGCCGGCGGGCTCGCGTACTACTCGGGCTGCGAGGAGCTGAATCTGCCGCTGTACGCGGTGGGCGGCGCCGGGTACGTCAGCACGGTCGCCAATGTGGTGCCGGGCCGGATGCGGGCGGTGCTGGACGCGTTCGACGCCGGGGACACCGCCGGGGCCGCCCGGCTCAACGCGCGGCTCGCCCCGCTGACCGCGCTGATGATGGCGTCCGGGCTGCCCGGCACGGTGACCGCGAAGGCGCTGCTGGCGGCGGGCCCGGTCCGTGAACCGCTGCAGCCCGCCGGGCGCGAGGCGTCCGACGGGCTGCGTGCGGCGTACGAGGAACTCCTCGTCCTGGCTTAGTTGTTGCTGTGCAGGACGTCGTTGAGGCCGTCCCAGACCGCGTTGTTCGGGCGGGCCTCGACGGCTCCGGTGACCGAGTTGCGGCGGAAGAGGATGTTCGAGGCGCCGGAGAGCTCGCGGGCCTTGACCACCTGGCCGTCCGGCAGGGTGACCCGGGTGCCGGCGGTGACGTACAGACCGGCCTCGACCACGCACTCGTCGCCGAGCGCGATGCCGACCCCCGCCTCCGCGCCGACCAGGCAGCGCTCGCCGATCACGATGCGCTCCTTGCCGCCGCCGGAGAGCGTGCCCATCGTGGAGGCGCCGCCGCCGATGTCCGAACCGTCACCGATGACGACGCCGGCCGAGATGCGGCCCTCGACCATCGACGTACCGAGCGTGCCGGCGTTGAAGTTGACGAAGCCCTCGTGCATGACGGTCGTGCCGGAGGCGAGGTGCGCGCCGAGGCGCACCCGGTCGGCATCCGCGATCCGTACGCCCTTGGGGGCCACGTAGTCCGTCATGCGCGGGAACTTGTCGACGGAGGTGACCTGGAGGTGCAGGCCCTCGGCGCGGGCGTTGAGCCGCACCTTCTCCAGGTCGTCCACGGCGACCGGACCGAGCGAGGTCCAGGCGACGTTGGCGAGGTGGGCGAAGATGCCGTCCAGGTTCTGCCCGTGCGGCCGGACCAGCCGGTGGGAGAGCAGGTGGAGGCGCAGGTAGACGTCGTGCGCGTCGAGCGGCTTGTCGTCGAGCGAGGCGATGACCGTGCGCACGGCGACGACCTCGACCCCGCGGCGGGCGTCCACGCCGATGGCCTTGGCGGCGCCCTCGCCGAGCAGGTTGACGGCCTGGTCCGGGCCGAGCCGCTCGGTCCCGGCGGGGCCGGGCTCGGCGGTGAGTTCGGGGGCGGGGAACCAGGTGTCGAGGACGGAACCGTCGCCGGCGATGGTGGCGAGGCCGGCGGCGACGGCGCCGGTGGTACGGGTGGAAGTCGTGTCGGTCATGACCAGAAACCTAACCGGACCGGGGCCGCGCGGGCGAACCGGTCTCAGCGTCCGGGCGACGCGCCGCCGGGACCGGCGCGGAAGGCGCGGAAGGCGCGGGCAGCCGCCGGGCCGCGAGCACCGCGCACCCGGCCAGCCCCGCCAGGACCGCGCAGACCGGCCAGAGCAGCGCGGGCGCGGCGGCGTACAGGGCGCCGCCCAGCGGCGGGGCCAGGACCTGGCCGCTGATCGAGGCGCCCGCGTACAGGCTCTGGGGAAGCGGCCCTGCGCGTGGGCGGGCGCCTGATCGGCGACGTAGGCCGTTGCGGGGGTCTTGTACAGGATCTCGCCGAGGGTGAGGGAGACCATCATCAGGACGGCGTATCCGGCCCCGGCGCCCGGGATCAGCAGCGCGTACCCGGCCGCGACCAGCAGCAGTCCGGCGCCGATGATCCCCAGTGGGGCGCGGGCGCGCAGGGCGTGGGCGGCGGGCAGTTCCAGGCAGAGGATCACCCCGCCGTTCACGGCGATGAGCCAGCCGTAGAACGCGGTGCCGTGGCCGTGGTCCGCGAGGAAGACCGGCAGGGTGGAGTACTGCTGGCGGTAGACGGCGTCCACGCAGACGATCGCGGCGAGCAGGACCGGGACGGACGGCCTGGCCAGCAGTGCGCGCCACAGCCCGGGGGCGCCGGGCGGCGGGGGCGCGGGGCGGGAGTGCGCGGTGCCCCGGGCGGGAAGGATGCGGGCCGCGTAACAGGCGAAGAGCAGGGTGCCCACGCCGTCGACGAGGAACAGCCAGTCGTACGAGAAGCGTGCGGCGATCAGCGCTCCGGCGGGCGGTCCGAGGGTGAAGCCGCCGTTGGAGGCGAAGCGGGTGAGGGCGAAGCTCTGGCGCCGGCCGCCCTCCGGGACGGAGACGGCGACCAGCGCGGAGTTCGCGGCGCGCACGACGCCGCTCGCGTACTGGGCGAGCGGCAGCGCGGCGTACAGCGCGGCGAGCGGCAGCAGCGGCAGGGCGACCAGCACCGCACCGCTCACACCGGCGCCGAGCAGCAGCATCCGGCGGTGCCCGTAGTGGTCGCCGAACCAGCCGCCGGTGAAGTTCCCCGCGACCAGATCGATGCCGCCGATGCCGGTGAGCAGCCCGGCCTGGGCGACGGAGAGCCCGCGCGGGCCGGTCAGATAGACGAAGAGGTAGACGAAGGTGAAGCTCACCACCGCGTTGAAGAAGGCCCCGAAGGCCAGCAGCCGCACCGTGCGCGGCACACCCGTCAGCATCCCCATCCGAACACCCTCCCCAGCGGAACACCGGCGGAACATCAGCGGCCGAGCCAGTGAGTTCCTTTTGGGAACTGACTATGGCAGCATGGATTCCGCAGGTCAACGCGGCCCGATGGAGTTGAATGGCAGCCCCGGACCACCGAGGAGGCCCCATGCCCCAGCGCATCAGCCAGGCCGATGCGGACTGCGCCATCGCGCAGGCGCTCGACGTGGTCGGCGACTGGTGGACCCTGCTGATCGTGCGGGACACCGCGCGCGGCGTGCACCGGTTCGACGCCCTCCAGCGCGAACTGGGCATCTCGCGGAAGGTCCTGACGGAACGGCTGCGGCTCCTGGCCGACGCGGGCGTGCTCTCCCGCGAGCCGTACCAGGAGCGGCCGGCGCGGTACGAGTACCGGCTGACCCCGCGCGGCCGCGCCCTGCTGCCGGTACTGATCGCGCTCCAGGACTGGGGCGACGCCTGGGTGATGGGAGACGGGGAGACGATGGCGACCACGGAGGAGACCTCACGGGAGGCCGCACGCGTGCACGCGCTGCGCGGGACGCGCGTGCCGGAGCTGACCCTGCCGGGCGCCGACGGCGACCGCCGGGACCCGGTGGCGGACACCCCGTACACCGTCCTGTACTTCTTCCCCGGCGCCTATGCCCGCCAGGAGTCCTATCCCCCGGGCTGGTCCGGAATCCCCGGCGCCCGCGGCTGCACGCTCGAATCGTGCACCTACCGCGACCGGCTGGCCGACTTCACGGCGGCGGGCGCGAGCGTGCGCGGCGTCTCCACGCAACGTCCGGACGAACAGGCGGCGTTCGCCGAGGCGGAGGGGCTGCGCTTCCCGCTCCTCTCCGACGCGGACCTGGAGCTGACGGCCGCCCTGCGCCTGCCGACGTTCCGCGCCGGCGGGGCCGCCCGCGCCAAGCGGCTGACCCTGGTGGTGGACCGGGACCGCACGGTCCGCGAGGTGCTGTACCCGGTCACCGACATCGAGGACAGCGTGCGGGCGGCCCTGGCGGCGGTGTCCCGGTCCTGAGGGCGCTCAGCCCGCGATCCGGCCCAGCATCTCGCGGGCGTACGCCTCGTCGTACGCGCCGCCCGTCAGCAGCACCTGGATGCAGATGCCGTCCATCAGGGCGACCAGGGCGCGCGCGGTGGCCGGGTCGGTACGCGGGCGGAGCAGGGCGGTCACGCCGTCGGTCCACTCGGCGGCGACCGGGCGCAGCGCGGGCCTGCGCACGGCGGCGAGATACAGCTCGTACTCCAGCTCGGCCCGGCCGCGCCCGCCCGCGAAGAACTCCCCGAGCAGACGGGCGAGTTCGGCGGCGAGATCGCCCCCCGGGCCGGCGAGGGCGGAGCTCTCGCGCAGGACGGCGGCGAAGTTCTCGTTGGTCCGGCGCAGGGCGGCGATCAGCAGTTCGTCGAGCGAGGCGAAGTGGTACGTGGTCGAGCCCAGCGGCACATCGGCCTCGGCGGCGACGGAGCGGTGGCTCAGCCCGGCGATCCCCCGCTCGCCGACCACCCGGATCGCCGCGTCGACGATCCGGTCGCGCCGCTCGGGGTCGTACCGGCGTGCCATCAGTGCGCCCCGCCCAGGTTGAGCACCACCACACCGGCGATGACCAGCAGGACGCCGAGCGCCTTGAGCGGAGTGGCGGACTCCCCCAGGAAGAACATGCCGATGAGGGCCACGGCCGCGGTGCCGACGCCCGCCCAGATCGCGTAGGCGGTGCCGACGGACAGCGTCTTGAGGGTCTGCGCGAGCAGGGAGAAGGCCAGCAGATAGCCGGCGACCGTGATCAGGGAGGGCCAGAGCCGGGTGAATCCCTCGCTGTACTTCATGGCGGTCGTCCCCGCCACCTCCGCCGCGATGGCCGCGGCGAGCAGTCCGTATCCCATGTGTACAAGTGTACGCAACGCCTTGCCGCTACCGTGTTCCGCTCAGGACGTGATCGAACAGACGGGCGGGAGCAGCAGTGGCGCAGGACGCAGGGTGGGGCGGCTGGGGTGGCGGGGGTTGGGCTCCACCGAAGCCGGGGGTCATACCCCTGGGGCCGTTGAAGCTCGGGGACATATTCAACGGCGCCTTCTCGACGCTGGGCCGCTACTGGAAGCAGCTCCTCGCGGTGGGCGCGACGCTGTACGGCGGGGCGCTGGTCGTGGTCGGCGCGGCGGTCGCCGTCGGGTACGGAGCGGTCTCGGACCATCTGGACCGGCTGTTCGCGCTGGAGGACGGCGAGAGCGCCGCCTCCGGGGACGTGGCGCCGGTGGTCGTCGCGTTCGGCGCGGTCGCGCTGCTCGGCATCCTCGCGATGGTGGTCGCCTCGGCCGTGGTCTACGCGGCGGTGCCGGCGGTCCTCCAGGACGCGGTACTGGGCCGGCCGACGACGTTCTCCGCGGTCTGGCGGCGGGCGTGGGCGCGAACACCCGCGGTGATCGGCACGCTCCTGCTGACCGGGCTGATCACCATGGTGCCGATGCTGCTGGCGACGGGCGCGCTCACCGCGGGCATCATCGCCGCGGTCGCCACGGACGGCGGCGGGAGCGCGGTGGCGCTGATCGTCGTGGGCGCGGTCGGCTTCCTCGCCTTCGTCCCGCTGGTCCTCTGGCTCTGGGTGCGGCTGTCGCTCGCCCCCTCGGCCGCCGTCTTCGAGAACCAGGGCCCGACGGCCTCGCTGCGCCGCTCGGCCCTGCTGGTGCGCGGCGACTGGTGGCGGATCTGCGGAATGATGCTGCTCGCGAGCGCCATCGCCTCCACGGTCGGCTACATCATCCAGCTGCCGTTCAACCTCCTCGGCATGTTCACCGGGGCGGTGGGCACCACCACCCTGGACGAGCACACGCACCCGGCCGCGATCATCACGGCCCTGGGCGGCTACCTGGTCCTCGCGGCGCTCGGCCAGCTGGTGGGCCAGCTGGCCGTCGCCGTGTTCCCGCCACTGGTGACGGGGCTGCTGTACGTGGACCGCCGCATCCGCACCGAGAACCTGGCCCCGGTTCTCGCCGAGGCCGCCTCCGTGCCGCCGCCGTACGCGCCCTAGAGCTTTCGTCACATTCCCGTCCGCCGGGCGGACGACGGCCATGTGACGACAGGACCTAGTCGGTCAGCGTCTTCTTGGGGCGCAGTACGCAGAACTCGTTGCCCTCGGGGTCGGCCAGCACCACCCACGTCACGTCGGACGGCTGGCCGACCTCGATGCGCCGGGCGCCGAGCCCGGTCAGCCGCTCGACCTCGGCCGCCTGGTCGTCCGGGGAGAGGTCGATGTGCAGCCGGTTCTTGACCGCCTTGTCCTCGGGCACGGGCAGGAAGCAGATACCGGGCAGCGCGGTCTCGTCGGCGCCGATGACGATCTCGTCCTCGTCCTCGTAGAGCACCCGCCAGTCCAGGGCGGCACACCAGAAGCGGGCCTGGGCGGGCAGATCGTGGGCGTCGACGGCGAGTTGATAGAAGCGAAGGGCCATGGGCCACAGTCTGCCCGGCGGGCCGTGCGCCCACAACGCCGAAACGGCCCCGGCGGGAAGCCGGGGCCGTTTCGGGTGGTACGCGGATCTCAGACGTTGAAGCCCAGCGCGCGCAGCTGCTCGCGGCCGTCGTCCGTGATCTTGTCGGGACCCCACGGCGGCATCCAGACCCAGTTGATCCGGAGCTCGTTGACGATGCCGTCCGTCGCGGACTTCGCCTGGTCCTCGATGACATCGGTCAGCGGACAGGCCGCGGACGTCAGGGTCATGTCGAGGGTGGCGATGTTGGCGTCGTCGATGTGGATGCCGTAGATCAGCCCCAGGTTGACGACGTCGATGCCCAGCTCGGGGTCGACCACGTCGTACAGCGCTTCGCGGACCTCCTCCTCGGAGGCCGGCTTGGTCGTCACGGTCTCGTTGTCGCTCATGCGGTCTTCCCTTCGGACAGCGCCTGCGCCGTCGCGTCCTTCCACGCCATCCAGCTCAGCAGCGCGCATTTCACCCGGGCCGGGTACTTGGAGACACCGGCGAACGCGACCGCGTCCTCCAGCACCTCTTCCATCGCGTCGTCGGGCTCCAGCTGCCCCTTCGACTGCATCAGTTCCAGGAACGCGGCCTGGATCTTCTGCGCCTCGCCCAGTTCCTTGCCGACCAGCAGCTCGTTCAGCACGGAGGCGCTGGCCTGGCTGATGGAGCAGCCCTGGCCCTCGTAACTCACGTCGGCGACGGTCTCGCCGTCGTACCGCACCCGCAGCGTGATCTCGTCACCACACGTCGGATTGACGTGGTGCACCTCGGCGTCGCCGTCCCGCAGACCGCGCCCGTGCGGGTGCTTGTAGTGGTCCAGGATCACTTCCTGGTACATGGAATCCAGCTTCACGAGTTCAATCCCCAGCCGCGTCTAGGCGAAAAAATTCCGGACGTGTTCCAGGCCGTCCACCAGGGCGTCGACCTCGGCGGGCGTGGAGTACAGATAGAACGACGCTCGCGTCGTCGCAGGAATTCCGTACCGCAAGCAGACCGGGCGGGCGCAGTGGTGGCCGACCCGGACCGCGATGCCCTGTTCGTCCAGCACCTGCCCCACGTCGTGCGGATGGATGTCGCCGAGCGTGAAGGAGATCGTCGCGCCGCGGTCCTCCGCGGTGGCCGGGCCGATGATCCTGAGGTCCGGCACCTCCAGGAGCCGCTTCACCGCGTAGGCGGTGATGGCCTGCTCATGGCGGTGGATGTTCTCCATGCCGATCGAGGAGAGGTAGTCCACGGCCGCGCCGAGGCCGACGGCCTGGGCGATCGGGGGCGTACCCGCCTCGAACTTGTGCGGCGCGGGGGCGTAGGTCGAGGAGTGCATCGACACGGTCTCGATCATCTCGCCGCCGCCCAGGAACGGCGGCAGGTCCTCCAGGAGTTCCTGCCGCCCCCAGAGCACGCCGATGCCGGTCGGGCCGACCATCTTGTGACCGGTGAAGGCCACGAAGTCGGCCTGGAGCGCCTGCACGTCGAGCACCATGTGCGGGGCCGCCTGGGAGGCGTCGACGCAGACGAGCGCACCGACCTCCTGGGCGCGGCGGACGATCTGCTCCACCGGGTTGTGCGTGCCCATGATGTTCGAGACCAGCGTGAAGGAGACGATCTTCGTCTTCTCGGTGATGATCTCGTCGATGTTGGACAGGTCGAGCCGGCCGTCGTCGGTGATGCCGAACCACTTCAGCTTCGCGCCCGTGCGCTGCGAGAGCAGCTGCCAGGGAACGATGTTGGAGTGGTGCTCCATCTCCGTGGTGACGATCTCGGTCTCGTGGTCGACCCGGTAGGGCTCGTCGGCCCAGCCGAGCATGTTGGCCACGAGGTTCAGCGACTCGGAGGCGTTCTTCGTGAAGATGACCTCGTCGCGGCTGGGCGCGTTGATGAAGGCGGCGACCTTGTCGCGGGCGCCCTCGTACAGCGCCGTGGCCTCCTCCGCGATCGTGTACACCCCGCGGTGCACGTTGGCGTTGTGCCGCTCGTAGTACTCGTTCAGGGCGTCGAGGACCTGGCGCGGCTTCTGCGAGGTCGCCGCGCTGTCCAGGTACACGATCTTCTTGCCGTCGTGGACCGTGCGGTCCAGGAGGGGGAAGTCCTTGCGGATCGCCTCGGTGTCGAGGAGGCCCGGCAGATATGTCACGCGGCAGCGCCACCCTTCACGTATGCCTCGTAGCCCTCGTTCTCCAGCTTGTCGGCGAGCTCGGCGCCACCGGACTCGGCGATCCGGCCGTTGGCGAACACGTGCACGAAGTCGGGCTTGATGTACCGGAGGATCCGGGTGTAGTGCGTGATCAGCAGGGTGCCGACCTCGCCGGTCTCGCGGACCCGGTTGACGCCCTCGGAGACGATGCGCAGGGCGTCGACGTCCAGGCCGGAGTCGGTCTCGTCCAGGATGGCGACCTTCGGCTTCAGGAGCTCCAGCTGAAGGATCTCGTGGCGCTTCTTCTCACCGCCGGAGAAGCCCTCGTTGACGTTGCGCTCGGCGAAGGCCGGGTCCATCTGGAGCTGGGCCATCGTCTCCTTGACCTCCTTCACCCAGGTACGCAGCTTGGGCGCCTCGCCGCGGACGGCGGTGGCGGAGGTACGCAGGAAGTTGGAGACCGAGACACCGGGGATCTCGACCGGGTACTGCATGGCGAGGAACAGGCCGGCGCGGGCCCGCTCGTCCACGGACATCTCCAGGACGTCCTCGCCGTCCAGGGTCACCGTGCCGCTGGTGATCGTGTACTTGGGGTGGCCTGCGAGGGAGTACGCGAGGGTGGACTTGCCGGACCCGTTGGGGCCCATGATGGCGTGGGTCTCGCCCTGCTTCACGGTCAGGTCGACGCCCTTGAGGATCTCCTTCGTGGCGTTGTCGGCCTCGACGGAGACGTGCAGGTCGCGGATTTCAAGCGTTGCCATGGGTGACTCAGGACTCCTGGGTGACGGAGACGAGCACATCGTCCCCTTCGATCTTGACGGGGTATACGGGGACGGGGCGCGTCGCGGGAAGGCCGGACGGCTTGCCGGTGCGCAGGTCGAAGCTCGATCCGTGCAGCCAGCACTCGATCGAACAGTCCTCGACCTCGCCCTCGGACAGCGAGACGTTCGCGTGCGAGCAGATGTCGTTGATCGCGAACACCTCGCCCTCGGTGCGGACGACGGAGACCGGCGTGCCGTCGAGCTCCACCCGCTTGGGGGTGTCGTCCTCCAGCTCGCTCAGCGCACAGGCTTTGACGAAGGCCATCAGACCGACGCCTCCAGCTCGGCCTCGATCTTGTCGAGCAGCCGGGCCTCGACGTCCGGCAGACCGATCTGCTGGACCAGCTCGGCGAAGAAGCCGCGCACCACGAGGCGGCGGGCCTCCTCGGCCGGGATGCCGCGGGACTGGAGGTAGAACAGCTGCTCGTCGTCGAAGCGGCCGGTCGCGGAGGCGTGGCCGGCGCCGACGATCTCGCCGGTCTCGATCTCCAGATTCGGCACGGAGTCGACCCGCGCGCCGTCCGTGAGGACCAGGTTGCGGTTCATCTCGTAGGTGTCGGTGCCCTCGGCGGCGGCCTGGATGAGCACGTCGCCGATCCACACCGCGTGCGCCTCGTCGCCCTGGAGCGCGCCCTTGTAGGCCACGTTGGACTTGCAGTGCGGGGTGTTGTGGTCGACCAGGAGGCGGTGCTCCTGGTGCTGGCCCTTGTCGGTGAAGTACAGGCCGAACAGCTCGGCCTCGCCGCCGGTGCCCGCGTAGGCGACCCGGGGGTGCAGCCGGACCACGTCGCCGCCGAAGGTGACGACGACCGACTTGAACGAGGCGTCCCGGCCGACCAGCGCGTTGTGCTGGCCGACGTGGACGGCGCGCTCGTCCCAGTCCTGCACGGAGACGACGGTCAGCTTGGCGCCGTCGCCCAGGACGTAGTCGACGTTGGCGGCGAGCACCGCGTCACCGGTGTGGTCGATGACGACGACGGCCTCGGCGAAGGCGCCCAGCTCCACGACCTGGTGGCCGTAGGCGACACCGCCCTCGCCGTGCACGGCGATCCGGATCGGCTCGGTCAGCACGGCCTCCTTGGGGACCGTGACGACGTGGGCCTGCTCGAAGGACGAGTAAGCCTGCGCGGCCACCCGGTCGACCGGCTTGCCGGCCTTGCCCAGCCGGGCGTCGTCGCGGCCGACGGTCTCGACCACGACGCCCTCGGGGGCCTCGATGGCGACCTTCACACCGCTGCCGGTGGCGGCGGCGGTGCCGTCGTGCAGACCGCGCAGCCGCTCCAGCGGGGTGAACCGCCACTCCTCCTCGCGGCCGTGCGGGACGGGGAAGTCCGCGACGTCGAAGGACGGGGGCGCGCTCATGCGCGTGGCGACGGTCGACTCCGCGGCCACCGCGATGGAACCGGCGGTGGTGGACCCCGCGGGGATGTTCTGAGCCTCAGCCATGGCTGTCGTAGTGCTCGCTTTCTCAGTCAAGAACTCTTCGAGGACGCGTTCGGCGGCGTATCAGCCGACAGAACCCTCCATCTGCAGCTCGATCAGCCGGTTGAGCTCCAGGGCGTACTCCATCGGGAGCTCCTTGGCGATCGGCTCGACGAAGCCGCGCACGATCATCGCCATGGCCTCGAACTCGGTCATGCCGCGGCTCATGAGGTAGAAGAGCTGGTCCTCGGAGACCTTGGAGACGGTCGCCTCGTGGCCCATCGAGACGTCGTCCTCGCGGACGTCGACGTACGGGTAGGTGTCGGACCGGGAGATCGTGTCCACGAGCAGCGCGTCGCACAGCACGTTGGACTTCGCGCCCGGCGCGCCCTCGCCGATCTCGATCAGACCGCGGTAGGAGGTGCGGCCGCCGCCTCGCGCCACCGACTTGGAGACGATGTTGGAGGAGGTGTTCGGGGCCATGTGGACCATCTTGGCGCCGGCGTCCTGGTGCTGGCCCTCGCCCGCGAAGGCGATGGACAGGGTCTCGCCCTTGGCGTGCTCGCCCATCAGGTAGACGGCCGGGTACTTCATGGTGACCTTGGAGCCGATGTTGCCGTCGACCCACTCCATGGTCGCGCCCTCGTAGGCCACGGCGCGCTTGGTGACCAGGTTGTAGACGTTGTTCGACCAGTTCTGGATCGTCGTGTAGCGGCAGCGGCCGCCCTTCTTCACGATGATCTCGACGACCGCGGAGTGCAGCGAGTCGGAGGAGTAGATCGGGGCCGTGCAGCCCTCGACGTAGTGGACGTAGGCGTCCTCGTCCACGATGATCAGCGTGCGCTCGAACTGGCCCATGTTCTCCGTGTTGATACGGAAGTAGGCCTGGAGCGGGATGTCCACGTGGACACCCTTGGGCACGTAGATGAAGGAGCCGCCGGACCACACGGCCGTGTTCAGCGACGCGAACTTGTTGTCGCCGACCGGGATGACGGTGCCGAAGTACTCCTTGAAGAGCTCCTCGTGCTCCTTCAGCGCGGTGTCGGTGTCGACGAAGATGACGCCCTGCTCCTCCAGGTCCTCACGGATCTGGTGGTAGACGACCTCGGACTCGTACTGCGCGGCGACACCGGCGACGAGGCGCTGCTTCTCCGCCTCCGGGATGCCGAGCTTGTCGTACGTGTTCTTGATGTCCTCGGGCAGGTCGTCCCAGGAGGCCGCCTGCTTCTCCGTCGAGCGGACGAAGTACTTGATGTTGTCGAAGTCGATGCCCGACAGGTCCGAGCCCCAGTTCGGCATCGGCTTCTTGCCGAAGAGCCTCAGGCCCTTGAGCCGCAGCTTCAGCATCCACTCGGGCTCGTTCTTCTTCTCCGAGATGTCGCGGACGACGGCCTCGGAGAGGCCGCGCTTGGCCGCCGCGCCTGCCGCGTCGGAGTCGGCCCAGCCGAATTCGTACGTGCCCAGGCCCTCGAGCTCAGGGTGGGCAGTCTCCGTGGGGAGCGTCATGCGGGGTTCCTCCCGGCCGTGCTTGCAGATGCTGAATCGGTGGTCTGTGGGGTGGGGTGTCCGCTGCGCGGAATGTACGTCGTGCACACCCCGTCGCCGTGGGCGATGGTGGCCAGACGCTGCACATGGGTCCCCAGGAGGCTGGAGAAGATCTCCGTCTCCGCCTCGCACAGCTGCGGGTACTGCTCGGCGACGTGCGCGACCGGGCAGTGGTGCTGGCACAGCTGCTCACCCTGCTGCGGGCCCGGCGCGCTGCGCGCCGTAGCAGCGTACCCGTCGGCGGACAGCGCCCTGGCCAGCGCCTCCGTACGGGCCTCGGGGTCCGCGGCCTCGATCGCCGCGCGGTACGCCGCCGACTGCTCGGCGGTCCTGGCCCGGGCGAACGCCATGACCGCTTCGTCGCCCGCGGTCTCGGCGATCCAGCGCAGGGCGTCCGCGGCGAGCGTGTCGTAGGACTGGTCGAACGCGTCCCGGCCGCAGTCGGTGAGGGCGAAGACCTTGGCCGGACGGCCCCGGGTCCGCGCCCCGTAGACCCGCTTCTCGCGGGCCTCCACGACGCCGTCGCAGGTGAGCGCGTCGAGGTGACGACGGACGGCGGCCTGGGTGAGCCCCAGCCGCTTCGCCAGCTCCGCGACGGTGGACGGGCCGTGGTCCAGGATGGACCGCGCGACGCGGTTGCGCGTCGAGCGCTCACCGGTCGCGAGTTCCTCCTGAGGAGCCTCGTCCGTGTATTTCACAACGCCATTGTTGCGTAATTAATCGCGCTCTGACAACCACGGTCCGAAACGATCAACGGTGCCTTCCATCACTTAGGGTTACCTAATCAAGCCCCGGGGCCGGGCTCGGCCGGGCCGCTGCCTACACTCGTTTGCCATGAACAGCGAGCCCCGCCCGGCCGTCCGGATCAGCGGCCTGGTGAAGCGGTACGGCGACAAGACCGCGGTGGACGGCCTCGACCTGGAGATCCCGGCCGGCGCGGTCACGGCCGTGCTCGGCCCCAACGGCGCCGGCAAGACCACCACCATCGAGACCTGCGAGGGCTACCGCCGACCCGACGGCGGAACGGTCCGGGTCCTCGGCCTCGACCCCGTCGCCGACGCCGCGCGGCTGCGCCCCCGGATCGGCGTGATGCTCCAGTCCGGCGGGATCTACTCCGGCGCCCGCGCCGACGAGATGCTCCGCCACATGGCCAGGCTGCACGCCCACCCGCTCGACGTCGACGCCCTGATCGAGCGCCTCGGCCTCGGCTCCTGCGGGCGCACCACCTACCGCAGGCTCTCCGGCGGCCAGCAGCAGCGGCTCGCCCTGGCCATGGCGGTCGTCGGCCGGCCCGAGCTGGTCTTCCTGGACGAGCCCACCGCCGGCCTCGACCCGCAGGCCCGCCGCTCCACCTGGGACCTGGTCCGGGAGCTGCGCGCCGACGGCGTGAGCGTGGTGCTCACCACCCACTTCATGGACGAGGCGGAGGAGCTGGCCGACGAGGTCGCCGTCATCGACGCCGGCCGGATCGTCGCCCAGGGCTCCCCCGAGGCGCTGTGCCGGGGCAGCGCCGAGAACACCCTGCGCTTCACCGGCCGCCCCGGGCTCGACCTCGGCTCGCTGCTCAAGGCGCTGCCCGACGGCACCCAGGCGGACGAGCTGAGCTCCGGCGCGTACCGCATCACCGGCGAGATCGACCCGCAGCTTCTGGCCACCGTCACCTCCTGGTGCGCGCAGCACGGAGTGATGCCCTCCGGTATCTCCGTGGAGCGCCACACCCTGGAGGACGTCTTCCTCGAACTGACCGGCAAGGAGCTGCGCGCATGAGCGCCGGTACGTACACCCCCCGGCCGGGCGCCGCCCCGCTGCCGCGCATGATCGCCGCGCAGACCGCGCTGGAGACCCGGATGCTGCTGCGCAACGGCGAGCAGCTGCTGCTGACCGTGGTCATCCCGACGCTGCTGCTGGTGCTGTTCAGCTCCGTGGACATCGTGGACACCGGGGCGGGCGAGCGGGTCGACTTCCTGACGCCCGGCGTGCTGGCGCTGGCCGTGATGTCGACCGCATTCACCGGACAGGCCATCGCCACCGGCTTCGAGCGGCGCTACGGGGTGCTCAAGCGGCTCGGCGCCTCACCGCTGCCCCGCTGGGCGCTGATGACCGCGAAGACCCTGTCCGTGCTGGTCACCGAGGTCCTTCAGGTGGCCCTGCTGACGGTGATCGCCTTCGCGCTGGGCTGGTCGCCGCACGGCAACCCGTTCGCGGTGCTGCTGCTCCTGGTGCTCGGAACCGCCGCCTTCTCGGGGCTCGGGCTGCTGATGGCCGGGACGCTGAGGGCGGAGGCGACGCTCGCCGCGGCCAACCTGGTCTTCCTGCTGCTCCTGGTGGGCGGCGGGGTGATCGTGCCGCTGGAGAAGTTCCCGGACGCGGTGCAGTCGGTGCTGGGCCTGCTGCCGATCGCGGCCCTCTCGGACGGGCTGCGGGACGTCCTCCGGCACGGCGCCGGGATGCCGTGGGGCGACCTGGGCATCCTCGCGGCCTGGACGGTGCTGGGGCTCGGCACGGCGGCCCGCTTCTTCCGCTGGGAGTGAGCCCCCCAACGCGTTCCGTCGCCGTTACGCGTAACTCGTCCCCCTCGTGAAAGCTTGCACAAGCGGCGTCCTACCATGGTGCGCGTGCCCAAGCTGACCCGAGCCGAAGTCGCTCAAGCCCTGCGCAATCCGCTGCTGTACATCGCCGAGCGCTGGACGCCCGAGCCCCGGACGGTGCGCCGCGCGGCCATGTCCGCGGTCGTGATGGCCGTCGTCATCGTCGTGACCGGCGGCGCCGTCCGGCTGACCGGCTCCGGCCTCGGCTGCCCGACCTGGCCCAAGTGCACCGACGAGAGCCTGACGGCGACGAGCGCGATGGGCTTCCACGGCGCCATCGAGTTCGGCAACCGCATGCTCACGTACGTCCTGTGCGCGGCCGTCGGCTGGGCGATCATCGCGGCCCGGTCCGCGAAGCCCTGGCGGCGCGGCGTCACCCGGCTCGGCTGGGTCCAGTTCTGGATCGTGATGGGCAACGCGGTGCTCGGCGGCATCGTGGTGCTCGTCGGGCTCAACCCGTATACCGTCGCGGCGCACTTCCTGCTCTCCACCGCGCTGCTCACGGTCGCCCTGACGACCTGGCAGCGGACCCGCGAGGGCGACGAGGCACCGCGCCCGCTGGTCGGCAAGGCGGTCGCGCAGCTGGCCTGGCTGCTGGCCGTCGCGGCGGGGCTCCTGATCGCCGTGGGCACGGTGGTCACGGGCGCCGGGCGGCACGCGGGCGACTCCAGCGACGTGCACCGCATCCCGATCGACTGGAAGACGGTCGCCCAGCTGCATGCGGACCTGGCCTGGGTCGTGGTGGCGCTGACCGTCGCGCTCTGGTTCGTCCTGAAGGCAGTGGACGCGCCCATCGGCCCGCTGCACCGGACGCGTGAGCTGTTCCTGATCCTGATGGCCCAGGGCGTCATCGGCTATGTGCAGTACTTCACCGACACGCCGGAGATCCTGGTCGGCGTGCACATGTTCGGCTCGTGCCTGGTGTGGATCGGGGTCGTACGCGTCATGCTGTCGCTGCGGGAGCGGCCGGTGGCCGTCGCCGGGGTGCCGGCACCGGCGGCCGAGCAGGCTCAGCCCGCCGCGGCCGGCTGAGCCGGGCCCACCGAACACGGAACGGACCGGGGCTCCCGCTCCGACGGCGTAGCGCCGTGGAGCGGGAGCCCCGGTCCGTTCGTGGTGTCAGGGCGTGTTGGACGGGCCGCCGACCTGGATGCCGGCCATCCGGGTCCACTCGTACGGGCCCGTGCGCACCTTCGCCGCGAACTCACCGTCGAAGGACTCGTGGAGCGTGATCCCGGACTTCCGCGCGGCGCTCTCGGCGATCTCGTACGAGGGAGCGACCAGATCGCCCCAGTCGCCGTCCTCGCCCACCAGGACGATGCGGGCGCCCATCTGACCGAGGTAGGCGACCTGCCCCTCGGCACCGCCGTGCGCCTTCGCGAAGGCGCCGATCCGCTTCGCGAGCCGGGCCGCCCCGCGCTCCGCGCGTGCCGCCCGCCTGCCGTCCACCTGCTGGGTCTCAGCCTCTGCCGTCTCTGCCATGGACAGGATGCTACCGGCGGGTAGATCAACCGGCGACGGGCGGGGAGCGTGGCATCGGCCACGCTCCCCGCCCGTCGGACGGAGCTGCGGTCCTACCGCAGGAAGGGGTCCACCGCCACGGCCACGAAGAGCAGCGACACATAGGTGATCGACCAGTGGAACAGCCGCATCTCCTTGAGCTTCGCGCCCGTCACCCCGGCCTTGGCCCGGCTGAGCAGGCCGTGCGCCTCCCAGAGCCAGAAGCCGCCGGTGAGCAGCGCCACGGCCGTGTAGAACCAGCCGGTGTAGCCCAGCGGGGTGAGGAGCAGCGACACGGCGACCATCACCCAGCTGTAGGCGACGATCTGCCGGGCTACCACCCGGTTGGACGCGATGACCGGGAGCATCGGGACGCCGACGCGGGCGTAGTCGTCCTTCACCTTCATGGAGAGCGGCCAGTAGTGCGGCGGCGTCCAGAAGAAGATGACGGCGAAGAGGATCACCGCGGCCCAGGACATCTCGTCGGTCACGGCGGACCAGCCGATGAGGACCGGCATGCAGCCCGCGATGCCGCCCCAGACGATGTTCTGCGCGGTGCGGCGCTTCAGCAGCATCGTGTAGATCACGACGTAGAAGAGCAGGGCGCCCAGCGACAGCGCCGCCGACAGCCAGTTGACCAGCAGCCCGAACCAGACCGTCGAGACCACCGCGAGGGTGATGCCGAACGCCAGGCACTCACGCGGGCTCACCATGCCGGTGACCAGCGGGCGCTGCGACGTACGGTCCATCAGCGCGTCGATGTCGCGGTCGATGTACATGTTCAGTGCATTGGCACCGCCGGCGGACAGATAGCCGCCGATGGTGGTAGTGAGCACGAGCCACAGGTCGGGTACACCCTGAGCGGCCAGGAACATCACCGGAACAGTGGTGATCAGCAACAGCTCGATGATCCGAGGCTTGGTCAGTGCCACGAATGCCTTGACACGGGCCCCGAATGGGCGTTGGCCCCCTGGGCTCGGAGTCAAGGCGACCCCTGCGGGTCGGGACTCGACGGCCGTCACGCACACCCCTGACAGAGAAATCCCAGCAAGCTCCGGGCGTGAGGGCCCAGTAAAGACTTGCGCGAACCCGACCACTGTAGACGTTGGGGACAGGCCGCCCTTCGCGGGGGTGGGGTCGTGTTGATGTGGCGCGGACGGCCGCCCCGGCCCGGCCGCGAGCCGTCTCGTACGCACGAGTGACGCACTGGTGTCGCAGGGTCCGCGCGACCCGCTTCCGGGGCCTTTGCAACCGCGCTCCACGCCGCTCTTCGGAGCGCCCAGGAGTGGCTCTCCGCGCTCATCGGAGAAGCCCATCGGTGAGCCCTTCCGCTCATACGGGAGGCGGATTCCGCGGGCCGCCCGCACCCTGGTAGGAGCCGGAAAACACGGGTACGGACGGGGGTAGGCTCGACAGCATCCGGTGCGGTCGAAGTCACCGGTCTACAACAGTTGGAGAGGAGCCCTGACTCAGGGTGAGCACCAAGCCGACCACCACAGACCTCCAGTGGACCGAATTGGACCAGCGGGCCGTGGACACCGTCCGCGTCCTCGCCGCGGACGCCGTACAGAAAGTCGGAAACGGCCACCCGGGCACGGCGATGAGCCTGGCTCCCGCCGCGTACACCATCTTCCAGAAGGTGATGCGGCACGACCCGGCGGACGCGGACTGGACCGGCCGCGACCGGTTCGTGCTCTCGGCGGGCCACAGCAGCCTGACCCTGTACATCCAGCTCTACCTGGCCGGCTACGGGCTGGAGCTGGCCGACCTGGAGTCGTTCCGCACCTGGGGCTCCAAGACCCCGGGCCACCCGGAGTACGGCCACACCACCGGGGTCGAGACGACGACCGGCCCGCTGGGCCAGGGTGTCGCCAACGCCGTGGGCATGGCGATGGCCGCCCGCTACGAGCGCGGTCTGTTCGACCCGGAGGCGGCCCCCGGCACCTCCCCGTTCGACCACATGGTGTGGGTCGTCGCCGGTGACGGCTGCCTCCAGGAGGGCATCTCCGCCGAGGCGTCCTCGCTGGCCGGCCACCAGAAGCTGGGCAACCTGGTCCTGCTGTGGGACGACAACCACATCTCCATCGAGGGCGACACGGAGACCGCGGTCTCCGAGGACACCCTCAAGCGCTACGAGGCGTACGGCTGGCACGTCCAGCGCGTCGACCAGCTGCCCAACGGCGACCTGGACCCGCAGGGCCTCTACGACGCACTGCTGGCCGCCAAGGCCGAGACCGGGCGCCCCTCCTTCATCGCGGCCCGCTCGATCATCGCCTGGCCCGCCCCGCACGCCCAGAACACCGAGGCGTCGCACGGCTCGGCGCTCGGCGACGACGAGGTCGCCGCGACCAAGAAGGTGCTCGGCTTCGACCCGGAGAAGTCCTTCGACGTCGCCGACGAGGTCATCGCGCACACCCGCCGCGCCCTGGACCGGGGCCGCGAGGCGAAGGCCGAGTGGCAGAAGGGCTTCGACGCCTGGCGCGCCGCCAACCCCGAGCGCGCCGCCGACTTCGACCGCATCGCCGCGGGCGAGCTGCCCAAGGGCTGGGAGGACAGCCTGCCGGTCTTCGAGACCGGCAAGGGCGTCGCCACCCGCGCCGCGTCCGGCAAGGTGCTCCAGGCGCTCGGCGGGATCATCCCCGAGCTGTGGGGCGGCTCCGCCGACCTGGCCGGTTCGAACAACACCACGATCGACAAGACGTCGTCGTTCCTCCCCGCGGGCAACCCGCTGCCGGAGGCCGACCCGTACGGCCGCACGATCCACTTCGGCATCCGCGAGCACGCCATGGCCGCCGCGATGAACGGCATCGCGCTGCACGGCAACACCCGCATCTACGGCGGCACCTTCCTGGTGTTCTCCGACTACATGCGCAACGCCGTGCGCCTCTCCGCGCTGATGCACCTGCCGGTGACCTACGTGTGGACGCACGACTCGATCGGCCTCGGCGAGGACGGCCCGACCCACCAGCCGGTCGAGCACCTGGCCTCGCTGCGCGCCATCCCGGGCCTCAACGTCGTGCGCCCGGCCGACGCCAACGAGACCGCCATCGCCTGGCGCGAGATCCTGCGCCGCTACACCAAGGTGTTCGGCAAGGGCGCCCCGCACGGCCTGGCGCTGACCCGCCAGGGCGTGCCGACGTACGAGGCGAACGAGGACGCGGCCAAGGGCGGCTACGTGCTCTTCGAGGCCGAGGGCGGCGAGCCGCAGGTCGTGCTGATCGGTACGGGCTCCGAGGTCCAGCTCGCCGTCGAGGCGCGCGAGGAGCTGCAGGCGGCCGGGATTCCGACCCGTGTGGTCTCGATGCCGTGTGTCGAGTGGTTCGAGGAGCAGGATCAGGGTTACAAGGACTCCGTCCTGCCGCCGTCGGTGAAGGCGCGCGTGGCCGTGGAGGCGGGCATCGCCCTGACCTGGTACCGGTACGTGGGGGACGCCGGGCGGATCGTCTCGCTGGAGCACTTCGGCGCTTCGGCGGACGCGAAGGTCCTGTTCCGCGAGTTCGGCTTCACCGGCGAGAACGTCGCCGCCGCCGCCCGGGAATCCCTCGCCGCCGCCACGCGCTGACGCCGGTATTACGACTAGTAGGAGATGCATTTCTCATGACAGACGCACTCAAGCGCCTCTCCGACGAGGGCGTGGCGATCTGGCTCGACGACCTCTCGCGCAAGCGGATCACCTCGGGCAACCTGGCCGAGCTGATCGACGAGAGCCACGTCGTCGGGGTCACCACCAACCCGTCGATCTTCCAGAAGGCCATCTCGCAGGGCGACGGTTACGACCAGCAGCTCGCCGACCTCGCGGCCCGCAAGGTGACCGTCGAGGAGGCGATCCGCATGATCACCACCGCGGACGTCCGCGACGCGGCCGACATCCTGCGCCCGGTCTTCGACGCGACGGACGGCCAGGACGGCCGGGTCTCCATCGAGGTCGACCCGCGCCTGGCGCACGACACGGTGGCCACGGTCGCCGAGGCGAAGCAGCTGGCCTGGCTGGTGGACCGCCCGAACACGCTGATCAAGATCCCGGCGACCAAGGCGGGCCTGCCCGCGATCACCGAGACGATCGGCCGGGGCATCAGCGTCAACGTCACGCTGATCTTCTCGCTGGAGCGCTACCGCGCGGTCATGGACGCCTACCTGGCGGGCCTGGAGAAGGCGAAGGCCGCGGGCCTGGACCTCTCCAAGATCCACTCGGTGGCGTCCTTCTTCGTGTCCCGTGTGGACACCGAGATCGACAAGCGCCTGGACGCCGTCGGCGGCGACGAGGCGAAGGCCGCGAAGGGCAAGTCCGCCCTGGCCAACGCCCGGCTCGCCTACGAGGCGTACGAGGAGGTCTTCGCCGGTGAGCGCTGGGCCGCCCTGGACAAGGCGCACGCCAACAAGCAGCGTCCGCTGTGGGCCTCGACCGGCGTGAAGGACCCGGCCCTCAAGGACACCCTGTACGTGGTGGACCTCGTCGCGCCGAACACGGTCAACACCATGCCGGAGGCGACTCTGGACGCGGTGGCGGACCACGGCGAGGTCACCGGCAACACCGTCGCCGGTGCGTACGACCAGGCTCGCGCCGACCTCGACGCGATCAAGAAGCTCGGCGTCGACTACGACGACGTCGTGCAGGTGCTGGAGGACGAGGGCGTCGAGAAGTTCGAGACGTCCTGGAACGACCTGCTCAAGTCGACCGAGGCGGAGCTTCAGCGCCTCGCTCCCTCGAAGGGCTGACCACTTTGTCTGGTGTTCCCGGAGCCAACCCGCTCCGTGACGCCCAGGACCGACGGCTCCCGCGCATCGCGGGGCCGTCGGGCCTGGTCATCTTTGGCGTCACGGGCGATTTGTCCCGTAAAAAGCTGATGCCCGCCGTGTACGACCTGGCCAACCGCGGCCTGCTGCCGCCGGGCTTCTCACTCATCGGTTTCGCGCGCCGCGACTGGGAGGACGAGGACTTCGCCCAGGTCGTCCACGACGCGGTCAAGGAGCATTCCCGTACCCCCTTCCGCGAAGAGGTCTGGCAGCAGCTCAGCCAGGGCATGCGCTTCGTGCAGGGCAACTTCGACGACGACGTGGCCTTCGAGACCCTGAGGGCCACGATCGAGGAGCTGGACAAGGCGCAGGGCACGGGCGGCAACTTCGCCTTCTACCTGTCCGTCCCGCCGAAGTTCTTCCCCAAGGTCGTCCAGCAGCTCAAGAAGCACGGGCTGGCCGACCAGAAGGAAGGCAGCTGGCGGCGCGCCGTCATCGAGAAGCCGTTCGGCCACGACCTGAAGAGCGCGCAGGAGCTCAACCAGATCGTGCACGACGTCTTCCCGCCGAACGAGGTCTTCCGGATCGACCACTACCTCGGCAAGGAGACCGTCCAGAACATCCTGGCGCTCCGGTTCGCCAACACGATGTTCGAGCCGATCTGGAACCGCAGTTACGTCGACCACGTGCAGATCACGATGGCCGAGGACATCGGGATCGGCGGCCGGGCCGGTTACTACGACGGCATCGGCGCCGCCCGGGACGTCATCCAGAACCACCTGCTCCAGCTGCTCGCGCTGACCGCGATGGAGGAGCCCGGCTCCTTCCACCCGAAGGCCCTGGTCGCCGAGAAGCTCAAGGTGCTCACGGCGGTGGAGCTGCCCGAGGACCTGGGCAAGCACACCGTGCGCGGCCAGTACACGCACGCCTGGCAGGGCGGCGAGGAGGCCGTCGGCTATCTGGAGGAGGACGGCATCGACCCCAAGTCGAAGACCGACACCTTCGCCGCGATCAAGCTGACGATCAACAACCGCCGCTGGGCGGACGTCCCCTTCTACCTGCGCACCGGCAAGCGGCTCGGCCGCCGCGTCACGGAGATCGCGGTCGTCTTCAAGCGCGCCCCGTACCTGCCCTTCGAGTCCGGAGCGACGGAGGAGCTGGGCGGCAACGCCCTGGTCATCCGGGTGCAGCCGGACGAGGGCGTCACCGTGCGGTTCGGCTCCAAGGTCCCCGGCACCTCGATGGAGGTCCGGGACGTCACGATGGACTTCGCGTACGGCGAGTCCTTCACGGAGTCCAGCCCGGAGGCGTACGAGCGGCTCATCCTCGACGTCCTGCTCGGCGACGCCAACCTCTTCCCGCGCCACCAGGAGGTCGAGCTCTCCTGGAACATCCTCGACCCGATCGAGGAGTACTGGGACAAGCACGGCAAGCCCGCCCAGTACGCGGCCGGCACCTGGGGTCCGGCCGAGGCGGACGAGATGCTCGCACGCGACGGACGGAGCTGGCGCCGGCCATGAAGATCGATCTCACGGAAACCACGTCCAGCAAGATCAACCAGGCGCTCATCTCGGCCCGGCGCGCGGTCGGCGCCCCGGCGATCGGGATGGTCCTCACCCTCGTCATCGTCACCGACGAGGAGAACGCCTACGACGCGCTGAAGTCGGCGAGCGATTCCTCGCGGGAGCACCCCTCGCGGATCATCGCCGTCATCAAGCGGCTCAGCCGGTCGCCGCGCACCCGCCGCGACGCGCGGCTCGACGCCGAGATCCGGGTCGGTTCCGACTCGGGCTCCGGCGAGACCGTGGTGCTCCGGCTCCACGGCGAGCTGGCCAACCACGCCCAGTCGGTCGTCCTGCCGCTGCTGCTGCCGGACGCCCCGGTGGTGGTGTGGTGGCCGCAGGACTCCCCCGCCGACCCGGCGAAGGACGCGCTCGGTGCGCTGGCCCAGCGCCGGATCACCGACACCTACTCGGCCGAGCACCCGCTCGACGAGCTGGCGGTGCGCGCCGACACGTACCGGCCCGGTGACACGGACCTGGCGTGGACGCGCATCACGCCGTGGCGTTCGATGCTGGCCGCCGCGCTCGACCAGCAGCCGGCGGAGATCGTCTCGGCCACGGTCGAGGGCGAGTCGGACAACCCGAGCTGCGAGCTGCTCGCCATGTGGCTCGCGGACCGGCTCGGGGTCCCGGTGGAGCGCACCACATCGGGCGGACCCGGTCTGACGGCCGTCCGGATGGTGACGAAGAACGGCGACATCGTCCTGGACCGGGCCGACGGCTCGCTCGCCACGCTCTGCATGGTGGGCCAGCCGGACCGCGCCGTGGCGCTCAAGCGGCGCGAGACGGCGGAGCTCCTCGCGGAGGAGCTGCGGCGGCTCGACCCGGACAACATCTACGAGTCGACCGTGAAGTTCGGCGTGGACCGCCTCCAGAAGGCGGGCCCGGGCGAGTCGGCCAAGGCACCGGCCTCCGACAAGGCCCCCGCCGCGAAGAAGGCCGCCCCGGCCAAGAAGGCGGCGGCGAAGTGACCGGAGTACCGCAGCTCGTCGTGCACCGCGACAAGGAGCTGATGGCGCAGGCCGCGGCGGCCCGGCTGATCACGAAGATCGTGGACGCCCAGGCCGCGCGCGGCGACGCCTCGGTGGTGCTCACCGGCGGGCGCAACGGCAACGGCCTCCTTGCCGCACTCGCCGCCGCGCCCGCCCGGGACGCGGTCGACTGGTCGCGGCTCGACCTGTGGTGGGGCGACGAGCGGTTCCTGCCGGAGGGCGACCCGGAGCGCAATGTCACGCAGGCCCGCGAGGCCCTGCTGGACGCCGTGTCCCTGGACCCTTCGCGGGTGCACGTGATGCCCGCTTCGGACGGCCCCTACGGCCCGGACGCCGATGCCGCGGCCGCCGGGTACGCGGCCGAGCTGGCCGCCGCCTCGGCGCCGCAGGACCACGGCCCGGTGCCGGAGTTCGACGTGCTGATGCTGGGCGTCGGCCCGGACACGCACGTCGCCTCGCTCTTCCCGGAACTGCCCGGGGTGCGCGAGACCGAACGCACCGTCGTCGGTGTGCACGGTGCGCCCAAGCCGCCGCCGGTCCGGGTCTCGCTGACGCTGCCCGCCATCCGGGCGGCGCGCGAGGTGTGGCTGCTGGCCGCGGGAGAGGACAAGGCGGAGGCGGTCGCCATCGCCCTGTCCGGGGCCGGCGAGATCCAGGCACCGGCGGCCGGTGCGTACGGCCGTACCCGCACGCTGTGGCTGCTCGACGCGGCGGCGGCCTCCCGCCTCCCCCGCGCCCTGTACCCGCCGGCTTCGGCCTGACCGGCCGTCAGCGGCGGTGCCCACGGGCCCGGCCCGCCCCACGGGGCGGGCCGGGCCCGGCGCGTTTCCGGGGCCGGTACGGCGGCCACAGCGGCACCCTGGTGCAGGAGATCCCACACGCGCTCCCTTCTTGAGTGCAGGGCAACGGACGGAGTCGGGCAAGGTGCTCCAGAGCCCGAGCCAGTTCTCTGCATACGCCGCCGGCCGTAAGCCGGTCACTCGGCCGCCGGCATCGCGGCCATGATCAGATTGCCCAGCAGTCCGGGGACTTCCACGCGGCGGCTCGGCCCATCCGCGACTGCTTGTCGCTGCTGTCGGAGGCGGCATCGTCGGGGTGGGCAACATGCCGCATTCCGGTAGCGCTGATCATCGACGAAGCGTCGAGTGCGCATACATCTGGTTCCCGGGTGGGGATGGCGAATCCAGTTTGCAGCACGCTGCGGGCGATCTTCGGGGCCTCGTAGCGAACAAGGTGTCCCCGATAGGCGAAGTCCACGCCATCGGGGACGTAGCGGCCTTGAGCCGAGGACAACGTCGATGCGGAAGGTTCGCTCACTACCCATGCTCAGCTGGGCGGGCGGAATGTCGCCGCGATGGCGTTCACACCGCCATGCTCGGCATCGCCCGGCTACACAACCTCGCCGTCACGGAACGAGCTGGCTCCGTCTGACGCTGAACTCGTCCTCCCCATTGAGGGCGGTGATGCCATGCACGGAGGTGGGAACAGTGACGACGGCGTCGTCCCCCAATGCCGCTGTCGCGGTCTCGACCACCACGCATGCGACGCTCGCTGCCAGCGGATAGTCAGAAAACGGCCCGAGGTCCTCTGCTGAGCTGAAGACCGGAGCCTTGTCGACCAAAGACCGACGCGTGCCCCCCGCGTCACTGAACTGCACCTCTATCCAGCCCGGAAACGCGTCATCCACCCACCGGACCGCCTCAACCCGCAGGTCAACCCCTAGAACCCCCTTCGCAACCAGCCCAACACCTGCGACCAGTATCCAGCGGTAGATCTGCGGCCTGCTTTACGGGACAGCCCTTAGTCAGCTCGGGGCGCGACGGGTTGCGTAGACGACTCCACGCGCAACACCCGGTCCGTGTTCACTTCCCTGCTGCGCTTCGAACAGCGGCCCCGCGGGGGCAGCTCAGCGCACCCCGGGACAGAGCGCGTGGGCTGCGCGGCATGGGGACACCCCCGCCAGGACGAGGCAAGCGCGCAGGGGCGTTGATCGCTCGGACTCCGACTCCTTACTCATCGGTAACGACTTCAGGGCTGGTAGTAGCAAATTCGCCAGGCTGCGCCAGGGCTCACCGTCTTCCCTGCCGCACCGCACATCGGGTGGGATATAGCCCTCGGCACCAGCACACGAAAGGCAGCCATGACACCCAATCCCGAGGCCCGACCCGCTCTCGAACTCCGATTAGGTGGATTGCATCTGACCGTCCAGCGCGTCCCCGGGTGGCTGGTCACAGCCCTCGCCACGGCAACCGGGAGCGGTCTCGTAGCATGGCTCACAGCCCGCTGACCCTCACTTCGTCCGGGGCTCCCGACAGCACCAAGATGATCTTTGGCGGGTTTGACGTGGATGGTTTGACTTCGGACGGCCATCGAGCACCCAGCGCGGAATACTAGAGCCATGCCTAACGACGTGAAACGCTCGTCCACCCCTCCAGCCTTCGAACTCCGCTGCGGTGGACTCCACTTGACGGTCATCGTAGATGGTGAACGGTCCACGCGGAACGGTGCGTCTATCCAGAACTATGCCGACCCTGATGTTAAACAGCCGGGAAAGCCAAGTGAGCTTTGAGCTGTCGTACAGGACAGCTTGGCGTTCGAGCTTACGGGAAACGGTCCTGTACTTATCACCCAGTGAGGTTTTCTCAGTGGTGATCGTTCGTCTCGGGTGATCTGGTCCCGTGCAGGCTCAACTGAGGTTGTCGGTCGGTTCCCGGACCATGCGCACGTTCGGCAGTTTGCCTTGCCAGAGCTCTCGCTCGTCTGTGGCCTTGAACCCGTAGCGTTGGTAGAAGCGGATCGCGCGCTCGTTGTAGTCGGTGACCCACAGGCGAATAGGTGTGCCCCCTGCCCAGGTGAGGAACTCGCCCATCATTCGGCCTCCGATTCCCCAGCCCTGGGCTTCCTCAAGCAGGTACATCGGCCCGAGGGTGACCACCTCGTCCCGGCGACCGCAGAGGAAGCCGACGATCTCCCTCTCCGAGCGGACGACACGGCAGAACAGCACATCTGGCTGCTGCCTCGCCGCCTCGATGAACTCCCGCCACTGGGAGATTCCCTCCTCCGAGGCAGAAGAGCCGCGGTGTTCACGGATCCAGTTCTCATCGATCCCCGCGTGCTCGCAGGGATACGTCTCCAGCCAGACCCTCAACTGCAGCGGGCCCAGGGAGTCGGCGTCGTCAGCATCGGGAGCTTCGATCACGTGGGTCATGGGGACCATCCTCGACGAAGCTCCCCGAGCGGTTCGCGCGATTTTTCGATCCCGTCGCCGCGAGCCACAGCCCTGACTCGGAGCGGATCACTTCCAGATTCCATTGAGGACGAGGGCTGCGCGGGCGATGTCGCCGATCCGGCTGGGGCTGAGCGTGACGTACTGGAGGGTGCGCCATCGCTGCTTGAGCTCGGCGGCGGTGCGCTCGCCCAGGGCCCGGACGTGCCGGAGCAGGGTGTTGAACATGCGGGTGTCGACGTGAAGTGCCTGTTCGGACTTGCCCTTTGGGCGGCGGACGGGGATCAGGATGCCGATGCCCGCGCCGATGTAGCCCTTGTCCGCCAGGGTCGGCAGGCCGTCGGCGGCCGCCCTGTAGAGGGCAGGGAGTGCGTGGATGCGGGCTGCGGTGATGTCGGGGACGCTGCCGGGCTCGACGTCGGCGACCCACAGCGGGGTGCCGTCCGGCGCGGACAGGAACTGGATGTTGCCGCCGAATGCCTTGTGCTTCTGGCTGAACCACAGATCGTTGCCGATCTCGCGAACACCGGTGAGGCGGTCCGATTCGATCAGGGTGCCGTCGAGGATCACGTGTGTCGTGCCCTCGCGCTGACAACCGTTCAGGACGTCGTGCAGGTCGGGGGCCTGGTCGGCGAGGACGTCGATGCCCTCGTGCAGGTAGCGGTAGCCGGTGGCCTGGGAGACGCCGGCGTCGCGGGCCAGGCAGTGCACGCAGCCGCGCTCGCGGAACCAACGCAGCACCAACACAGCCTGTCGGAAGGGTCCGAGCGCCCGGGAGCCCTTCGGGGTGCCGATCCGGCGGCGGTGGGCGGCCAGGTGACGGGCGAGGAACTCGACGACGTGGCGTGGGACGTCGAGCTCGGCAACATAGGTGACCAACGTGAGGCCTCTGGTTGAGTGGACGATCTTGTGAGAGAGACCTGTCCTACCAAGGGCCTCGCGTCTGTCCGCGACCGGGACCCTGCTCCGTCCACACGGTTCACATCACTTCGCGAAGATCATTTCGTTGAGAAGACCTCAGTGAATGGGTAACGCTTGCCCTCACGTATTCAGGTGTAACCAAAAGGCCGGTGAGCATGGACGGCAGGAAGTAACACATTTCCGTTGATTCGGATTCCAGCGTAGCTAGCTCTGCTGTGACCTTATCCGTCTCGGACTGACTCATTGCACAACGTTCAGCGAGCCGCTCCCCATGGTCAGCGACCGTCGCCGCCGCGCGACCGCACAGCAGACACCACGGATGCCGACGCAGGAAGGCCGTACCAATGCACTGCCAACGCATCTTGTAGCCAGGCTCGTTGGACGTACCACGCTGCTGCTCGGCCTCGCGGCGGTGAGCCTCACACCGGCCGCCACGGGTTCAGACCCGGGCACCCAGGGATCGCACACGGGGGGCGAGGTCTGTGAGGCATGGGGTATCGCCTCCGATGGCAGGTGGGGGTGAAGCTCACACCCTCCCCTGACCTGCTGTTTCCTGGGCTTACATGTTTGAGCCCCTCCAGGGGGTTTGTGTTTTTCCGGGAACCTCGATCCAATAATTTCGTTCACGGATGCTCCAACACAGAGGGAGTCATGTCCGCAGGTCTTGGTGAGCGCGAGAGAGGGCGCCCAGAGCTTGGTCTGCCCCGCGGTGGCGCTAACTTGACGACGCAGCGCATACCCGGGCGGCTAATGCCAACCCTCACCACGGCACGGATAGCGAGCTCGCCTCGTGGGCGACATCTCGATGACGCCTCGGGCCTGCACGTGGCGACGCCGAGCGCAGGCATGAGCACCAGCCTGCC
Source organism: Streptomyces sp. NPDC008163 (assembly GCF_042956885.1). Lineage (NCBI taxonomy): Bacteria > Bacillati > Actinomycetota > Actinomycetes > Kitasatosporales > Streptomycetaceae > Streptomyces > Streptomyces sp. NPDC008163. The sequence continues at coordinate 481,399 of NZ_JBIBHG010000002.1, read as the reverse complement.
GGTGAGTGTCGCTACGGCGTCGAGGCTTGGACTCCGCAGCAGTGGAGTCCCCTTGCGCGTCCGGCAAAGCGTGTCCGCGCTTGGCGATACGATCGCTCCCTTGGGGGGCGAACTACGCGAGAAGGGAGGTACGTTGACAGACACCGATCCGCCCGAGCGCACTGCTCTCGGCAGATACGGGGTTGGGGTCAAATCGGTCATAGCCACAAACATGCTGAGCGTGGGGGTTGACCTCACCCCGCTTGAACAGCGGCTCGCAGCAAGGCTCTACGGCCCGACATCTCAAGTCGTACTCGCCCCGATTTCTTGCCCTAAATGCGGTGAAGAACCGTTCACCGGCACTGATTGCGCTCTCTGCGGGGGCGATCCGGATGTCGGATACGTCACCGCGCTGCAACTCGCGGGCAGGATACGGCGAGGCCGGGAGTCCGAGGGAGGGGAAGCAAGGTCCGCAAAGGACCGCTTGCGGCAGACGGTAGAGGCGCTACGAAACGCAATTAGCGAGAATGCGCAAGCCCTCGTCGCCGAGTTTCTCGCTGCCCTGGCGAAGGTGCTTGCCTACAGGGTGAGCGATGCACGCCGCAGCCTGCTCATGCTCCTTGCAGCCATTCCGAGCCCACCACAAGACTGCCCTGTCTGGATACCGAAGCCAATCGACACTTCCCCACGGGTCACGCCGCGTGGACCCAACTTCACCGTCCCCATGAGCAATTACCGGGGCGGGCACTGCCGCAGCGCGCTGGGGAGCGTCGTACTAGCTGCGTAGGCAGCCCGCCGACCATGCGCGGTCGGAAGGTTCAAGATCATGTTTTCCCTGCCGGACACGGCCCCGTGGTGGGCTGTCTTGGCTGTTGCTGTCCTCGGCATCATCGTGCTTGGGGTTCGTGGTGTCGTCCGCGCCGTCTGGCCGCAATCGTCCGCTCACCGCAAAGAGCTGTTGCGGGAGTGGCAGCGTCAACGTGAGTTGGAGAGGGAGAGGCAGCGAAAGGAGATCGACAACCGGGAGTAGGGCGTACCGGGGCGGCGCCTAACCGGGTTCCGCCTCGAAGCGCGCGTTCGATCCTGAGTGCTCGCGGACCCGGAGGGCAACCGCTTCTGCGTCATCGACACGACGCACGGCTGAAAGCTTGAGAGGCCCCGCGCCGGAGCGACGGGGCCTCCCGGGCGGGACTCAGCGCCCGCGCAGCTCGCGGTAGGTCGAGACGAGCGCGGCGGTCGAGCTGTCCAGCTGCTCGCCGCCCTTGCCCTCGGTCAGGACGGGCTCGATCTTCTTGGCGAGGACCTTGCCGAGCTCGACGCCCCACTGGTCGAAGGAGTCGATGTTCCAGATGGCGCCCTGGACGAAGACCTTGTGCTCGTACAGCGCGATCAGCTGGCCGAGCACGGACGGGGTGAGCCGGTCGGCGAGGATCGTCGTCGTGGGGTGGTTGCCCCGGAACGTCTTGTGCGCCACCAGCTCCTCGGGGACGCCCTCGGCGCGCACCTCGTCGGGCGTCTTGCCGAAGGCGAGGGCCTGGGTCTGCGCGAAGAAGTTGGCCATCAGCAGGTCGTGCTGGGCGACCAGCCCGGGCAGCAGGTCCTCGACCGGCTGCGCGAAGCCGATGAAGTCGGCCGGGATCACCTTCGTACCCTGGTGGATCAGCTGGTAGTAGGCGTGCTGGCCGTTGGTGCCGGGGGTGCCCCAGACGACCGGTCCGGTCTGCCAGTCGACGGGGTTGCCGTCGCGGTCCACGGACTTGCCGTTGGACTCCATGTCCAGCTGCTGGAGGTACGCGGTGAACTTGGACAGATAGTGGCTGTAGGGCAGCACCGCGTGCGACTGGGCGTCGAAGAACGCGCCGTACCAGACGCCCAGCAGGCCGAGCAGCAGCGGGGCGTTCTCCTCGGCGGGGGCGGTGCGGAAGTGCTCGTCCACCAGGTGGAACCCGTCGAGCATCTCGCGGAACCGGTCCGGGCCGATGGCGATCATCAGCGAGAGGCCGATGGCGGAGTCGTACGAGTAGCGGCCGCCGACCCAGTCCCAGAACTCGAACATGTTGGCCGTGTCGATGCCGAAGTCCGCGACCTTCTCGGCGTTGGTCGACAGCGCCACGAAGTGCTTGGCGACGGCCTCCTGACCGGCCCTCAGGCCGGTGAGCAGCCAGTCGCGGGCGGAGGTGGCGTTGGTGATCGTCTCGATCGTGGTGAAGGTCTTCGAGGCGATGACGAACAGCGTCTCGGCCGGGTCGAGGTCGCGGACGGCCTCGTGCAGGTCGGCGCCGTCCACGTTGGAGACGAAGCGGAAGGTGAGCGAGCGGTCCGTGAAGGAGCGCAGCACCTCGTACGCCATGGCGGGGCCCAGGTCCGAGCCGCCGATGCCGATGTTGACGATGTTCTTGATGGGCCTGCCGGTGTGGCCGGTCCACTCCCCCGACCTGATCCGGTCGGAGAAGGCCGCCATCTTGTCGAGCACCGCGTGCACGGCCGGCACCACGTTCTCGCCGTCGACCTCGATGACGGCCTCGCGCGGGGCGCGCAGCGCGGTGTGCAGGACCGCCCGGTCCTCGGTGGTGTTGATCTTGTCGCCGCGGAACATGGCGTCCCGCAGCCCGAACACGTCGGTGGCCGCGGCGAGTTCGCGCAGGAGCGTCAGCGTCTCGTCGGTGACGAGGTGCTTGGAGTAGTCGAGGTGCAGGTCACCGACCCGGAGCACATAGCCGGATCCGCGCGCCGGGTCCGCGGCGAAGAGCTCGCGCAGCGAGGCGCCTCCCAGCTTCTCCCGGTGCCCGGCCAGGGTCTGCCACTCGGCCGTCTGGGTGAGCCGCGTACGGCTCCCTGCGTGCTTGTCGGACGCGTTCATGTCGGACTTCTGCCTTCTCTCGTACCTGCGTACGGACGGTGCCCCGCGATGTGTCTCCCAACCTAATTGATCAGGACGAATCTCTTCTTCCCTGTCCATGTCGTGGCGGCGAACAGCACACCGGGCCCGCCCCTGGCGGGGGCGGGCCCGGTGTGCTGTTCGGCGTGGTGCGGGGGTCACTTCCAGGCGGAGAGCGCCTTGTCCGTGCCGGCGTTCGGCGAGCCGAGGCCGGTCACCGTGTCGTAGCCCGGTCCGGCGGTGCACTCGGCGCCGCAGTAGCCGTTGCTGCCCGCGGTGATGTCGCGCAGCGCGCCGCCGAGGCCGTAGACCGCGGCGTGGGCGGTGTCGCCCGCCGGGCCTGCCACGGCCAGCGGCTTCTTGCCGGCGGCGGCCCTCAGCTGGTCGGCGGCGGCGATGACGCCCGCCCAGATCGGCGAGGAGAGGCTGGTGCCGCCGACCTGCAGCCAGGTGCCGGTGCCGGTGGCCGAGGTGTAGACGGCGACGCCGGTGTTGGGGTCGGCCACGAAGCTGACGTCCGGGGTGGCCCGGTACGCGGACGGCTGGACGCCGTCCTGGTAGGCCGGGCGCGGCTCGAAGTAGCTCAGGCCGCCGCCGGTGGACGCCCAGGCGGTCTCGCTCGTCGTGTTGCCGTCGGCGTCGAGCACCAGCTTCGTACCGCCGATGGCGAGGGCGTACGGGTTGGTGCTGGAGTAGCCGGCGGGGTGGCCGGCGTCACCGGTGGACTGGGTGCACACCGAGTCGGCCAGCTTGCAGTGCTGGTCGTAGAAGGGCTCCTCGGAGTACTCCCTCATGCCCCAGCTGTTGTTGACGGCGGCCGGATGGTGAGAGGCGGCGACGTCGATGGCCTTCGCCAGGGCGGAGGCGGAGGCATCGGCGGCCTCGACGAGCACGATCTTCGCCTTGGGGGCGACCGAGTGCGCCCACTCGATGTCGAGCGCCGCCTCCTGCGCCCAGCTCGTGTTGGCGGCGGGCTTCGAACCGGTGGCGTAGACCTGCTCGAAGTCGAAGCAGTCGGTGCCCTCGGCGACGGTGTCGCAGGTCTGCGGCAGCCCGAAGTGCTCGGCGAAGTGGTTCAGGTCCGCCTTGGCGCTCGGATAGTCGTAGGCGACGGTGATCGCCACGGTCTGACCGGCGCCGTCACCGGTCAGACCGAGGCGGGTCCGGATCTGCTGCGGCGTGTAGCCCTTGGTGACCTCGTCTGCGGTGGCGCCGGCGGCCGGGGCGCTGGAGTGGATGTCGATCGACGGGGCGGCCCGGCCGATGGGCAGGGCCGGCGTGTCGACGGGGGTGGCCTCTGCTGGGGCGCCGACCGTGGCCGAGCGGGCGGCGGGGGCCTTGGCCGCTCCGGCGGCGGGGGCGTCGGTCAGCTCCAGGACGGAGACGCCGTGCTGGTAGCTGTCCACGGCGAAGGTGTCCGCACCGTAGCCGCCGATGTTCTGGCTGAGGGCGTAGCCGCCCCAGTCGCGCTGGAGGGCGATCAGGTCGGTGGCCTTGTCGCCGTCCAGATCGGCCGGGACGAGGTTGCCCGCCGCCAGTCCGAACTCCCGGAGGCCGGCCTGGACGTAGCCGCCCGCTTTCTTCTCGAACGGCTGGTCGAAGCCGATGATGCCGAGGACACCGGCCAGGAACGTTTCGTCGCCGTCGCCCGTCGTCGCGAATGCGCCCTGGTAGAGAAGGGCGAGGGCACGGGCCAGGTAGGGCGCGGCGCCGTCGGCGGGGTGGACGGTCGCCGCGTTGGTGTGCAGCTCGACCAGGCCCTGGCCGGGCGATGCGGCGAAGTTCTGGAAGGTGGCGGAGCCGGCGGAGTCGTCGCTGGTCAGCACCTCACCGGTGCGCCCGTCGACGGTCTGGACGAGGTGGGTGACCGTGGTGACCTTGTCGCCGCCCCAGGCGAAGGCGACGGCATGACCGTCGGCACCGGGAATGTCCTTGTCGGCGAGGACACCGCCCTGCTGCTCGATCCAGGTGGCGGCGAGGCCCTGGGGCTTCATGGTCCAGAGCTCGGAGCCCTTGGCCGCGTCGAGGGCCACAGCGGTCGGCGCCGGGTCACTGGCGCCGGTGCCGGTCGCCGCGCGGACGCCGCCGTACTCCAGGTAGATCCGGCCGTCGGCCGTGGCGGGCACGGAGTAGACGACGGTCTTGCCGGTCGTGCCCTTGGGCCGGTAGCTCCAGACCGGACGGCCCTCCGCGGTGTACGCGGAGAGCGTGTCACCGGAGGCGATGACATGCCCGTCGGCGACGGCGACTCCGGCCTGGAAGGTGCCGGTGTCCACGTCGGAGAGCGGCTTGCCGTCCTTCGGCACGAGGACCGCGAAGCCGTGCGAGGTGGCGGCGACGATGCGCTGCGCCGCCCGGCCTCGGCTGTCCTTCACCGTTCCGAGCGTCAACTCGCGGATCGAGGCGCTGAGGGGCTGCTTCCACAGGACGCGGGGGCTGGTGCGGTCCATGGTGCGGCCGTCCAGGGCGAAGACGCCCCGGCTCTGGCCGCCGACGACGACGTCCTTCACGCCGTCGCCGTTCACGTCCGTGGCCAGGCCGGTGTAGGCGTCGCCTAGAAGCGGCAGCGGCTTCGCGTCACCGCCCGCGCCGAAGGTGTACGCCGTGAGGTCGTAGCCCACGGTCAGCATGGCGCCCCGGTAGGGCGTCACCTGACTGCCGACGACGGCGCCCTCCCGGACCCACTGGGTACGGCCGCTGGTCGCGTCGATCGCCACGAGCTGGCTGTGCTCCGGCCCGTCGGTACGGGTACGGGTCTGCGCGACCGGATCGGCGACGGCCGCGTAGACCTGGCCGCGGCCGTGCGGGTCGACGGTCAGGGACAGCGTCGGGGCGTTGGGCCGGCCGACGGTGCTGCGGGTGCGGTAGGTCCAGGTGGTGCGGCCGCGCTCGTCCCAGCCGGAGACCGCGCTCGTGCCGTCGGTCAGGTCGGCGTTGATGCCGAGCTCCGCGACGGCGTAGCGGGCCTGCTTGCCGTGGGCGTCCTCATTGACGACGAACGCCTCGGGGATGGTGTTGTCCCGGGAGGTGAGGACGGACCGCTTGCCGGACCTGACGTCGACAGCGGTGAGGTCCCAGCGCACCGCGTCCAGCGGGTCGTTCTGCTCGGCGACCAGGACCCGGTCGGAACCGGGGTCCTTGTGCACGATGCGCGGGTAACCGGGCGTCTTCACATCGGTGAGGACCTTGCCCCTGTCGGTGTCGAGCACCATGACGTGCCCGGCGGCGGGCCGGGGGGTGCCCAGGCCCAACGGCGTGTCGGTCCAGGAGACGGCGACCCGGCCCCGGCCCATGGTCTCGATGTCGGACCAGAGGGCGAAGGGGGCCTCGGTGCTGTACGTCCAGGCGGTGCGGCCGGTGACCGCGCCGTGGGCGCCGCGCTCGAAGGCGTACGCGATGAGCGAGCTGCGGCTGTTCCCGGCCTCGGCCACCGGGTTGTTGCCCCAGTCCGGGCCCGTGACGTTCGCCGCGATCAGCCGGCCGTCCTGGGCGCTCAGCGAACCGACGTACCCGGGCAGCAGCTTGTGCCACAGCATGGTGCCGGAGCGGCCGTCGAGCAGCGAGACGAAGGTGCCCGAGGACAGCTCGGAGCCGGGGCTGGTGAACGGGCGGGCCGGGGAGTCGCCGACGCTGTAGGCGACCGCGATGTCGTCCACGCCGTCGTGGTTGAAGTCGTCCTGGGCGAAGGGGTGGGAGCCGCTGAGCGTCGGCTGGTACGGGTTGTACCCCTGGTGCAGGACCGGGCTGAACTCCTCGGCCTGGTAGACGAGTTTTGGCTTGACCTGCCAGTCGGTGAACAGCGAGTGGCTGGTGCGCTGCCATACGGCGTCGCCGTCGGCGTCGTAGCGGGAGACCGCCCCGCCACTGAAGATGCCCACCCAGTCGTGCGTGCCGCCGAGCGCCAGGGTGCCGGCGGCGCCGCGCGGCGTCTCCCAGCTCGCCTTCGTCTTCAGCGCCTTCGCGGTGCCCTCGGCGGGGGCGGCCGTTCCGCCGCTCCGCTTGCCGGTCTCCGCCGGCTCGTCCCGGGTGCCGGTGCCGGCCTCCCGGGCGGCGGCGACCAGGCCGGGGGTGCCGTCGCTGCGCTGGGTGTACTGCTTGCTGAGGGCGGCGAGGGCGCCGGCGGTCAGCCGGACGGGCCGGTCGGTGCCGGGGGCGGCCTGGGCCGAGGGGGTGCTGAGCAGCGCGCCTGCCGTGGCGAGCACGGCCGCCAGGCAGGCCGCGCGTATGCCTGGCGATCCGCGCCGTATGGGACTCAGTCGTATGGGACTCATGAGAGGGGTGGACTCCACGTGGGTGCTTCGGGGGGTTGTCCGCACTCTTTCAAGGGCTCGCCACCGCGACGAGGGATACGCGTGGCCGGTCCCGGTCAACAGCCGCTCCCGGCCACGGAGTATCGTCCGGGCCACGTCCGGGCGACGAGGAGGCGGACATGCTGGAGCCGGTCGGGCTCGACGAGGGCGCGGAGCGCGCCTACCGACTGCTGCTGCACCGCCTCGGCCTCTCGCCGCAGGAGCTGGCGGACGCCCATGACCTGACTGCCCATCAGGCTCGGCAGTCGCTGGACCGGCTGGTAGCGTCCGGCCTCGCCACGGTCACCGGCCGTCCGGCGCGCTACACCGCGATCGACCCGCGCCACGGCCTCACCGCGCTGATCCGGGCCCGTCAGGCCGAACTGGACGCCGCCACGACCGCGTTGGAGTCGTACGCGGCGGAGTACCACGAGCGCGTGCTGCGCGCCGACCCCCGGCGCCTGGTGGAGGTGATCGAGGGGCCCGCCGCGGTCGCCGACCGGCTGCGCGACCTCGTCGTCGGCGCCGAGCAGGAGATCCTCGCCTTCGACACGCCGCCCTATCTGACCGTGCCCTCCTCGATGGCGGGCATGGAGCGGGACGCACTGGCCCGTGGGGTGACCGTACGGGCGGTGTACGCGGCCGAGGTGCTGCGCCTGCCGGGGCGGGCGGAGCCCGTGAAGGAGCTGGCCGCGCTCGGTGAGCAGGCCCGGGTCGTGCCCCGGGTGCCGCTGAAGATGGTGATGGCCGACCGGCGGGCGGCGATGATCCCGCTGACGTCGAACGAGGAGTCCGTGCGCACCGCCGCGGTCCTGGTCCGGCAGTCCCGGCTCTGCGACGCCCTGGTGGAACTGTTCGAGGCCAAGTGGTTCCAGGGAGCCCCGGTCTTCGCCCCGGCCCCCACCACGGACCGGCCGGACCTCTCCCCCGCCGAGCAGGCGCTGCTGTCCCTGCTGAACTCGGGCTTCAAGGACGAGGCGATAGCGCGGCAGCTCGGGGTGAGCGAGCGGACCCTGCGGCGCCGGACCGCGGAGCTGGTGGAGCGGCTGGGCGCCACGAGCCGCTTCCAGGCCGGGGCGCAGGCCGTGCGGCGGGGCTGGGTGTAGACGCGAGGGAGCCGGGCGCCGGGGTGGCGCCCGGCTCCCTCGAAGGTCCGGCCGTGGTCAGATCTCGCCGCGCAGTTTCGCCAGGGCTTCAGCGAGGATGGCCTCGCCGTCGGCGTCGCTGCGGCGCTCGCGTACGTACGCGAGGTGCGTCTTGTACGGTTCGGTGCGCGGCGGGTCGGGCGGGCTCTCCTGGTCCTGGCCGGCCGGGAAACCGCAGCGCGGGCAGTCCCAGGTGTCCGGTACCTGCGCGTCATGGGCGAAGCTGGGCTGCGTCTCGTGCCCGTTCGAGCACCAGAAGGAGATGCGGAGCCGTGGCGCGGACTCGCCGCGCTCGGCCTCCCCCATCGGCCCCGCCCCGACCCGGCTTCCACGGATCGCGTTGCCACTTGCCACGGTCGTAACTCCCTGCGTGATGGTGCTCGAAGATGCCCCAGTCTACGTAAGGCCCAACGCGCGTCCAGTGAAAGGAGTTACACCGTCACCGGGAAACGCGTACGACGGGTCAGTTGTCCAGCTTGATGAGCAGACCAAGCACCACGATGCACGCGAACCAGCCCAGACCGACCACGACGGTGATGCGGTCGAGGTTGCGCTCGGCGACCGAGGAGCCGCCGACGGAGGACTGCATGCCGCCACCGAACATGTCGGAGAGACCGCCGCCCTTGCCCTTGTGCATCAGCACCAGCAGCATCAGCAGCAGGCTGAAGACGATCAGGGCGATCTCGAACCCCAGAATCACGGCTGGTCCCTACTTTCCGGAAATACCGACTGCTAGTGCGAACTACGGGGGCCGGGAGGCTGCCCTCCCCGGCCCCCGCAAGGGTACGACGGATCCGCGCTACCGCATACTCACTGGTCGCGGAAGCGGACGATCTTGACGAACTCGTCCGCGTCGAGCGCCGCGCCGCCGATCAGGGCGCCGTCGACGTCGGGCTGGGCCATGATCGCGGCCACGTTGCCGGACTTCACCGAGCCGCCGTACTGGATGCGGACCGCGTCGGCCAGCTCCTGCGAGTACAGCTCGGCGAGGCGAGCGCGGATCGCACCGCAGACCTCCTGCGCGTCCTCCGGGGTGGCGACCTCGCCGGTACCGATGGCCCAGACCGGCTCGTAGGCCACGACGATGGACTCGGCCTGCTCGGCCGGGATGTCCTTCAGGGCGCCGTCGAGCTGCGCGAGGGTGTACGCGACCTGCTCGCCGGCCTTGCGGACGTCCAGGCCCTCGCCGACGCAGAGGATCGGGGTCAGGCCGTGCTTGTACGCGGCCTTCACCTTGGCGTTGCAGACCTCGTCGTCTTCGCCGTGGTACTGACGGCGCTCGCTGTGGCCGATGGCGACGAAGGTGCACTTCAGCTTGGCGAGCATGGGGCCGGAGATCTCACCGGTGTACGCGCCGGAGTCGTGCGCCGAGATGTCCTGGGCGCCGTACTTGATCTTCAGCTTGTCGCCGTCGACCAGCGTCTGCACGGAGCGCAGGTCGGTGAAGGGCGGCAGGACGGCGACCTCGACGGCGTCGTAGTCCTTGTCGGCCAGGGCGAAGGCGAGCTTCTGGACGTGGGCGATGGCCTCGAGGTGGTTGAGGTTCATCTTCCAGTTGCCCGCCATCAGCGGGGTGCGGGTGGTCATGAAAGGTCAGTCCTCCAGAGCGGCGAGGCCGGGAAGCGTCTTGCCCTCGAGGTATTCGAGGCTGGCACCGCCACCGGTCGAGATGTGTCCGAACGCGTTCTCGTCGAAGCCCAGGATGCGGACCGCGGCGGCGGAGTCGCCACCGCCGACCACGCTGAAGCCCGAGGAGTCGACAAGGGCCTGGGCGACGGCCCGGGTGCCCTCGGCGAAGTCGGGGTGCTCGAAGACGCCCATCGGGCCGTTCCAGAAGACGGTGGCCGCGTCGGCGAGCTTCGATGCGTAGAGCTTGTTGGTCTCCGGACCGTTGTCCAGGCCCATCTGCCCGGCCGGCATGGCGTCGGCGGCGACGGTCTCCGGGTGGGCCGGGGCCTTGGTCTTCAGGTCCGGGAAGGAGGGGGCGACGACGACGTCGACGGGGAGCACGAACTCCACGCCCTTCGCCTCGGCGCGCCGCAGGTACTCCTGGACCGCCGGGATCTGGTCCTCCTGGAGCAGCGAGCTGCCGACCTCGTGGCCCTGGGCCTTGAGGAAGGTGTACGCCATGCCGCCGCCGATGAGGATGCGGTCGGCGCGCTCCAGAAGGTGGTCGATGACGCCGAGCTTGTCGGAGACCTTGGCGCCGCCGAGGACCACCGCGTAGGGGCGCTGGACGTCCTCGGTGAGCTTCTTCAGGACGCCGACCTCGGTGGCGATCAGGTCGCCGGCGGCGTGCGGAAGGCGGGCCGGGAGGTCGAAGACCGACGCGTGCTTGCGGTGGACGGCGCCGAAGCCGTCGCCCACGTACAGGTCGGCCAGCTCGGCGAGCCGGTCCGCGAAGGCGCCGCGCTCGGCGTCGTCCTTGGAGGTCTCGCCGGGGTTGAAGCGGAGGTTCTCGATGACCGCGACCTGGCCGTCGGTGAGGGCGGCGACGGTGGCGCGGGCGGACTCGCCGACCGTGTCGGTCGCGAACGCCACGTCGGCGCCGAGCAGTTCACCGAGCCGGGTGGCGGCGGGGGCCAGCGAGAACGCCGGGTCCGGGGCGCCCTTGGGGCGGCCCAGGTGCGAGGCGACGACGACCCGGGCGCCGGCCTCGGCCAGCTTGCGGACCGTCGGGGTGACGGCGCGGATGCGGCCGTCGTCGGTGATGGTGGTGCCGCTCAGCGGCACGTTGAGGTCGGCGCGGACGAATACCCGCTTGCCGGCGACCCCTTCGGCGAGAAGTGCGTCGATCGTCTTCATCTGTCTGGACTCCTTGGAGGACGAGTGAGCATGCGAGGGGGCTCGAACAGCGCAGCGTCGCGCTGTTCGAGCCCCGTGCTCACATCGAGATGCCTGCCGGTGCGGCGGTGCTCAGAGCTGGCCGCCGACGAAGACGGTGAGGTCCACGAGACGGTTCGAGTAGCCCCACTCGTTGTCGTACCAGCCGAGGATCTTCACCGTGTTGCCCTCCTGGACCATCGTCAGGGAGGAGTCGAAGGTGCAGGACGCCGGGTCGCTGACGATGTCCGAGGACACGATCGGGTCCTCGGTGTAGTACAGGATGCCCTTGAGGTCGCCGTCGTCGGCGGCCTTCTTGAACGCGGCGTTGACCTCGTCCTTGGTGACCTCGCGCTGGAGGGTCACGACCAGGTCGGTGGCCGAGCCGGTCGGGACCGGGACGCGCATCGCGATGCCGTCGAGCTTGCCCTTGAGCTGCGGCAGGACCAGGGCGGTCGCCTTGGCGGCGCCCGTCGTGGTCGGGATGATGTTCTCGGCGGCGGCGCGGGCGCGGCGCAGGTCCGAGTGCGGGAAGTCCAGGATGCGCTGGTCGTTGGTGTACGCGTGGACCGTCGTCATGAGGCCCTTGACGATGCCGAAGTTCTCGTCCAGAACCTTGGCCATCGGGGCGACACAGTTGGTCGTGCAGGACGCGTTGGAGATGACGTGGTGGTTGGCCGCGTCGTACTTGTCCTGGTTGACGCCCATCACGATGGTGATGTCCTCGTCCTTGGCCGGAGCCGAGATGAGGACCTTCTTCGCGCCACCGGCGATGTGCTTCGCGGCGTCGGCCTTCTTGGTGAAGATGCCGGTCGACTCGATGACGATGTCTACGCCCAGCTCACCCCAGGGGATGTCGGCCGGGTTGCGCTCGGAGAGCACCTTGATGGTGTGGCCGTCGACGGTGATGGTGTCGGCGGTGTGGCTGACCTCGGCCTTCAGACGACCCAGGATGGTGTCGTACTTCAGCAGGTGGGCCGTGGTCGCAGTGTCACCCAGGTCGTTGACAGCCACGATCTCGATGTCCGCACCCTGCTCCAGCAGCGCGCGGAAGTAGTTACGACCGATGCGGCCAAAGCCGTTGATGCCTACGCGGATCGTCACGAACCGATCTCCTCGTTAGGTACGCCGGTTTTCGACGCCGGCGAGTTGTATTGGGATGTCCCCGACCGCCTACGACCCTACCTCTCCGGAGCCGCCGGGGTGACATCGAGCGGGGCCGTAAGAACGCGGTAAGCCCGTACTCCCCAGTAGGAATACGGGCTTCCGAGTGCCTTCCGGCGTTTCCCGCAGCGATTACGCAGCGTCAACGGCCGCGGTCCTGCGGGCCGTTCCCCTCGCGGGGCGCGTACCGCCGGTACGGTTCAGCCGACCAGGCCGTCGGCCAGCTCTTCGCTGAGAGTGGATTCCGTGCCGGGGATGCCCAGGTCCTGGGCCCGCTTGTCGGCCATCGCGAGGAGCCGGCGGATGCGGCCCGCGACCGCGTCCTTGGTCAGCGGCGGGTCGGCGAGGGCGCCCAGCTCCTCCAGCGACGCCTGCTTGTGCTCCATGCGCAGCCGCCCGGCGGCCGCCAGGTGCTCCGGGACCTCCTCGCCCAGGATCTCCAGGGCGCGGCCGACCCGGGCGCCCGCGGCGACCGCGGCCCGGGCGGAGCGGCGGAGGTTCGCGTCGTCGAAGTTGGCGAGGCGGTTGGCGGTGGCCCGGACCTCGCGGCGCATCCGGCGCTCCTCCCAGGCCAGCACCGATTCATGGGCGCCGAGCCGGGTGAGCAGGGCGCCGATCGCGTCGCCGTCGCGGACGACGACCCGGTCCACACCGCGCACCTCGCGGGCCTTGGCGGCGATGGAGAGCCGGCGGGCGGCGCCGACCAGAGCGAGCGCGGCCTCCGGGCCGGGGCAGGTGACCTCCAGGGAGGAGGAGCGGCCGGGCTCGGTGAGCGAGCCGTGCGCCAGGAACGCCCCGCGCCAGGCGGCCTCGGCGTCGCAGGTGGCCCCCGAGACCACCTGCGGGGGGAGGCCGCGGATGGGGCGGCCCCGGCCGTCCACGAGCCCGGTCTGGCGCGCCAGCTGGTCGCCGCCCGCCACCACCCGTACGACGTAACGCGAACCGCGCCGCAGTCCGCCGGGGGCCATCACGATGAGCTCCGAGCTGTGCCCGAAGATCTCCAGGATGTCCCGCTTGAGCCGGCGCGCCGCCATCGCGGTGTCCAGTTCCGCCTCGATCACGATCCGGCCGCTCACCAGGTGGAGCCCGCCCGCGAACCGGAGAATCGCCGAGACCTCTGCCTTCCTGCAGCAGGTCCGGGTCACGGGAAGCCGGGAGACTTCGTCCTTCACCGCCGGCGTCATCGCCATGGGCCGATCCTTCCATGCATCCGAAAAATACGGTCGTACGCGGCGGCCAACAGCTCCGGATCATGGATCGGAACGCCGTCGGGTGAGGCCACGGGCGCCAGCTCGACCGCGGCGCCGAGCCGTTTGGCTGCGTCGGCGAGTGACTCGCGGTCGGGCACGGCGGCCTCGTCGGCCAGCACCACGTCCAGGGCGAGTTTAGGGGCGTGTCGTCCCAAAACCTCCAAATGACGCTGCGGTGAGAAGCCTTCTGTTTCACCGGGCTGCGGTGCGAGGTTCAACGAGAGGACCTTCCGGGCCTTCGTCTCGATCAGCGCGTCCAGCAGTTCGGGGACGAGCAGGTGCGGGATGACCGAGGAGAACCAGGAGCCGGGGCCCAGGACCACCCAGTCCGCGTCCCGGACGGCGGCGACCGCCTCGGGGACGGCCGGCGGGTCGGCCGGGACCAGGTGCACGGACTGCACCTCGCCCGGGGTGAGCGCGACGGTGGCCTGGCCGCGCACGGTGTCCACGTCCTCCGGGCGGTCCGGGTCGTGGCCCTTGACGAGGGCCTGGAGCTCCAGCGGCACGGCGGACATGGGCAGCACCCGGCCGTGCGCCCCGAGCAGCTTGCCGACCAGGTCCAGGGCCTGGACGTGGTCGCCCAGCTGCTCCCAGAGGGCGACGATCAGCAGATTGCCGACCGCGTGTTCGTGCAGGTCGCCCTTGGACTGGAAGCGGTGCTGGATGACCTGGGCCCAGGTCTGGCCCCACTCGTCGTCGCCGCACAGCGCTGCCAGCGCCTTGCGCAGGTCGCCGGGGGGCAGGACGCCCAGCTCCTCGCGCAGCCGGCCGCTGGAGCCGCCGTCGTCGGCGACGGTGACCACGGCGGTCAGGTCGCCGGTGATCCGGCGCAGCGCGGTGAGGGAGGCGGAGAGGCCCCGGCCGCCGCCGAGGGCGACGACCTTGGGCTGGGCGCCGCGCTTGCGCACGGAGAGCGCGGGCGCCGCGCCCCGCAGCCGGCGCAGGCGCAGATTGCGACTGGTCACTCGCGCCCCATGTCCCTGTGTACGAGCACGGTCTCGATCCCCTCCGTGGCGAGCCGGGCCGCCAGCTTCTCGGACATGGCCACCGAGCGGTGCTTGCCGCCCGTACAGCCCACCGCGATGGTCACATAGCGCTTGCCCTCGCGGCGGTAGCCCGCGGCGACGAGCTGGAGCAGTTCGGTGTACTGGTTGAGGAATTCCTTGGCGCCGGGCTGGTCGAAGACGTACGAGGAGACCTCCTCGTTCAGCCCGGTGAAGGGGCGCAGCTCCGGGACCCAGTGCGGGTTCGGCAGGAAGCGGCAGTCGACCACCAGGTCGGCGTCGACCGGCAGGCCGTACTTGAAGCCGAAGGACATCACCGTGGCGCGCAGCTCCGGCTCCTCGTCGCCGGCGAACTGGGCGTCCATCTTGGCGCGCAGTTCGTGGACGTTGAGGCTGGAGGTGTCGATCACCAGGTCGGCGTCGCCGCGCAGCTCGCGCAGCAGGTCGCGCTCGGCGGCGATGCCGTCCACGATGCGGCCGTCCCCCTGGAGCGGGTGGGGGCGGCGGACCGACTCGAAGCGGCGGACCAGCGCGTCGTCGGAGGACTCCAGGAAGACCACCCGGCGGGTGACGCCCTTGGCGTCCAGGTCGGCGAGGGATTCGCGCAGGTTGTCGAAGAAGCGGCGGCCCCGCACGTCGACCACGACGGCGATCCGGGCCACGTTGCCCTGGGAGCGGGCGCCGAGCTCCACCATGGTGGGGATCAGCGCGGGCGGCAGGTTGTCCACGACGAACCAGCCGAGGTCCTCCAGGCACTTGGCCGCGGTGCTGCGCCCGGCGCCGGACATGCCGGAGATGATCACCAGCTCCGGGATGGCCGCGGCGGCGTCGCCCGTCTCGGTCGGGGTGCCCGTACTCACGTGTGCTGCTCCGTCTGCTCGGTCCGTGCGGTCGTGCGCGTGTTCGTGTTCGTGCTCGGTCATGTCGTGCTGCCCCCGTCGTCCTCTTCCATGATCTCTCCTGTGGCCGTGTTCACGGCGGGTGCGGCCGGGGCGGCCGCCGCGAGGGCGACGGCCACGGACTCCGCTGTCCTGCGGCCTATCCCGGGAACCTCGCAGATCTCTTCGATTGTCGCCTGCCGCAGCTTCTTGACGGAGCCGAAATGCTTGATCAGGGCCTGTTTCCGGGTGTCCCCGAGGCCGGGGACGGCGTCCAGCGGGCTGGCGCGGACGCGCTTGGCCCGCTTGGCGCGCTGGTAGGTGATGGCGAAGCGGTGGGCCTCGTCGCGGACGCGCTGGAGGAGATAGAGGCCCTCGCTGGAGCGGGGCAGGACCACCGGGTCGTCGTCATCGGGCAGCCAGACCTCTTCGAGGCGCTTGGCGAGGCCGCAGACCGCGATGTCGTCGATGCCCAGCTCGTCCAGGGCCCGCTTGGCCGCGGCGACCTGCGGCTGCCCGCCGTCCACGACGAGGAGCTGCGGCGGGTACGCGAACCGCTTGGGGCGGCCGTCGTCCTCGCGGGACTCGTCGGCGGCCGGGGCGTCCCCGTCGCCGTCGCCCTGGACCGCCGGGACGGGCCCGGTGGGCGCCGGGGTCTCCTCCCACTCCCCCGTGCGCTCCTTCTCCTGGAGGTAGCGGCGGAAGCGGCGGCTGATCACCTCGTGCATCGAGCGGACGTCGTCCTGGCCCTCGAAGCCCTTGATCTGGAAGCGGCGGTACTCCCCCTTGCGGGCGAGACCGTCCTCGAAGACCACCATGGACGCGACGACGTCGTCGCCCTGGAGGTGGGAGATGTCGAAGCACTCGATGCGCAGCGGTGCGGTGTCCAGGCCGAGGGCTCCGGCGATCTCCTCCAGGGCCCGGGAGCGGGTGGTGAGGTCGGATGCCCGCTTGGTCTTGTGCAGTCCGAGCGCCTGCTGCGCGTTGCGCTGGACGGTGACCATCAGGTCCTTCTTGTCGCCGCGCTGCGGGATGCGCAGACTGACCTGGGAGCCGCGCCGGTCCGCGAGCCACTGGGAGACCGCGTCGGGGTCCTCGGGGAGGGCCGGGACCAGGACCTCCTTGGGCACGGCGTCGCCGCTCTCCTCCCCGTACAGCTGCTGGAGGGCGTGCTCCACGAGGCCGGAGGTGTCGACGTTCTCCACCTTGTCGGTGACCCAGCCGCGCTGGCCGCGGACCCGGCCGCCGCGCACGTGGAAGATCTGGACGGCGGCCTCCAGCTCGTCCTCGGCGACCGCGATGAGGTCGGCGTCGGTGGCGTCGGCGAGGACGACGGCGCTCTTCTCCATCGCGCGCTTCAGCGCCTCGACGTCGTCGCGCAGCCGCGCGGCCCGCTCGTACTCCATCTCCTCGGCGGCCGCCATCATGTCCTTCTCCAGGCGGCGGATGTACGCACCGGTGCGGCCGGCCATGAAGTCGCAGAAGTCGTCCGCCAGTTCGCGGTGTTCCTCGGGGGTGACGCGGCCGACGCAGGGGGCCGAGCACTTGCCGATGTAGCCGAGGAGGCAGGGGCGGCCGGTGCGCGCGGCATTCTTGAAGACCCCGGCGGAGCAGGTGCGTACGGGGAAGACGCGGAGCATCAGGTCGACCGTCTCGCGGATCGCCCAGGCGTGCCCGTACGGACCGAAGTAGCGCACGCCCTTCTTCTTGGCGCCGCGCATCACCTGGACGCGGGGGAACTCCTCGTTGAGCGTGACCGCGAGGTAGGGATAGCTCTTGTCGTCGCGGTACTTGACGTTGAACCGGGGGTCGAACTCCTTGATCCAGGAGTACTCCAGCTGGAGCGCCTCGACCTCGGTGGCGACGACCGTCCACTCCACGGAGGCGGCCGTGGTCACCATCGTGCGCGTACGCGGGTGGAGGCCGGAGAGGTCCTGGAAGTAGTTGGCCAGGCGCTGGCGCAGGCTCTTGGCCTTCCCGACGTAGATCACCCGGCGGTGCTCGTCGCGGAATTTGTAGACCCCCGGGGAGTCGGGGATCTGTCCCGGCTTGGGGCGGTAGCTGGAGGGGTCTGCCATGCTCCCCACCCTACTTGCGGCCGGTGACAGCGCGGGGTGCGCGGATGGCGCCGCGCTCCGGGACAGGGGTGGGGAGCACCTGTCCCGGAGCGCGGGGTCGTGGGGCCGGGCGGGTCACCCGGTCCGGCGGCGGCTGCGCAGGCGCAGGGCGGTGACGCCGCACAGGACGAGTACGGCGACGGCGCCCCCGGCGGCCGCGGTGGAGCCGGCGGTCAGGGCGGTCGCGGTGGTGGCGGAGGCGGCGATGGCGGGGCCCTTGCCGCTGGAGTCCTTCGCGCCGCCCGGCTCCGCCCCGGGCCCGTAGCCGCCGGCCTCGCCCTTGCGGGCGTACGCGGACCCGGGGAGCTTGTCCGCGTAGGCGGCGTGGACCCGGGTGCGGTAGGCGGAGAGCGTCGTGCCCTGCTTGCCGACCACCCGGACGGCGTCCTGGTCGAGCGGGAGGACCCGGTCGCCCTTCTGCACGTACCAGGCGTCGATCTGGGGTTCGTGGAAGACGGTGCCGCCGGGCAGCTTGCGGGCGCCCGCCTCGGTGTAGCGAGCCTCGTCGTCGCCGTTGGCGATGTTCACCACCTGCCAGTCGCCGTCCTTGCCGGGCTCGGGCAGCGTCCAGAGCGACGCCTTCTGGCCGTCCGAGGAGACAGCGGTGCTGGCCAGGTAGTCGAGGGAGGCGACGGGGGCGCCCGGCTCGCCCGCGACGAACCCGGCGGACAGGGTGCGCACGGGCACGGCCTGGCCCTGGATGCGGGGCGCGGCGGCCTTCTCGGTGACGGCCCCTTCGCGGGCGAAGAACCGGGACAGGGTGTTCAGGGTGGTGGCGTCGGTGGCCGCCTCGTGGGCCGCGGCCAGGGCGGCGGGACCGGCCTGGGGTCCGTCGGCGGCGGACGCCTGCGGGGCGGCGGTGAGGAGGGCGGTGCCGGCGAGGACACCGGCCGCGGCCAGGGCGGCGGCGAGGGGGCGGCGGGCGCGCCGGGAACGGATGGTGGTCATGGCGTCACGCCCCGATCCGGTAGAGCGAGTGGGTCCAGGAGAACTCGCTGTTGTTCACGTACCAGGAGTGCGAGGCCCAGTTGTACCGGTTGCTGGAGGGCCAGGGGTCTCCCCAGTAGACGAGGCTGTTGGCGTCGTCGTAGCCGTACAGGACGTGCATGTGGCCGCCGCCGGACGACCACTGGATGCGGGTCTCGACCGGGCGTCCGGCGGCTATCTCGGTCTGCACGGTGGAGTAGCGCAGCCAGCCGCTGACGTACGAGCCCGGGCTGATGCCCGCCCAGTTCAGGGCGTTCTGCACGTTGTCGAGGGCGGCCTGCGAGTTGGGGCAGTCGTAGCCCTGGGCACGGCCGAAGGCGGCGTTGCAGAACTGGTTCTGGCTGTAGGTGCGGCCGTACCAGGTGGCGATGGTGTTGCCGGACGCGGCCCAGCACCAGTTGGTCTTCTGCTGTGCCTGCATCGTGATGTTCAGCCGCTTGGTGGCGGCGAGGGCGGCCGTCGGGGCGGACGCGGCCCGGTCGGCGGCCCGGACCGAGGCGGTGGCGGTGGCGGTGCGGGGCTGATCGGCGGCGGTGGCGGTCGCCGTGGGGACGGCGAGCAGCAGCGCGGCCAGTACGGCTGTCACCGACAGCCGGGCCGGCCTGGTTGCTGGGTTGCGCATGGCGTTCCTCCCGGGGCGGGGGGTGGGGGTTCCGAGGAGCGCGTCCGGACGCTGTGGAGGAGCATCAACCGTTGTCGGGGACGGGTCAACACGCTTGAATGCGGGTGAACACCGCGGTGTGAACGCCCGGGGCCGAGCTGTGAACGCTCGCCCCGGCCACCTGCGGACCGGCACCCGCCGGCACGGCCCCGGGCCCGGCCGGCGTGAACGTTCACCTGGAGGACCCATGCGGCACACCGAGGCCGAACTGGCGCAGGTGCTGCACACCGGACCGTTCCATCTGGCTCTGCGCACCGCGCTGTCGGTGCGCGGGCTGCCGCTCCAGCGGGTCCGGCACCATCTGGCGCACCGGGGGATCAAGCTCGGCGTGACCAGCCTGAGTTACTGGCAGCAGGGCGCCCGCCGCCCGCAGCGCCCGGAGTCGCTGCGCGCCGTGAAGGCCCTGGAGGAAGTGCTCGCCCTGCCGCCCAACTCGCTGCTCGGCCTCCTGGACGCCGAGGAGCCCCGCCCGGACACCGAGCGCCCGCCGGGGCGCACGTACCGCTCGCTGGTGGAGACGTCCGGGGTGGTGGAACGGCTGCTCGCGGACATGGAGTCACCGGCCGACGGCGGGCTGCACACGGTGGGCCATCAGGAGCGGGTACGGATCGGGCCGGGGCGCCAGATGCGGCAGCGGGACTCGCAGCACGTGGTGCGCGCCCACCGGGACGGCATCGACCGCTATCTCGCGGTCTACGTGGGGGATCCGGGCTGCGATCCGGCGCGGGTGGAGGTGCGCGCCCGGGAGAACTGCCGGACGGGCCGGGTCCGCTGGGACCGGGAGACGGGGGTGCTGGTCGCCGAGCTGCTGTTCGACACCCGGTTGCGGACGGGCGACACGTACCTCTTCGGCTACGGCTTCGAGGACGGCACGGGCGGGCCCTGCGGCGAGTACATGCGCGGCTTCACCTTCGGCGGCGGGCAGTACGTGCTCCAGGTCGGCTTCGCCGAGGAGGCGCTGCCGGTGCGGTGCCGGAGCTTCGCCCAGGCGTCGGCGGGCGCGCCCCGGGGCGCGCGGGCGGAGCTCACGCTGACCGGCCGGCACCGGACCGTGCATCTGGTGGAGCAGGGGGTGCGGCCGGGGCTGGTGGGGATCGACTGGGACTGGGAGTAGGTCCTCGGAAGGGCGGAAGCGGGTCAGGCGTCGGGGCCCGCGATCAGCTTTCCGCCCTCGACGCGGACCGGGACGGCGGGCAGCGGCACGGTCGCCGGGCCGTGCACGGCCTTGCCGGTCGTGGTGTCGAAGCGGCTGCCGTGGCAGGGGCAGTGGCCCTCGTTCTTCTCGACCTTGTCCAGCAGGCAGCCGGCGTGGGTGCACTGGGCGCTGAACGCCTTGAACTCTCCCTTGGCCGGGCAGGTCACGACGACGCGCTGCTCGCGGTAGAGCTTGGACTCGCCGACGGGGATCTCGTCGGGCGCGCCGAGCTCGACGGGGGCGGTGGGGGTCGGCGTCCGGGCGTGGCCGAGCTTCGAGTCGGTCGAGCAGGCGGCGGCTCCCAGCCCGGCGACGCCCGCGAGAGCGGCGCCCTTCAGCACGGTGCGGCGGGCGGCGGGCTGGCCGGACATGCGGTCTCCACGGGTCGGGCGGTCAGATCGGGAAACCGTGCCGGAGCTGCCCGGGGCGGCCGCGGCATCGGTGACGTAACCGACGATACCGGCGGAGACGGGCGCCCCCGCGCGCGGGCCGGTCGTGGCTCGCCGGGGCCGGGAACGCGACGAGGTGGCGGCCCCTGGGGAGGGGCCGCCACCTCGTACCGTGTGTCGCCGACGTCAGGCCTTGCGGGCCCGGGCCGTCTTCTTGGCGGCGGTCTTCTTGGCGGCTGCCTTCGTCGCCGTCTTGGCCGTCGCGGTCTTCCTGGCGGCCGGGGCGGACTTCGCGGCCTTCTTCCCGGCCGGCTTGCGTGCGGCCGGCACGGCCGCCTCGCTGACCCGGTCGGTGTCCAGGATGTCCTGGAGGAACTTCCCGGTGTGGCTGGCGGGGACGCCCGCCACGTACTCCGGGGTGCCCTCGGCGATGACCAGGCCACCGCCGCTGCCGCCCTCGGGACCCATGTCCACGACCCAGTCGGCGGTCTTGATGACGTCGAGGTTGTGCTCGATGACGATCACCGAGTTCCCCTTGTCGACCAGGCCGGAGAGCACCTTGATCAGCTTGGAGATGTCCTCGAAGTGCAGACCGGTGGTCGGCTCGTCCAGGACGTAGACCGTGCGGCCGGTGGAGCGCTTCTGGAGCTCGCTGGCGAGCTTGACCCGCTGGGCCTCGCCGCCGGAGAGCGTCGGCGCGGACTGGCCGAGCCGTACGTATCCGAGGCCGACCTCGTTGAGGGTGCGCAGGTGGCGGGCGATCGTGGGGACGGCCTCGAAGAACTCCAGGCCCTCCTCGATCGGCATGTCCAGCACTTCGGCGATGGACTTGCCCTTGTAGTGGACCTCCAGGGTCTCCCGGTTGTAGCGCGCACCGTGGCAGACCTCGCACGGGACGTACACATCGGGCAGGAAGTTCATCTCGATCTTGATCGTGCCGTCGCCGGAGCAGTTCTCGCAGCGGCCGCCCTTGACGTTGAAGGAGAACCGGCCCGGCAGATAGCCGCGGACCTTGGCCTCCATCGTCTCCGCGAACAGCTTGCGGACGTGGTCGAAGACGCCGGTGTACGTGGCCGGGTTGGACCGGGGCGTACGGCCGATGGGCGACTGGTCGACGTGGACCACCTTGTCGACCAGGTCGTCGCCGTCGACCCGGGTGTGCCGGCCGGGCACCGACTTGGCGCCGTTCAGCTCGCGGGCCAGGTGGGTGTAGAGGATGTCGTTGACCAGCGTCGACTTGCCGGAGCCGGAGACGCCGGTGACGGCGGTCAGCACGCCGAGCGGGAAGGAGACGTCGATGTCCCGGAGGTTGTTCTCCCGGGCGCCGTGCACCGTGAGCAGCCGCGAGGGGTCCACGGGCCGCCGCACGTCGGGCACGGGGATGGACCGCTTGCCCGTGAGGTACTGCCCGGTGACGGACTTGTCGTTGGCCAGCAGCTCCTTGAGCGAGCCGGAGTGGACGACCTTGCCGCCGTGCTCACCGGCGCCGGGGCCGATGTCGACGACCCAGTCGGCGACCTTGATGGTGTCCTCGTCGTGCTCCACGACGATGAGCGTGTTGCCCATGTCCCGGAGGCGGACCAGGGTCTCGATCAGCCGGTGGTTGTCGCGCTGGTGCAGCCCGATGGAGGGCTCGTCCAGCACGTAGAGCACGCCGACGAGGCCGGAGCCGATCTGGGTGGCGAGCCGGATGCGCTGGGCCTCGCCGCCGGACAGGGTGCCGGCCGCGCGATTCAGCGAGAGGTAGTCCAGGCCGACGTCGACCAGGAACTTCAGCCGCTCGTTGACCTCCTTGAGGACCCGCTCGGCGATCTTCTTGTCGCGTGCGTTCAGCTTGAGGCGGCCGAGGAATTCGGCGCACTCGCTGATGGACATCGCGGCGACCTCGGCGATGGACCGCTCCATCACCGTGACCGCGAGGACGATCGGCTTGAGCCGGGTGCCCTCACAGGTCGGGCAGGGGACCTCGCGCATGTACCCCTCGAAGCGCTCCCGGCTGGAGTCGCTCTCGGCCTCGGAGTGCCGCCGCTTGACGAACTGGACGGCGCCCTCGAAGGACGGGGTGGTGTAGGCGCGCTCGCGCCCGTACCGGTTGCGGTAGCGGACCTCGGTCTGGATCTTGTGGCCGTGCAGCAGCGCCTTCTTGGCGCGCTGCGGGAGCCCGGCCCAGGGGATGTCCGTACGGAAGCCGAGGGCTTCGGCCAGGGCGTTGATCTGGCGGCCGAAGTACTCCTTGGTGTGGCCGTGGGACCAGGGGTGGATGGCGCCCTCGTCCAGGGACTTCTCCTCGTCCGGAACGATCAGCTCCGGGTCGACCTCCATGCGCGTACCGATGCCGGTGCAGTCGGGGCAGGCGCCGAACGGGGAGTTGAAGGAGAAGGAGCGCGGCTCCAGCTCCTCGAAGGAGAGGTCGTCGTACGGGCAGTAGAGGTGCTCCGAGTACATCCGCTCGCGCTCGGGGTCGTCCTCGGGGAGGTCCACGAAGTCGAGCACGACCATGCCGCCGGAGAGGCCGAGCGCGGTCTCGACGGAGTCCGTCAGCCGGCGCTTGGCGCTGTCCTTCACGGTGAGGCGGTCGATGACGACCTCGATGGTGTGCTTCTCCTGCTTCTTGAGCGTGGGCGGCTCGGAGAGCTGGATCGTGGCACCGTCCACCCGGGCGCGGCTGTAGCCCTTGGTCTGGAGGTCGGAGAACAGGTCCACGAACTCGCCCTTGCGCTCGCGCACCAGCGGCGAGAGCACCTGGAAGCGGCTGCCCTCGGGCAGGCCGAGGACCTTGTCCACGATGGCCTGCGGCGACTGCCGCGAGATCGGGCGGTGGCACTCGGGGCAGTGCGGCTTGCCGATCCGGGCGAAGAGCAGCCGGAGGTAGTCGTAGACCTCGGTGATGGTGCCGACCGTCGAGCGCGGGTTGCGCGAGGTCGACTTCTGGTCGATGGAGACGGCGGGCGACAGGCCCTCGATGAAGTCGACGTCCGGCTTGTCCATCTGGCCGAGGAACTGCCGGGCGTACGAGGAGAGCGACTCCACGTAGCGCCGCTGGCCCTCGGCGAAGATCGTGTCGAACGCGAGCGACGACTTGCCCGACCCGGAGAGCCCGGTGAACACGATGAGGGAGTCGCGGGGGAGGTCGAGCGAGACGTTCTTGAGATTGTGCTCGCGAGCGCCACGGACGATGAGACGGTCGGCCACGCCGGTCCGCACCTTTCTAGAGAGAAGCGGGGGAACTGAGCCCCTGGCCCAGGGTATGGGGGGCGCCACAGCGGTGTACGAAGCTTTCGACTTCGAGCGTATAGCACGCACATTCGAATTGCGGACGGCTGAGAACTCCTTCACCCGAACGAGTGGCCGAGGCTAGGCTCGGCCCCATGACTGATCATGCGCACGACCTGGCAGCACTCCGGGAAGCGACGGACCGGCTGCTCGGAGCCACCGGCGAACTGGACGCCGCAGCACTGTCCGAGCCGTCGCGGCTGCCGGGCTGGAGCCGCGGTCATGTCATCGCGCACCTCTCCCGTAACGCCGACGCGCTCGCAAATGTTCTCCGCGGCCTGCCGATGTACGCAGACAGCGAAACCCGGGACCGCGACATCGAGCGGGACGCCCACCGCTCCCCCGCGCAGCAGCAGACCGACCTGACGGCGAGCGCGGCCGGATTCGTGGAGGCGGCGGCCGAGCCCGCGGACTGGTCGCGCGCGGTGACCCTGCGCAACGGTGTGACGGACACCGCCTCCCGCGTGCCGTTCCGGCGCCGGGGCGAGGTGGAGCTGCACCACGTCGACCTGGGCATCGGCTACGAGCTGGAGGACCTGCCGGACGAGTTCACCGCCCGGGAGATCGGATTCCTGGCCGAGCGGTTCGCCGGGCACCCGGAGGTCGCGCCGACGTCGCTGGCCGACGACACCGGACGGGTGTGGACGACGGGCGGCGGCGCGGAGGGCGGGCCGGTCACGGTCCGCGGCACGGCGTCCGGGCTGCTCGGCTGGCTCAGCGGGCGGCGGGACGGCGCGGCGCTGACGGTCGAAGGCGGACCGCTTCCGGCGCTGCCCCCGCTATAGGCTGAGACACATGACGTACAGCGGAGCGGTCAGGGTCGGCGGGCCCGCCGATGTGCACGAACTGACGGATCTGATGATCTCGAAGGTCGCCGTCGGCCCGATGGACAACAACGCCTATCTGCTGCGCTGCCGGGCCACCGGCGAGCAGCTGCTGATCGACGCGGCCGACGAGGCCGAAACGCTGCTGCGGCTGATCGGTGACGACTCGATCCTGTCCGTCGTCACCACCCACCGGCACCGCGACCACTGGCGGGCGCTGGACGAGGTCGTCGCCGCGACCGGGGCCCGCACCTACGCGGGCCGGTTCGACGCCGAGGGCATCGAGGTGCCGACGGAGGTCCTGGTCGAGGACGGCGAAACGATCCGGGTCGGCGAGGTGGCGCTCACCGCCCGCCACCTGACCGGGCACACCCCGGGGTCGATCTCGCTCCTGTACGACGACCCGCACGGGGCACCGCACCTGTTCACCGGGGACTGCCTCTTCCCCGGCGGCCTCGGGAACACGCACAAGGACCCCGAGGCGTTCGCGAGCCTGCTGCACGACGTGGAGACCAAGCTCTTCGCGCCGCTGCCGGACGAGACCTGGGTCTACCCGGGCCACGGGCGCGACACCACGCTGGGGGACGAACGGCCCCACCTGCCCGAGTGGCGCACCCGGGGCTGGTGAGGCGGGGCCGTCCGTCCCCGTACCCGCGAGCCCGGCATGATCCGAACGAGACCCCCTAGACGCGGTCGCCGGTCTTCGCCTCGCGGGCCTCGGCCTCGGCCTTCTTCTTGTTGGCCATGAGGCTGGTGATCGTGGTGATGATCAGCACCCCGCAGATGACACCGAGCGAGACCGGGATGGAGATCTCGGGGACGTGCACCCCGGACTCGTGCAGCGCGTGCAGCACCAGCTTGACGCCGATGAAGCCGAGGATCACCGACAGCCCGTAGCTGAGGTGGACCAGCTTCTCCAGCAGACCGCCGATCAGGAAGTACAGCTGGCGCAGGCCCATCAGGGCGAAGGCGTTGGCGGTGAAGACGATGTACGGGTCCTGGGTGAGGCCGAAGATCGCCGGGATCGAGTCCAGCGCGAACAGCACGTCGGTGGTGCCGATGGCGAGCATGACGACCATCAGCGGGGTCAGGACGCGCTTGCCGTTGTTGCGGATGAAGAGCTTGGTGCCGTGGTACCGGTCGGCGACGCCGAAGCGGTGCTCGATGCTCTTGAGGAGGCGGTTCTCCTCGAACTCCTCGTCCTCGTCGTCCGCCCGGGCCTCCTGGATGAGCTTCCAGGCGGTGTAGATCAGGAACGCGCCGAAGATGTAGAAGATCCACGAGAAGTTGGCGATGACCGCGGCACCGGCGGCGATGAAGACCGCCCGCAGCACCAGTGCGATCAGCACACCGATCAGCAGCACCCGCTGCTGGAGGTGGGAGGGCACCGAGAACTTCGCCATGATCAGCACGAAGACGAAGAGGTTGTCGACGCTGAGCGACTTCTCGGTGATGTAGCCGGCGAAGAACTCGCCCGACGCCTGGGTCTCGCCGAAGACGAGCAGCCCGAGGCCGAAGAGGGCGGCCAGCACGATCCAGACGATCGTCCAGATCCCGGCTTCCTTGGTCGACACGTCATGGGGCTTGCGCCCGATGAAGAAGTCGACGGCGATGAGGGCGCACAGACCAATGATGGTCAGCGCCCAGAGGGTCCATGAAACGTCCACTGCGCCTCCGGCAGTTCGCTACGGGCTACTGATCAGCGTCGTCGCTGCCGGAGGTCTCTTCCACCCGGGCGCGCGGGCTGCGCACCGGGGCCGACGCCCCGGGACCGGTCACAGTCCGTACTGACGGGAACGCCGCGTATGGGAGTACTCCCCTCCGCTCCATGAACGGTACAGGAAATACCAAAGAAAGGTAAAGAGGAACCTAAAGAATCTCCAAAAGAGCAGGTCGGGTGCGGTTTACCAAAGGCGTTACGGGGCTCGGCGGCTCAGCGGGACCCGGTGCGGCGGGCGTGCGCCACCCGCTCCAGCACCTGCTCCAGGACCGCGCTCCCCGGCGGCGTCCTGGGCGGCTCGTACGTCCACGCGTGACCGACCCAGGGGTCGGCCAGATGGTCGTCGGCGACCGGGGTGACCCGCAGCAGCGAGCGCCACAGCGGGTCCAGGACCGGGCCGTACTCGGACGCCTCCTCCCGGTCCGCCACCATCATCAGGTGGACGCCCACCGCGGGCCCCTCGTCGGCGAGGTAGCGCAGCTGGGTCACCGCGCGGTCGTCGAAGCCGTGCGGGAAGTCGTTGACGATCAGCAGCTGCTCGGCCGGGTCCAGGTCCGGCGGCAGCGAGTCGGCGGCACCGGCCCGGATCGCCATCTGCACCAGGTCCACCCGCCGGGTGAGGTGGGCGAGGACCGAGGAGACGCCCTGTGCTCCGGCGGCGGGCGGTGAGGGCAGCACCCCGGAGCGGACCAGCGGGGCGAGCGCCCCGGCGGCCGATCCGGCCGGGTCGATGACATGGACCGTGAACTCGTTCGGCGGGTAGACCGCGAGCAGCCGGGCCGCGTGCAGCACGGCGGTCTCCATCGCGAGCCTGCGCAGCTGGTCCGGGCCGGTCAGCGCGGCGGCCTCGGAGGCGGTGCGCCCGCTGTCGATCCACATGCCCCGCTCCAGCGGCAGCCGGACGAGGAGCGGGATGCGCAGGTCGGCGCGCTCCGGGAGGTGGAGGTCGCCGATGCGCAGCGCCATGGGGATCTCCATCGGCACCCGGTAGCCGTGCCAGACCGGGTTGTCCCAGCCCGCGTACGGGGCGGGGAGCGCGGGCTCCACGACGGCGGATTCGGCGTCGAGCTGGGCGAGGTCGCGGTCCAGGGACTCGCGGGCACGGGCGGTCAGCTCGTCGCGCTTGGCCCGGGCCTCCTCGCGGGCCCGGTCGCCCGCGCCCCCGATGCGGCTGCGCGGGTCGGACAGGGTGCGCTCCAGCTCCTGGTCCATCCGGGACTCGGCGAAGTCGACGGCGCTGCGGTAGGCGGCGACGGCCCGGGCCAGGTCCTCGAACATGCCCCACACCTGGTTGTACAGGCGCTCGTCCATGGACCAGCCGGTCGCGTCCCCGGCGACGGGCTGGGCGGGCTGCCCCGGCCGGGCGGGCGGCGCGGCCGGGGGCGGCGGCGGGGGCGCGGTGGACTGGCGGCGCGGGTGCGCGTAGTTGATCGGGCCGCCCGGCGCGGCCGGCTCCGCCAGGGGCTCGGGCTGCGCGGGCGCGGCCGGCTGGGGCGTGGCGGGCGGGGGCGGCGGGACGGGCGGCTGTCCGTTGCCCGGGGCGGGGGCCGGGGTGGGCGCGTGCCTGACCCGGTCGCCCTCCGGGGTGCGGGGCGGCGGCGGGGCCACCGAGCGGGCGAGGCCCCGCGCGACGGCCTCCTGGATGGTCCCGGCCAGCTCGGCGGCCCGGTCCACGCCCTGGTCGGCGAGCATGGCGGCGAGGCCGCCCGCGTATCCCTGGCCGACCGCGCGGACCTTCCAGGCGCCCTGGCGGCGGTACAGCTCCAGGGCGGCGACCGCGGACTCGCTGTCGAGGCCGGTCAGGGTGAACGTGGCGATCTCGGCGCCGTCGAGGGCGGTGACCGCGACGAACGGTGAGGCGACGGCGCCGAACCGGGCCGGGCCGCCGGCGCCGAGCGGAAGGGCCAGCAGCACCGTGACCCGGTGGACCCCGTCGGGCAGGGCGTCGAGGTCGACGGCGAGGCGATGGTCGGCAGCGGCCTGCCGGGAGACTTCCAGGCCGTGCAGCTGCGGCGACCCGGGGTGGGCGATCCACTCGATGCCGGCCACCCTGCCGTGCTCGTCGCCGAGCGTGGCACCGGCCACGACGGGCGCCCCGGCCGATATCCGGATCTCCAGACGGGTCTGGGGCAAGGTGTGGTTCTGCCCCCGGACCAGCTCGGCCGTCATTGCCCTGTCCCCTCGACGTATTACCGCTGGTGTTCGTGAAGCTGCGTGTGGTGGTGCGGTGGTGCCGCGATGCGGGCAGCTCCCGGTGGCCGATGCCACCGGGAGCTGCGCGTACCGCGATGCGGACCTCGCGGTCCGGTGTGCCGTCCTACAGGTGCGGCAGGATCGCCGGCATGAGGTCCTGGAAGGTGCGGCCGTTGGCCGGGGTGCCGATGGCGGTCATCTTCCAGGCGTTGCCCGCGCGGTGCACCTTCGCCATGATCTGCGCGGTGTACTGCCCACCGCCGTCCAGCGTGTAGCGGGCGAGCTCCTGGCCGTTGGTCTCGTCCACGATGCGGCAGAAGGCGTTCTGCACCTCCTGGAACGTCTGGCCGGTGAAGGAGTTCACCGTGAAGACGATCTGGTCGATGTGGACCGGTACCCGCTGGAGGTCCACGAGGATCGCCTCGTCGTCGCCACCCGAGCCGGCGCCGCCCACGAGGTTGTCCCCGGTGTGCCGGACCGAGCCGTCGTCGCTGGTGAGGTGCCGGAAGAAGACGACGTCGACCGGCTGCTTGTCGGCGAACAGGACGGCCGATGCGTCCAGGTCGATCTCCCGGGTGCGCGAGCCGAACAGACCGCGGCGCGGTGCCGCCTGCCAGCCGAGCCCCATCCGTACCGCGGTCAGGGTCCCCCCGTCGCTCTTCTGCAGGCTGATGGCCTGACCCTTGGTCATATTGACCGTCACGCGCTGTCCCCTCTCCGCTTTCCCCGCAACCGTACTTGTGCGGTTGCCCAGCACCCTACGCAGTGGTGTCACCCGCGCGGAGGGCCTGGGCCGTTTTGTGTCGGTCCTGCAACATGCGGCCCGGACCGCCCGGCCGGTCAGGCCAGACCGGCCTCGCGCATCTGGCGCAGCTCCTTCTTCAGCTCGCCCACCTCGTCGCGCAGCCGGGCGGCGACCTCGAACTGGAGGTCGGCGGCGGCGGCGCGCATCCGGTCCGTCATCTCCTCGATGATCCCGGCCAGTTCGGTCGCCGGGCGGTCGGTGACCGCCGCCGCGTCCCGGCCGGCCTTGCCCGCCTTGCCCGCCTTCGCGGACTTCCCGGCCGTCGCCGCCTTGCCGTCGCCCGGGACGGCGTGCTTGCCGAGGGCGGGCACGGGGGCCTTGCCCTCCTTCCCCTGGCGGTAGCCGGTGCCGAGCAGTTGCTCGGTGTCGATCTCCTCGCGGGCGATGGTGGCGACGATGTCGTTGATCTTCTTGCGCAGCGGCTGGGGGTCGATGCCGCGCTCGGTGTTGTACGCGATCTGCTTCTCGCGGCGGCGGTTGGTCTCGTCGATGGCCTGCGCCATGGCCGGGGTGACCTTGTCCGCGTACATGTGGACCTGGCCCGAGACGTTGCGCGCCGCGCGGCCGATGGTCTGGATCAGCGAGGTCCCCGAGCGCAGGAAGCCCTGCTTGTCGGCGTCGAGGATGGCCACGAGCGACACCTCGGGCAGGTCCAGGCCCTCGCGCAGGAGGTTGATCCCGACCAGGACGTCGTACTCGCCGGAGCGCAGTTCGCGCAGCAGCTCGATGCGGCGCAGGGTGTCGACGTCGCTGTGGAGGTAGCGGACCTGGATGCCGAGCTCCAGGAAGTAGTCGGTCAGGTCCTCCGCCATCTTCTTGGTGAGGGTGGTGACCAGGACCCGTTCGTCGCGCTCGGCACGGGCCCGGATCTCGTGCACCAGGTCGTCGATCTGGCCCTCGGTGGGCTTGACGACGACCTCGGGGTCGACGAGGCCGGTCGGGCGGATGATCTGCTCCACGAAGCCGTCGCCGCGGGACAGCTCGTAGTTGCCCGGGGTGGCGGAGAGGTAGACCGTCTGGTTGATCCGCTGGAGGAATTCCTCCCACTTCAGCGGGCGGTTGTCCAGGGCGGACGGCAGCCGGAAGCCGTGGTCGACCAGGGTCCGCTTGCGCGAGGCGTCGCCCTCGTACATGGCGCCGATCTGCGGGACCGTGACGTGCGACTCGTCCAGCACCAGGAGGAAGTCCTCCGGGAAGTAGTCGAGGAGGGTGTTGGGGGCGGTGCCGGGGGAACGGCCGTCGAAGTGCATCGAGTAGTTCTCGACGCCGGAGCAGGTGCCGATCTGGCGGAGCATCTCGATGTCGTACGTCGTACGCATGCGGAGCCGCTGGGCCTCCAGCATCTTGCCCTGCTTCTCCAGCTCGGCCAGGCGCTCCTCCAGCTCCCGCTCGATGCCGCTGACGGCCTTCTCCATGCGCTCGGGTCCCGCCACGTAGTGGGTGGCGGGGAAGACGTGGAGGGACTGGTCCTCGCTGATGACCTCGCCGGTCAGCGGGTGCAGCGTGGACAGGGCCTCGATCTCGTCGCCGAACATCTCGATGCGGACGGCGAGCTCCTCGTAGACCGGGAAGATCTCGATGGTGTCGCCGCGCACCCGGAAGGTGCCCCGGGTGAAGGCCAGGTCGTTGCGCGTGTACTGGATCTCCACGAAACGGCGCAGCAGCTGGTCGCGGTCGATCTCCTCGCCCACCTTGAGCTGGACCATGCGGTCCACGTACTCCTGCGGCGTACCGAGGCCGTAGATGCAGGAGACGGAGGCGACGACGACGACGTCGCGCCGGGTGAGGAGGGAGTTGGTCGCGGAGTGGCGCAGCCGCTCGACCTCCTCGTTGATCGAGGAGTCCTTCTCGATGTAGGTGTCCGACTGCGGGACGTACGCCTCGGGCTGGTAGTAGTCGTAGTACGAGACGAAGTACTCGACGGCGTTGTTGGGCAGGAGCTCGCGGAACTCGTTGGCCAGCTGGGCGGCGAGCGTCTTGTTCGGCGCCATGACGAGCGTGGGGCGCTGGAGCTTCTCGATCATCCACGCGGTGGTCGCGGATTTGCCGGTGCCGGTCGCGCCGAGGAGCACGACGTCCTTCTCACCTGCGCGGACGCGCTTCTCCAGCTCGGCGATGGCCGTGGGCTGGTCGCCGCTGGGCTGGTAGGGGCTGACGACCTCGAAAGGCGCCACCGTACGTTCGATCTTCGAGACTGGCCGCATGCAACCACCGTACGACCCGCCACTGACAACGGCCCCGGTTCACCAGTCGACGGGCCCCACGGCGTCGCGCGGGCGGGAGTGGAAGGAGGCGGGGTCGGCGTAGGTGCCGAAGCGCGGGACCTGGCGCTGGGCCGGGATTCCGGGGGGCCGCGCGGCCTGCGGGTCGTCCCAGTCGGGCGTGCCCATGACCACCAGCGGATCGAACATGACCACGACGGCGGCCAGCAGCAGGAAGCAGGCGGGGCCGAGCAGCATGGGCACCAGGAGCGAGCCCGCGCTGTCGCCGGGGGCGTGGGCGGCGGTCGACGCGGCGGGGTGCAGATGGACCCGGAGCGCCGCCATGCCGGTGTAGTGCATGCCGCTCACCGCGACGCCCATCACCACGCTCGCGCCGAGGCTGGGCAGGAAGCCGTGGATGGAGACGGCGGCCCACAGCGCCGCGGTCGAGGCGACGACGGCGATGACCACGGAGAGGGTCACGGTGACCGTGTCGTACTCGAACTGCCCATCAAGGCGCATTCCGGCCATGCCGAGGTAATGCATGGAGGCCACGCCGAGCCCGGTGATCGTGCCTCCCGTCACCAGGGCCATCCGGGTGGCGCCCCGGTACCCGACCAGGAAGATCCCGATGCCGACCATGACGATCGCGACGGCGAGGCTGGCGAAGGTGACCGGTTTGTCGTAGCCGATCGGCACCTCTTCGACGGAGAAGCCCGTCATCGCGATGAAGTGCATGGTCCAGATGCCCGAACCTATGGAGGTCGCCCCGAGAGCCAGCCAGCCGGCCCTGAAGGAACGCTCGGTACGCAGTGACCGCGTGGTGCAGCGCAGGCCCAGCGCCGCGCCGAGGCACGCCATGACGAACGCCACCGCGGGGGTCACCGCCCCATAGCTGAAGCCGTCGATCGTGCCCTGCATCCTTGTACGCCCCTCGCAGCAGCAAGCCCGGGTCAGGACGATCCCAGGGCCCGTCGTCCGGGCGCAAGGCCCGGCAGACACAACAGAAGTGCCGCATCCTATCGACCGTGCCGACAGCGGGTGACGCGGTCCCTTCACACCGTGGCCATCCTGCGCCCGTCCCGTGTTCGGGACCGGCTGGGACGCTCGGGCCGTCCGCAACTCTGACGCAAGGAGTTCACGTGTACGCAGGCACCGCTACCGCTACCGCCTCCGTCGCCGCCGCCGCCGTCATGGGCGCCGGCACGTTGCTGATGCCGCATCCGGGCACCCCGGTCACGGCCACCCCGCTGACCCGGCACCCGGTCCAGCAGGCCGCCCCGGTCCGCCGGGCCGCCGACGCCGCGGCGGACCGTCCACGCGTCTACGCCCACCGGGGCGCCTCGGCGTACGCCCCCGAGAACACGCTCGCGGCCGTGGACCGGGCGGACGCGCTGGGCTTCGACTGGGTGGAGAACGACGTCCAGCTCACCCGGGACGGGGTGGTCGTCGTCATGCACGACACCGACCTCAGGCGGACGACGAACGCCGAGGAGCTGTTCCCGGACCGCGCGCCCTGGGCGGTCAAGGACTTCACGGCCGCCGAGATCTCCCGGCTGGACGCGGGCGGCTGGTTCGGCGCGCGGTACGCCGGGACCCGGGTGCCGACCCTGCGCCAGTACCTGGAGCGGCTCGGCCACAACGGCCAGAACCTCCTGCTGGAGATCAAGAGCCCGGAGAGCTACCCGGGGATCGAGCGGGCGACCCTCCGGGTGCTGGGCGAGGAGGGCTGGCTGGACACGAACCACGTCCGGAGCCGCCTGGTGATCCAGAGCTTCGGTGCCGACAGCGTGCATACGGTGCACTCGCTGCGCCCGGACCTGGTCACCGGCTTCCTCGGCGCCCCGGCCGTCTCCGAGCTGCCCGCGTACGCCGCGTTCGTGGACCAGATCAACCCCTCGTACACCGGCCTGTCGGGCGGGTACGTGTCGGCGGTGCACGCCCTGAAGGGCCCGCACGGCAAGGCGCTCCAGGTGAATTCCTGGACGGTGAACGACGCGGCGGCCGCGCGCCGGGTCGAGGGGATGGGGGTGGACGGGATCATCACGAACACCCCCGATGTGGTGCGCGGGGCCACCCGGGGCTGAGCCGTTGTCAGTGGGCCGCCGTACGGTGGTGGCATGGACAGCAACGGGGTCGTCGAGTGGGCCGTGGTCGAGAGCGACATCGGCCCTTTGATGCTGGCCGCGACGGAGACCGGACTGGTCGGTGTGGTCTTCCACGCCCGCCCGGAGATACGGGACAGGGCGCTGGACCGGCTGCGCGGCCGGCTCGGCACGGAGCCGGTGGAGGCCCCCGGCTCCGCGCGGCTGGCCGAGCCGATGCGCCAGCTCGCGGCGTACTTCTCGGGGACGCTGCGGGAGTTCTCGCTCGACCTGGACTGGTCGCTGACCGCCGGCTTCAACCGCCAGGTGCTCCAGGAGCTGGCGCGGGGCGTGCCGTACGGGTCGGTCGCCGGTTACGGGGAGCTGGCCGAGCGGGTCGGACAGCCGGGCGCGGCCCAGGCGGTCGGCGCGGCGATGGGGTCCAATCCCCTTCCCGTGGTGGTGCCGTGCCACCGGGTCGTGGAGAGCGACGGCGGGATAGGCGGCTTCGGCGGCGGCCTGGAGACCAAGCGGCAGCTGCTGGCGCTGGAAGGGGTGCTGCCGGAGCCGCTGTTCTGAGCGGTGCCGTCAGGCGGCCTCCGGATCCGCGTCCGGCCGGTGCGCCACCATCACCGGCTGGAAGAAGCCCGTCGCCTCCGGCTCGTGCCAGGCGGGCTCCGCCAGGCCGGCCCGCCGGGCGAATCCGGTGAGCCGGTCCTGGCCGAGCGCCCAGTACGAGGTGCGCCGGGTGCGCACGTCCCAGCCTCCGTTCCCCTCCGCCGCGGGGTGCAGCTGGAAGTGCTCCAGGTCGTAGCGCTCGCCGTCCGGGCGCCAGTGCCACAGCTGGAAGGTGACGACCCGGCCGCCGGTCTCCTGCCTCACCTGCGGCGGCGTGGACGCGGGCCGCTCGCGGCGCAGCCGGTCGTACGGCCGGGTGGAGACCAGGAGTAGGCCGCCGGGGCGCAGCACCCTGCGCATCTCGCCGAGCGCCGCCTCCACCGCTTCCGGGGTGAGCAGGTGCGGCAGCGAGTTGTCGGCGCACACGACGACGTCGAAGGAGCGGTCACCGAAGGGCAGCCGCGTCATGTCGGCGGACGTCGTGCGCAGTTCCAGGCCGCGCGCGGCGGCCTCCTTAGCGGCGCGGGCCGCGGCGGCGGGGCTCAGGTCGCTGCCGGTGACGCGGTGTCCGAGCGCGGCGAGACCGAGCGCCTGGGTGCCGATGCCGCAGGCGCAGTCCAGCACGTCGTACGCGGCGCCCTCGCCGAGCGCGGTGGCGATCAGGGCCGACAGCGCGGCGGCCTGGCGCTCGATGCTCGCCTGCCAGTCGGCGTACATGAGGTCGTAGTCGGAAGCGAGGTCGTCGTAGAAGTCACGTACGACGGAAGCGGGTTGGCCGGGCGCGGAAGGCATGGGTCGACCCTATGGCCCGATCGGCGCGGCTGCCGACGGAAAATTTCGCGCCACTCGGCGGGCCGGGCCGGGTCCGCTCACGTTTGAGCCCCGCCCATCCGCGACAGGGATGTGGACATGTCACTCAACGCGCCCCTCGACGCCACCCCCTACGCGCCGGTCCTCTCCGTCGAGGTGCGGGCCGCCCTCGCCGCGCACCGGCCGGTCGTCGCCCTGGAGTCGACGATCATCGCGCACGGCCTGCCCCGCCCCCGCAATCTGCGGGTCGCCGGGGAGTTGGAAGGGCTCGTGCGGTCCGCCGGGGCCGTGCCCGCGACCGTGGCGGTGCTGGACGGGCGGGCCAGGGTCGGGCTGGACAAGGCCGAGCTGGAGCGGGTGGCCGAGGACCCGGGGATGCGCAAGCTGGGCCACCGCGACCTCGCCCCGGCGCTGGCGTCCGGGGCGAGCGGCGCGACGACCGTGTCCGCGACCGCCTTCCTCGCGGCCCGGGCCGGGCTGCGGGTCTTCGCGACCGGCGGGCTCGGCGGGGTGCACCGGGGCTGGACCGAGACGCAGGACGAGTCGGCGGACCTGCGGCTGCTGGCACGGACCGGGATCACCGTGGTCTGCGCGGGCGTGAAGTCGATCCTGGACGTCCCGGCCACGCTGCAACGGCTTGAGACGCTGGGGGTCGGGGTGCTCGGCTACGGCACGGATACGTTCCCCGGGTTCTACCTGAGCAGTTCCGGCGAGCCGGTCGACTGGACGGTGACCTCGCCCGGGCAGGTCGCCGAGGTGATGCGCGCCCAGGACGCGCTGGGCGGCCCCGAGGCCGCGCTGATCGTGGCCAACCCCGTACCGCAGGACGAGCAGCTGGACCCCGCCCTGCACGACCGGGTGCTCGCCGAGGCGCTGGCGGCCTGCCGGGAGCGGGGGGTCACGGGGCAGGCGGTCACTCCGTTCCTGCTGGACCAGCTGGTGCGGCACACCGGGGGCGCCTCGCTGGAGGCCAACCTCGCCGCGGTCCGGGGCAATGTGGCGCTCGCCGCCCGTATCGCCACCGCCTGGACGGCGCGGTGAGCGGCGGTCTCCTCGTCGTCGGGGACGTGGTCACCGATGTGGTGGCCCGGCACGGGTCGGCGCTGGCCCACGGCACGGACACGGCCGCCGTGATCCGGACCCGGGCGGGCGGCGCGGGGGCCAACGTGGCGTGCTGGGCGGCGCGCGCGGGCTGCCGGGACGTGCGGCTGCTGGCCCGGGTGGGCGCGGACTCGGCGGACTGGCACCGGGACCTGCTGCGGCGGGCGGGGGTGCGCGGGCTGCTCGCGGTGGACGAGGAGGCGCCGACCGCGACCGTCGTCGCGCTGGTGGACGCCGCCGCCGAGCGCACCTTCCTCACCGACAGCGGCGCGGTGCTGCGGCTCGCCCCCGAGGACTGGTCGCCCGCACTGCTCGACGGGGTCGCCCACCTCCATCTGTCGGGCTATCTGCTGTTCGCCGCGACGAGCCGGGCGACGGCCCTGCTCGCCCTGCGGGAGGCCGTACGGCGCCACGTTCCGGTGAGCGTGGACCCCGCGTCGGCGGGCTTCCTGGCCGGTCTCGGCGTCGACCGGTTCCTCGCCCTGACCGAGCGGGCGGACCTGCTGCTGCCCAACGCGGACGAGGCCCGGCTGCTCACCGGCCTGCCGGACCCGGCGGACGCCGCCGCGAAGTTGAGCATGCCCGCCCGCCAGGTGGTCGTGACGCTCGGCGAGGGTGGGGCGCTGCTTGCCGGGGGAGGCGCGGTGACCGGCCGGTTCCCGGCGGAGCCGGTGCGGGCGGCGGTGGACTCGACCGGGGCGGGCGACGCGTTCGCCGGCGGCTTCCTCGCGGCGCGGCTGGCGGGCGCGGACGACGCGGCGGCGGCTGCGGCGGGGTGCCGGGCGGGGGCGGAGGCCGTCGCGACGGTGGGCGGGCGGCCGCCGTTGCCGGGCGAGTAACGGGTCTCGAACCCGCAACGCCGCACCGCAGCCCGAATCCGCACCCGCACCCGCACGATCACCCCACCCCGGGCCACCCCCCCGCTCACCGCAGCCCCGTCCACGCCGGGTGTCCCGGGTCGTCCGCGCGCACCACCGCGTCCGCGCCGTCGGCGGGCGCCACCTCGTCCTCGTACCGCTCGAAGGCGGGCAGGGTCCACAGCTGGTCCTCCGCCGTGCGCCGCCGCAGCGCACCCGCCGAAAGGCGCAGGTGGACGGTGAGGTCGAAGGGGAACCAGTGTCCGAGCAGCAGCGGGCCGTGCAGGATCAGCACCCCGCCCTCCGGCAGCCGCTGGTACGGACTGCGGGTGGCCCGGTCCGTCGCCGGGTCCCACAGGTCGGGCAGCACCCGGCCGCTGCCGTCCGGTTCCAGGGGGCCGAACACCTCGCGCCACAGGGCGCCGGTGTCGAACCAGCTGCCGAAGTAGGAGTCCGGGTCCTGCTTTCCGTACTCGTACCGCAGGCTCGCCGGCCGCAGGAATCCGGCGGTGGAGACGAGGAGCACGGCGCGGCCCCGGAGCCGTAGCGCCTCGGCGACGGATTCGGCCAGGTCGGCGGGGCGGGCTGCCGGGGCCCCGTCGACGGCGATCTTCAGCCAGGGCCCGCCGTCGGCCGGGTCCAGCGCGTCGGCGTGCGCGGCGAGCGCGTCCGTCAGCCGGTCCCGGGTGATCGCTTCGAATCGCACCGGTCCATCATCGCGCGTCCCGGCCGGTGGCCGGATGCCGGAATACCGCCGCCCGGATCCGTCGCGAGGATTACGGTCGTGGCCATGGATCTTGAATTCGCTCGTGAGTTCGCGGCGCGCTGGCAGGACGACTGGAACTCCCGCGATCTGGAACGCATTCTGACGCACTATCACGAGGACGTGACCTTCAGCTCCCCGATGATCGCGCGCTTCACCGGCGATCCCTCCGGGACCGTGCGCGGCAAGGACGCCCTGCGGGCGTACTGGAAGCGCGGGCTCGAACTCATCCCGGACCTGGAGTTCGAGGTGATGGACGTCCGGGCGGGCGTCGACACGCTGGTGATCGACTACCGCAACCAGATCGGCGGCCGGGTGTACGAGGTGCTGACCCTCCGCGACGGGCTGGTGATCGCCGGGCTCGGAGCGTACGGGGAGACACTCGCCCGCTGACCTCGGCGGGCGGTGTCCCCCGGGGGTGTCACTTCCCCGGCCCGCACTCCACCGCGTCGGCGTCGTCGGAGAGTTCGCTGCCCTCGGGCAGCAGATACGTCACCCAGAGGACCACGGGCTCGGTGCCCAGGTTGCGTCCGATGTGGCGGTGCTTCTTCCCCGACGGCTCGATGAACGAGGTGCCCGCCGGGGACACCTCCACCGAGCAGTCGTCCAGGGTGCGGGTGAGCGTGCCGGACTTGACGACGGCGATCAGCTGGCCGCTGTGGGTGTGCCAGCCGGTGGAGCCGCCCGGCTCGATGGTGATCGTGCGGAAGGTGACGTCCGCCCGGCCCTTCGGCGCCTTCACCTTCAGCTTGCCCACCGATGTGCCCTTGGCCACGACGGTCGCGGTCACCCCGCTGCCGGGCGTGGCACCGGCCGCCGTGGGCACGAACGCGAGCGCGGCCACGCACCCCGCGACGACGAACCCCCTGCCCAGCCGGCTCTGCCGCACCCGCTGTACGCCGTTCCCCATGGCTCTCTCCCGTCTCGGGTGTCACGGACATCTCAAACGCCCGGACGCTACCCGGAAGAGGACCGCTGGAATCACGCCACCGGCATCCGGCCCAGCCCGGCCGGCTCTCAGCCGCCGCGCAGTTCCTCGGCCAGCGCGCCGTCCCCGGACACCTCGATCCGGCCGTCCTTGACCGCCTGCGCGAACGTCGGCTCACCGCGCCCGAGCGCGAGGCACAGCTCCGCGTCGAGGACGATGCGCGCGTCGGCGCCGGCGGCGGGCCCGCCCCCGTACACCGGCTCACCGGCGGCCACCTCGCCCGTACGGATGTGGAACTCGCCCTCGTCCAGCCGGACATCGAGCACCCCCGTGGCCGCCACCTTCAGGGCGCTCAGCAGCGGGAGCGCGAACCAGTGCGCCCGGACCGCGTCCGTGGGCCGCCGCTCGGTCAGCGCGGGGGCGCCCCACTCGGCGAGCGCGGCAAGCACCGGCAGGAGTCCGTGTCCGCGTGCGGTGAGCGCGTACACCGTGGCGGCGGCCGGGGGCGGGAGCTTGCGGCGCGTGGCGAGGCCGCCCTGCTCCATGTCCTTGAGCCGGGAGGCCAGGACGTCGGTGCTGACGCCGGGCAGGTCGGCGTGGAGATCGGTGTAGCGGCGGGGACCGGCCAGCAGTTCACGGACGATCAGCAACGTCCACCGGTCGCCGACCGCGTCCAGGGCGCGGGCGCCGGCGCAGAACTGGTCGTAACTCCGGCGGCGGGCCGGGCGGGTGGCCGGCTGTGTCTGACGTGGCATGCGACGCAGTCTAGACATGTTGTTGGACTTTCCAAGCCCGAGCTTGGTAAAACCAAGTATCGCAATCGGGTCGGGGAGGCACCGCATGGAATTCCGCCAGTCCAGCAAGCTCAACGAGGTCTGTTACGAGATCCGGGGCCCCGTCATCGAGCACGCCAACGCCCTGGAGGAGGCGGGCCACAGCGTGCTCCGGCTCAACACGGGCAACCCGGCCCTCTTCGGCTTCGAGGCGCCGGAGGAGATCGTCCAGGACATGATCAGGATGCTCCCCCGGGCCCATGGCTACACGGACTCGCGCGGCATCCTGTCCGCCCGGCGCGCCGTGGTCCAGCGCTACCAGGCGATGGGCCTGACCGAGATCGGCGTGGACGACGTCTTCCTCGGCAACGGGGTCTCCGAGCTGATCTCGATGGCCGTCCAGGGGCTCCTGGAGGACGGCGACGAGGTGCTCATCCCGTCCCCGGACTACCCGCTGTGGACGGCGGTCACGACGCTGGCCGGCGGCAAGGCCGTGCACTACACCTGCGACGAGGCGTCCGACTGGAACCCGGACGTCGCCGACATGGCCTCGAAGATCACCGACCGCACCCGCGCCGTCGTGATCATCAACCCCAACAACCCGACCGGGGCCGTCTATCCGCGCGAGGTCCTCTCGGACATCCTCGACCTGGCCCGCAGGCACGGTCTGATGGTGTTCGCGGACGAGATCTACGACCAGATCCTGTACGACGACGCCGAGCACCACAGCGTGGCGGTACTCGCCCCGGACCTGGTCTGCCTCACCTTCAGCGGGCTCTCGAAGACGTACCGGGTGGCCGGATTCCGGTCCGGTTGGATGGTGGTGTCGGGCCCGAAGCAGCACGCCCGCAGCTATCTGGAAGGGCTGACGATGCTGGCCTCGATGCGGCTGTGCCCCAACGCCCCCGCCCAGTACGCCATTCAGGCCGCGCTCGGCGGCCGGCAGTCGATCCGGGACCTGGTGGTGCCCGGGGGCAGGCTGTACGAGCAGCGCGACCGCGCCTGGCAGAAGCTGAACGAGATCCCGGGCGTCTCCTGCGTGAAGCCGAAGGGCGCGCTGTACGCCTTCCCGCGCATCGACCCGAAGGTGCACCCGATCGTGGACGACGAGAAGTTCGTCCTGGACCTGCTGCTGCGCGAGAAGATCCAGGTCGTCCAGGGCACCGGCTTCAACTACCCGCGCCCCGACCACTTCCGCATCCTGACCCTGCCGCACGCGGACGACCTGGACGCCGCGATCAGCCGGATCGGGCGGTTCCTGGCGGGGTACCGGCAGTGAGCCGGCTCCGGATGAGGAGCGGGCCCGGGGGCGTAGCCGGCCCCCGAGCCCTGTGATTGCCGCCTGTGTGGCACGCCGGCACGTTTAAGGTCCCGCATCAGTTTCATGTCGTCGCGTCCTGCCTTTAGACGACCGCGGACCGAAGCTCCACGGGCCGGAGTCGAACCGGCATCTCGACGCCCACGGGCACGGGCCCGTTTGATCCGGCGATAGGCGGCGCATGCTGAGCCTGGAGCGAGAGTCTGAGATTGATCACGGTCTCCACCGGAGAGCCGCTTCGTCACGACAAACTTCAGTTTCAGCTTTGCGCTCCTCGCGCACCCCGACGGCTTCGACGGCCGCCGGGGAATCCATGGTCGGTCACCCGAAGAGGTAACCGAAGACGGCGTCACCCACCCTCTGGTCCGTGACGTCCGCGCCGTTGGCCTCCTCGCGGGCGAACTTGACGGCCTGCTGGAGCTTCTCGACCCGGTCGAGCAGTTCGTTGACCCGGCGCGCGGGCAGCGCCCCGGAGAACTTCACAGTCGTCCAGTAGCCGATCGGCACGTCCTCGTAGTACACCTCGACCTGCGCCGGATGCTTCTCGGTGGCCTCCGCCTTGACGTGGTTGCGGGGCACCTTCTTGGTGCGCAGGGTGCGGACCGGCTCGGTCTTCCAGGCGTCGGTGGACGGGTCCTGGGTCCACGCCTCGGCGGCGTCGAGCACCGGCAGCTTGCGGACGAAGGTGTTCAGGTCGGTGAGCTGCTTCTCCAGGAAGAGCAGGTAGGAGACCGGTACGTCACTCACCAGGACCCGGCCGTCGACCGTCACGTCGGCGCGGGCCGCGCAGTTCGCCCAGTCCTTCGTGGCGGTCACGTCGAAGAGGCGGGTGAGGGTCTTCGCGGTCTCCCTCAGCACGTCCTCGGCCTTGACCTGCACCAGCGTCGACTCGGGCGGCAACTGCTCGCCCTCCTCGTCCTTCGGCTGGTAGGTCCGGGAGATCCCGGCCAGGAGTCCGGCCTTCTGGAGGCCGTGATGCGCCGCCGTCAGGTCCTGGTATGCCTTGGACTTGACGCCCTTCTCCACTGCGATGATCTGATTGAGTTTCGCCACGCCCAGGAAGCTAACAGCGCCAACAGCGCCCGGGCCAAGGGTTTTCCGGTGGTCCGGCCCCGTCCGCGCCCCGGTGTGCGCCCGCCCGATCGGGTGGTTTCCCGGTGCCGCCCGGCTTCCGCCGCCCCGTGCCGGGGCCCGCTTGCGACAGTGAGGCCCGCGCGTCCGCGCGCCTCTCCCCGTATCCGGACCGAAGGGCTCCCCCATGCCTCTCCTGTTCCGCACCGCCGCCGCGAGTGAGCCGGCCGGTTCCCCCGACAGCCGCCGCCCGCACCGGCGGGCCGCGCTCGTCGCCGCCACGGCGGGGCTCGCCGTCCTCGCGGTGGGCACACCCGTCGCGTACGCGACGCTCGGCCCGGGCGCCTCGCCGGAGCCCCGCCCGGCGGTGGCGGAGGCCGTGCGGGGGAAGGACTACGTCGAGACCCGGCTGCTCTTCGGCACCGAACGCCCGGACGGGGGGCCGGAGGTGACCGACCGGCAGTT
Organism: Streptomyces sp. NPDC008163; assembly: GCF_042956885.1. NCBI lineage: Bacteria > Bacillati > Actinomycetota > Actinomycetes > Kitasatosporales > Streptomycetaceae > Streptomyces > Streptomyces sp. NPDC008163. Next base: position 438,836 of record NZ_JBIBHG010000002.1, on the reverse strand, counting down.
CCTCGCCTTCGTCGACGAGGAGGTCACCCCGCGCTTCCCGAACGGGCTGACCATCCAGGACGGCCGGGGCCAGTGGCGCGACTCCCACGGCGTCGTCGAACGCGAGCGCAGCTACGAGCTGACCCTGCTCTACCCGGCCTCCGAGGCGCGGTTGCGCGGCCGCCAGATCGAGCGCATCCGCGACGCGTACGAGAAGGAGTACGCCCAGGAGTCGGTCGGCCGGCTGGAGGAGCGGGTGACGGCCGACTTCTGAGGGACCGGCTTCGCGAGCCGGCCCGGTCGTGTCACGCGCCGGTCGTACGAGGCCGGGCCAGCACCCGGGCCGCCGCGTGCGCGCCCGCCACGGCGGCCGGGAGGAGCGCCAGTCCGGCCGCCGCCTCGCGGGCGCCGCCGACCGGAATGCCCGCCGCCCGCAGCCGGCGCAGCGCCCAGAGCGCGTACGGGATGACCACGGTCGGCGAGGTGGCCACGCCCGGGGTGTATCCGCCGTACGCCGCCGACTGGGCGAGGTGCACCACCCCGTGGAGCCCGAATCCGGCCAGGACGGTGCGGAAGAAGGGGCTGCGGCCGCCCGTGCGCGCCCCGTCGGCGGCGGCCGCCGCGATGAGCACGCCCATCAGGCCGATGGCCGTGTTCACCTCGCGCTGCGAGAGGTCCGCCCGGTCCCACACCCGGTCGGGCACCCGGGGCAGCCGCTTCCGGAGCCTCGGCCGGGCGGTCCGGAGCCAGCCCGCCGTGGTGGCGATCTCCTCCAGGTCGTTGGCCGCCCAGGCGGCCAGCAGCCCCCAGGTCACCGCTCCGGAGACCCTGTCGTGGCCTTTCACGGCATCCCCCAACGTGTTGTGTGCCGACGGTCGGCCGCAGCCTATAATGCAACGCAACGTTGCGTTGCACTTTTCTCCGGAGCCGCCATGTCCGCCCCTCCCCCGCACCCCCGCCCCGAGAAGGGCCCCCGCGCCGCCGAGGCGATCTTCGACGCGACGCTGCGGCTGCTCGCCGGGCGCGGGTACGCGGGGCTCACGATCGAGGCCGTCGCCCAGGAGGCGGGGGTCAACAAGACGACGATCTACCGCTGGTGGCCGTCGAAGGCGGCGCTGCTGCGGGCGGCGCTGCTCCGGGCCCCGGTGCTGGACATCGACATCCCCGACACCGGTTCGCTGCGCGGGGACCTGATCGCCCTCACGGAGCAGATGACCGCCCTGGTCACCGGCGTACGGACCCGCGCGATCGTGCGGGCCCTGGCCTCCGGGACCGGGCTGGCCGAAGACGAGCTCGCCGCGCTGGCCCGGGACTTCTTCGCGGACCGGTTCGCGCGCGAGCAGCCCGTTTTCGCCCGCGCCGCCGCACGCGGCGAGCTGCCGCCGGGGGCCGACCCGAAGCTGCTGCTCGACCTGATCGCGGGGGCCGTGTGGGTGCGGGCGGCGCTCAGGAACGAGCCCGTACCGCCCGGGTTCGCCGCCGCCGTGGTCGACGCGGTGCTGCCCGGGACCGGCTGAGCGGGGCGTCGCTGCTCCTCAGGCGCCGGTCAGCTCCAGGAGGGCGCCGACCGGGTCGTGGTCCGGGGCGGCGCGCGGCCACCACTCGTCCTGGCCCGGGTCCGACTCGTAGCCGTACCAGCGGCCGTCCCGGCCGAAGCGGAGCTGGAGGGCGCCGCCGGGGTGCGTGAGGTGGTTGCGCCAGGGCTGGAAGCGGGGGAAACCGGCGGCGGCGAGGGCCGGGCGGGCGCGGTCGAACGGGCCCGCCGGGGGGTCCCACGGGGTCTCCAGGACCGCGAGCCCCTCGGCCCCGCCCTGCCGCCAGGCGGCCACGGCGCGGGCCAGGTCCGTGGTGTTGCGGCCGGTGGCGGAGGCCAGCTCCCGGTAGAGGGCGCGGGTGGTCGCGGTGAGCCCGGCGGTGGGTCCGGCGGCGGCGAGACGGACGGCGTCCTGCCAGGTGGTGAGCCCGGCGAGCGGGTCGTGGCCGGTGGTCAGCAGGGCGTGGGCGCGGGCCGCCGCGTCGGTGGCGAGCTGGTCCAGGGCGAGCGGGTCCCGGGCGCCGGGGAGGGCCGGGTAGGCGGGCGGGCGGCCCGGATGCGGGTCGGTGGGGAGGGGGGCGGGCAGCGGGGGCAGGAAGCGGCCGGCCAGCGCCTCGTCGGCGGGGACGGACGGGGTGTCGGGGGCAGGGGGCCGCTCCCGGGCGGAGTGCGCGGCGTTGCGCCGGGCCAGCTCCTCCAGGAGTGCGCGCTCGCCCCGGCCGCGCAGCAGGAGCAGGACGAACGGGTCGGTGTCCAGCAGGAGGGCCAGCTGATAGCTGAGGGCCGCGACGTGCTTGCAGGGCCTGCCCCGGTCGGGGCAGGTGCAGGCGGGGTCCAGGTCGCCCGGGGCGGGCAGCAGGGTCATGCCGGCGTCGGTCGCCGTGTCGGCCAGGGAGTGCGGCATCTCCTTGGCGAGGAGCGCGGCGAGGTGGCCGGGGCGGGCGGCGACCGCGTCGAGCAGGGTGTCCCAGTCGGGGTCGGCGAAGGTGCGCAGCCGCAGCTCCGCGCGGTACGGGCGGGGGCGGCTGCCGTGCACGTAGGCGACGACGTGCCCCGGTGTCACGGTGATCGCGGCGACGTGGCCGCCGTCCGCGTAGTCCCGGCCCCGGGCGAGGCGGGGGCCGTCCATCGACAGGGATTCGAGCGCCGCCACCCAGGCCCGGCCCCACCAGCTCTCCGCGAACGGCTCGCCCTCCCCGGAGGTGCGGGCCGGCACCGCCTCGAAGGTGCGCCGCAGGTCGTCGGGGCCGGGCCGGGAGCGGGCGCCGGGGCGGGCGGCGAGCGGTCCGGTGGTGGGGCGGGGGGCGCCGGACCGGCGGGCGGCGGGGCTCATGACGGCCTCCGGAGGGAGACGAGGTCGGCCAGGTCGCGGTCGCTCAGCTCGGTGAGCGCGCTCTCGCCGCTGCCGAGGACGGCGTCGGCCAGCGCCCGCTTGGCGAGCAGCATCTCGCCGATCCGGTCCTCCACCGTGCCCTCGGCGATCAGCCGGTGGACCTGGACGGGCTGGGTCTGGCCGATGCGGTAGGCCCGGTCCGTGGCCTGTTCCTCGACCGCCGGGTTCCACCAGCGGTCGTAGTGGATGACATGGGCGGCCCGGGTGAGGTTGAGGCCGGTGCCGGCCGCCTTGAGGGAGAGCAGGAAGACCGGGACCTCGCCGGACTGGAAGCGGTCCACCATCCGTTCCCGCTCGGGCACCGGGGTGCCGCCGTGCAGGAGCTGGGAGGGGATCGCGCGGGCGGTCAGATGGGCGGAGAGCAGCCGGGCCATCGTCACGTACTGGGTGAAGACCAGCACGGAGCCGTCCTCGGCGAGGATCGTGTCGAGCAGTTCGTCGAGGAGGGCGAGCTTGCCGGAGCGTCCGGTGAGCCGGGCGGCGTCCTCCTTCAGATACTGCGCGGGGTGGTTGCAGATCTGCTTGAGCGAGGCGAGCAGCTTCATGATCAGGCCGCGCCGGGCGATGCCCTCGGACGCTTCGATGTACGCCATGGTCTCGCGCACCGTGGCCTCGTACAGCGTGGCCTGCTCACGGGTGAGGAAGACGGGGTGGTCGGTCTCCGTCTTGGGCGGCAGCTCGGGCGCGATCCCCGGGTCGGACTTCTTGCGGCGCAGCAGGAACGGCCGGACGAGACGGGACAGCCGCTCGACCGCCTCGTCATTGCCGAGGCCGGCCGCCGTGCCGGTGTTCTCCACGATCCGGGCGTGCCGGGCCCGGAACGCCTTGAGCGGGCCGAGCAGTCCGGGCGTGGTCCAGTCGAGCAGCGCCCACAGCTCGGAGAGGTTGTTCTCGACGGGGGTGCCGGTGAGGGCGACGCGCGCCGGGGACGGGATGGTGCGCAGGGCCTTCGCGGTGGAGGAGTGGGGGTTCTTGACGTGCTGGGCCTCGTCGGCGACGACCAGCCCCCAGCCGTGGGCGGCCAGCTCGGCGGCGCTGGAGCGCATCGTGCCGTACGTGGTGAGGACGAAGCCCCGGTCCGCCCCGGCGAGGGTGCGGCCGGTGCCGTGGAACCGGCGCACGGGCACGCCGGGGGCGAAGCGGTTGATCTCGCGGTGCCAGTTGCCCAGCAGGGAGGCGGGGCAGATGACCAGCGTGGGCGCGGGGTGGGCGCGGTGGAGGTGGAGGGCGATCAGGGTGATCGTCTTGCCGAGGCCCATGTCGTCGGCGAGGCAGCCGCCGAGGCCGAGGGAGGTCATCCGGTCCAGCCAGGCGAGGCCGCGCAGCTGGTAGTCCCGGAGCGTGGCGTGGAGTCCGGGCGGCGGGGCGAGTGCGGTGTCCTCGGTGAGGAGGCGGGTGCGCAGCTCCGCGAGCGCCCCGGCGGGCACCGCCTCGACCTGCTCGCCGTCCACCTCGGCGCTGCCGGTGAGGGCGACGGCGAGGGCGTCCACGGGGTCGAGCAGGCCCAGCTCCCGCTTGCGGGCCTTGCGGACGAGCGCGGGGTCCACGACGACCCACTGGTCCCGCAGCCGGACCACGGGGCGGTGGGCCTCGGCGAGCACGTCCATCTCGGCATCGGTGAGCCGCTCGTCGCCGAGCGAGAGCTGCCAGTCGAACGCGAAGAGCTGTTCGGCGTCGAAGAACGCGGTGCCGTCCGTGGCCGTCCCCGGCGCGGGCCTGACCACGGCTGCGGCGGTGAGGGTGCGGGCCAGCTCCCGGGGCCAGTGGACGCTCACCCCGGCGGCGGCGAGCCGGCTCCCGGCCTCGCCGAGGAGTTCGTACAGCTCGTCCTCGCCCAGGGCCAGCACATCGGGGACCGGCTGGTCCAGGAGCCGTTCGAGCGGGGCCCAGACACGGGCCGCGCGGCGCAGGGCGAGCGCGGTGTCGACCCGGGCCCGGGGCCCGAAGGGCTCGCCGGTCTCTCCGGCCCACAGGGCGGCGGCGTCGACCACGTAGGTGGGGTCGGCGAGGCTGTGCACCTGGGTGACCGCGGCGGCGGCGTGCCGCTCGGGGCTGCCCGCCGTCCCGTCCTCGTCGGGCCCGGTCGTGTCGAAGAGTTCGTACGCGGAGAGGTCCAGGCGGAGCGACACCCGGACCCCGGCGTCCAGGCCCGAGGCGACCTCGACGGCCCATTCGCGGGCGCCGGGCAGGTGCTGGGGCTCGGCCGCCGCGAAGGGGGCGCCCACGGCGAACGCGGCGGCGGGCGTCCGGGGCAGCGTGTCGGCGACGGCGTCGAGGAAGGCGCCGATCAGCGCCTCCGGGTCGGGCAGCCGGGGCGGGCTCAGGCCGGGCAGCGGGACGGCGTGCCCCTCCCAGGGCAGGGCGGCGGCCACCGCGCGCAGGTGGGCGACGTCCCTCGCGTCGCGCGGTCCTGCCCGCCAGGCGTCCTGGTCGTCGGCGGTCAGCCCGGGGAGCATGCGGCCGCCGGCGACCAGGTGCAGCGCGTGCAGGGCGGCGGCGCCCCAGGCGCGGGTCGCCGGGTGGGCGGAGCGCAGGTGGCGGGCGCGGGCGAGCAGGGGCAGGGCGTCGGCGACGGTGAGCAGGAGCGCGGGCACGGTCTGCGGGCGGAACCGGCCCCCGGGGCCGTGCGGCCGGACGACCGTGATCTCCCCGCTCCGGGCGCCGGCGGTCCCGGGGAGCGGGGCGTCGAGCGGATCCCAGAAGGCGACGCGGCCCCGGCGCGGTGGCGTACCGGGCAGGAAGACCGCGGCGCAGCGCGCCAGACGGCTGTCGTCGGCGTCCCGCGGCGGCGGTGCGGTGCCCATCGGTCCCTCCCCTCGCGTGCTTCGTCCCTGGTCAGCACGGATCGTCCGTACCGGTCCCTCTGCCCGGCGAGTCTAGGCGGGGGGTCTGACAACGACCCGGACACGGGCCCGGCCGCCGCCGTCCCCGCAGCTCGTACGGGTCGGACGACGGCCGGGGAGCGACCGCGCGGAGCGGTGTCAGTGGTGCGCGTACGGCTTCGGGGCGGCGGCCGGACGCGGGTCCGGCGTACCGGGGTCCGGGGTCCATTCGCCGTCCGGGGCGGGCGTACCGGGGTCCGGAGTCCGAGCACCGTCCGGAGCCGGCGTACCGGAGCCCGTCGGCCGCGCGCCGTCCGGGGCGGACGTACCGGAGTCCGTCGGCCGCGCGCCGTCCTGGGCGGACGTACCGGAGTCCGGAGTCCGAGCACCGTCCTGGGCGGACGTACCGGGGTTCCCGGCCGCCCCCACCTGCGCACCGGCGTCCGGCGCCTGCGCGACCTCGGCGGCGGGCGCCCCCGGCGCCCCCTGCTGGGCCCGTTCCAGGAACCGCAGCAGCTCCACCGGGAACGGCAGGACCAGCGTGGAGTTCTTCTCGGCCGCCACGGCGACCACGGTCTGGAGCAGTCGCAGCTGGAGCGCGGCGGGCTGGGTGGACATCTCGGAGGCCGCCTCGGCCAGCTTCTTGGACGCCTGGAGTTCCGCGTCCGCGTTGATGACCCGGGCGCGCCGCTCACGGTCGGCCTCGGCCTGGCGGGCCATGGAGCGTTTCATGGTCTCCGGCAGCGAGACGTCCTTGATCTCGACCCGGTCGATCTGGACACCCCAGCCGACCGCGGGGCTGTCGATCATCAGCTCCAGGCCCTGGTTCAGCTTCTCGCGGTTGGAGAGGAGGTCGTCCAGATCACTCTTGCCGATGATGGAACGCAGGGACGTCTGCGCCATCTGCGAGACCGCGAAGCGGTAGTCCTCGACCTCCACGACCGCGCTCGCCGGGTCGACCACCTTGAAGTAGATGACGGCGTCCACCCGAACCGTGACGTTGTCCCTGGTGATCCCGTCCTGGGCCGGGACGGGCATGGTCACGATCTGCATGTTGACCTTGCGCAGCCGGTCGACGCCCGGGAGCACCATGGTGAACCCCGGTGGGCGCACCTCGTCCCGGAGCCGGCCCAGTCTGAGGACCACGCCCCGTTCGTACTGCCTGACGACCCTGGCGGCCGCCGCCAGGTACAGGGCGCCCACCGCCGCTGCCGCGACCACCGCGATCAAGAGGTCCTGGACCATGACGGCCCCCTGCCAGCCGGACGACCCCGGCTCTCGGCACCGCACCTCTTCGTGCGCTATTACCACGGTATGCCCGGTTCCGCTCCGGGTCGAACCCCTTCGGATCGGCCGGGCGTGGTCGCGCTCCCCCGCCCGGCCGCCTCCCGGATGCCGGGGGCCGGGGAAGCGGGCAGGGTGAGCGGCACCGGCACGTACACCCGCGGTGTGCGTGGTGACGAGAAGACGAGGATCCGCCCATGCCCGTGATCGACCGCCGACGCCGCCGGCTCGGCATCGCCGCCCAGGCCGTGTTCCTGACCCTCACCGTCGCAGGCTGTTCGGGCCTCGGCCGGACCGCGGTCGGCCCGGTCATCTACACGACCGAGCGGGACGCCGTGATCGAGGTGAACAGCCCCTCGGTCAAGGGCTGCCACCGGCTCGCCCCGGCCGGTGCGAAGGAGGTGGCCAACGAGACCCTGGTCGACATCGTGCTGTACCGGACGCCGAACTGCACCGGCCCGGGCACCACGTACCTCGCGACCACCTTCTCGGACGTCAACGCGCCGAACGCGCGCCCCTGGCGCAGCTTCAGCACCATCCACTGACCGCTATACGGGCACCGCCCGCACCCAGACGCCGTCGTCCGTGAGACAGCGGTCCACCTTCAGGCCCGCCGCCGCCAGGTGCCCCTCGAACGCCTCCTTCGTCAGCGGCCGGGCCCGGAAGGTCTGCGTCCACCTGGCGTCCGCGAACTCGTACTCCGCGCGGACCGAGCGCACCCCGTCGCCGACCGGCTCCGAGGAGACGATGCGCACCGTGTAGCCGGCGGGGTGGACGCGTTCGCGCGGGAGCGCGTCGTGGTAGTCCGCCCCCTCGCGCTGGATGAGCACCACGCCTCCGTCGCGTACGTACCGGCGGCAGGTCCGCAGCAGGCCGTCGCGCACCGCGTGGTCGCCCGCGTGCACCAGGAACGACGCGAGCATCACGACGTCGAACGTCTCGTCGCCCAGATCCAGCGATTCGATCGGGCCGCACACCGTCCGCGCGCCGCGCACCCGCTCCAGCATCTGCGGCGACTCGTCCACGGCGGTGATCCGGAAGCCTCGTTCGACCAGCGAGTGCGTCATCCGGCCCGCCCCGCAGCCCAGTTCCAGGATGTGCGCGCCGGCCGGAACCGCCGCCTCGATCACGTCCGGTTCGTCGCCCACGGCCAGTCGGGTGTACAGCTCGACCGCGCAGCCGTCCGGAGTGATCGCACCCGGTCCGGTCCCCGCATAACCCTCGCGTACCAGTCGTCCGCTCATGTCTGCCGAACGACCGTACGGGGGCGGCCGTTCCCGCCCCTCAGACCGAGCGGCGCGCGACCAGGGCGGCGCTCAGGTGCTGGAGGTCGGCGGGGCGGGCCGGGGAGAGGCCGGTGAGGCGGTCGATGCGGCGGATGCGGTAGTCGACGGTGTTGGGGTGGACGTGCAGCGCCGCCGCGGCGGCCCGGCGGTCGAGGCCGTGTCCGAGGTACGTCTCCAGCGTGTGCAGCAGCTCCGGCTTGGCGTCCAGCGGGCTCAGCAGCCCGGCGAGCCCGCGCAGCGCCTCGCTCGGCCGGCTCAGCTGGTACTCCAGGAGCACGTCGGACAGCCGGTAGAGGCCGGGGGCCCGGCCGGTGCGGGCGACCAGGTCCACGATCTCGGCGTTACGGGCCACCGCCGCCGGCACCCCGTCCGGCGAGGCGGTCTCGGCGGCGGCCGTGACCGGGACCCCCGCCGCCCGGGTCGCCTCGGCGATCAGGGCGCGCAGCCCGCCGGGCCCGTCCCACGGCGGCGGCTCCGCGACGGGCAGCAGCACGGTGCCGCCGGACGCGTCCAGGGCGGTCAGCGCGGGGGTCCCGGCGAACCGGTCGAGGGCCGTCCGGATGCGCCGTATCTTCCGCCGGGCGGCCACGCCCGCGCCCGCCCCGGAGCCGGATCCCGCCCCCTGCGCCGGTCCCGCCCCCGCCTCGTCCGGGTGCGGGGCCAGCGCGAGGGTCATCGTCAGGTAGCGGGCGGCCGGGCGCAGGCCGGTGCGGCGGGTGAAGCCGTCCAGGTCCTCACCGGTCAGCAGCGCGGCCATCAGCGCGTGCCGGCCGCCGTGCTCCTGGCTGTCCAGGATCTGCCGGGCCTCCAGGTAGGCGCCGCTCACCGCGGAGGTCAGCTGCTGCTGGAGGACGAGGATGCGGTCCATGATCTCCAGCACGGCGGGCAGGTCCCCGGGCCCGGCGTCCTGCGCGGTCTCCTCCCAGCACATCGCGACGCCGACCTGGTAGGCGGTGAGGATGGCGTCCAGCGGCACGCCCTCCTCGGCGCGCTGGGCCGCCGAGTCGCGCTGCTGGGCGAGTTCGCCGTCGGTGGCGGCCCTGCGGTGTTCGAGTACGTCCGCGAAGAGCCGCAGATTGTGCTGGACGATGTCCGCGATGTCGCCCGCGATCTCCTCGTGCGGCAGCTCCGCGTAGACCGGGAGGTCGCTGAGAAGGCGGGCGACCACCCGGGTGGTCAGGGCGGGGACGCGGGCCCGCAGCCTTACCGCCACCGGACGTCCGGCGATGGCCAACGGCCGCTGCCCGGCGGCCCGTTCTTTGTCACGCGTCACAAAAGCCCCCGGCGAAGTCTGCGTTACCCACCAGTTAAACGACGGCGTTCGAGTCTGCATGATGACCGGCGACACCCGCCATGCCCCCACTCATAGCGCACCGGAGGTCGTCGTGAACTCGTCCAGCAATAAGACGTTCTGTCGTACTGTCAGGGGAGCCGCCACCGCCGTGGCCCTGGCCTCCCTGGCCGTCGGCACCACCGCCTCCGGCGCCTGGGCGGCGAGCGCCGACGCCCCCGTGCAGTACGTGGCGCTCGGTGACTCGATGGCCTCCGGGCCACTCATCCCGGGCATCACCGGACCGCTGGCCTGCGGCCGTTCCACGCACAACTACACGCACGAGCTGGCGGCGAGCATCGGCGCCTCGCTGCGCGACGTCACGTGCAGCGGGGCCCAGTCCAAGCACATGACGGAGAAGCAGCCGCTGTCGCTGCTCGACGTGCCGATGGGCTCGGCGGCGCCCCAGTTCGACGCGCTGCGCGCCGACACCGACCTGGTGACCCTCACCATCGGCGGCAACGACGCCGGGCTCGTCGGCATCGCGCAGGACTGCATGCAGCTCGACCCGACCGCGACCCCGTGCAAGGACAAGCTGACCGAGGGCGGGGTCGACCAGGTGGCGCAGCGGATCGACGCCTTCGCGCCTCGCCTCGCAGCCGTACTCGACGGAATCCACCAGCGGTCGCCGCACGCCAGGGTCCTCGTGACGGGATACGGGCTCTACATCAAGCCGGGCGGCTGCTGGCCGTTGCAGCCCGTGCTGCCGGTCGACGCCGACTTCCTCCAGGGCAGCGTCGACCGGATGAACGCGGTGATCGCCGAGCAGAGCGCCGCGCACGGCGCGGAGTACATCGACGTGGCCACGCCGAGCAAGGGCCACGACGCCTGCCAGGCCCCTGCCGACAAGTGGGTCGAGGGGTACGTGCCGACCGCTTCGGCCGCCCCGCTGCACCCGAACCAGCGGGGCGAGGCCGCCTACGCGCGCATCATCGGCGCCCACCTCCAGGGGAGCTGAGCCGTACGGCAGCGGGTGCTCGACGGGCTGCTCGTGGTGGTGTTCGGCGCAGCCGCGCTGCTCGCCCCGCTCGCCCACGCGGCCCCGGCGGACCCCTCCCCGGCCCGGGGCCGCGCCCCGCCGAGTGCCTGCTGCCGTTCCCCGACGACTGGTACACCCGGCCGGACCCGAGCACCGGCACGGGCCGCCGGGTGGCCTCCGACGCCTCGGTGCCACCCGGGCCCGCGACCGTCCGGGACAGCGGTACGCCCGCGCCCCCGGCGACCGACACCCCGCCCGCCGGACCGGCGTACGGGCACGACTCGCACGAAGATCCCCGCGACTCGCCCGCCGCCCGTCAGCAGAAGGCCACCTTCCTGACCACCGGCCGGGGCATCAATGTCTGCGGCACCACCCCGTGCAGCGCCACCCCGACCTCCTGACGCCTCCCCCGCCCCACAGGGCCACGACAAGGAGCACCATGCGTACGCACCGCATCGCCGGAGCCGTCCTCGCCACCGCCCTCCTCACCGGCACGGTCATGGCCCCGGCCGCCCTCGCCGCGCCCCCGGCGGCCACGGCGTCCGCCACGCAGTCCGCCGTACCGTTCACGGCCGCCACCGCCACCCGCACCGCCGACGGCGGCCACACCCTGTCCTGGGCCTCGCCCGCCGGATCGGTGACCGTCACCGCCGTCACCTCGCCCGACGCCACCACCGGCACCGCGCTCGGGACGGCCTCCGGCACCGGCTCGCTGACCGTCGCCCCGGGCACGCTCCCGGAGGCCGGGCGCTGGTACTTCCGGCTGGTCCCGGACAGCGGCAGCCCGCTCGTCGTCGCCGACCGCTCACTCGGCCTGGCGTCCGCCCGCAACTTCCGGGACATCGGCGGCTACCGCACCACGGACGGGCACTGGGTCCGCCCGGGCCTGGTCTACCGCTCCAACAAGCTGAGCGGTCTCACCGACGCCGAGCAGCAGCGACTGGTCTCCCAGAAGCTCACGCTCGACGTGGACCTGCGCAACGCCCAGGAACGCCACGACGACCCGGACCGGCTGCCCGCCGGAGTGCGCTACCAGGTCGCGGACGTCGTCTCGCTCGCCCACGGCATCCGCTTCCACGACTCCGCCCTGATGACCCTCGCGGAGGCCATCGCCGCCGGGCTCTTCTCCGGCTCCTCGGACCTCGGTCAGTCCATCGGCTACCCGTTCATGGTCAACTTCGTGGGCGCGGACCACGCCTTCCGCGACCTCGTCACGGCGGTCGCCACGAACACCTCCGGCGCCACGGTCTTCCACTGCAGCGCGGGCAAGGACCGCACCGGCTGGGGCACGGCCGTCCTGCTCACCCTGCTCGGTGTCCCCCGGGCCACGGTCGAGGCGGACTTCCTGGCCAGCAACCAGTACACCGGCGACCCGAAGGCCGTGGAGCTGAGCTGGCTGCGCGCCGCGTACGCCGAGGTGGACCAGATCTACGGCGACTTCGACACGTACGTACGGGAGGGGCTGAAGCTCGACGCGGCGACCGTGGCGGCGCTGCGGACGAAGCTGCTGACCGACTGACCGGGGGCCCGTGGCCGGAAATCAGCGCCCCGGGCAGCGGTCCGGCGGCCACGCGACGGCATGCTCGGACTCCAGGCACAGGTCGTCGGCACCCGCCGTCTCACGCCGTCGTGCCGCACCTGGCCGGCCGTGGGTCCATGCTGGTAGGGAGGCGATGCCATGCGTACCGGCAATGAACCGACGACCGCCCGCAGTCCGCTGCGGATGCGGCTCTGGCTGAGCCTGTGGGGGCTGGCCTGGGCCGTCTTCGGGGTGACCGCCTTCGCCGTGAACGGCCGCACCGGCTGGGCGGCGGTCTGCGGAGTGCTGCTCGTGCTGGTCCTGGTGGACCTGTGCGTGGTCGTGCACCGGCTGCGCCAGGGCGCGCACTACCAGCCGGACCGCTCCATTCCCCCGTACGACCCCGACCACGGCCCACGCGGCGGCACGGGCCCGCCGTAGGGCCTTTCCTTTGGATCAGGCCTGGCTCGCGAGCTGATCCAAAGGAAAGGCCCTAGTCCTCGAAGCGGGCGGCGCGCAGATAATCCGGTTTCGGGTCGAGCGCCGCCGCCAGCCGGAAATGGCGGGTGGCGCGCTCGGGGTGACCGGAGCGCTCGAAGGTGCGGGCGAGGGCGAAGTGCGCGAAGGCGTTGTCCGGCTCACGCTCAAGCACCAGCTCGAATTCCAGCTCGGCGGGGCGCAGCTGCGCCGCCGCGAAGAAGGCGCGGGCGCGCAGCAGCCGGGCGGCGGTGTTCTCGGGGTGGGCGGCGATCACCGAGTCGAGCAGCCGCACGGCGCCCCGGGGATCTCGCGCGGCAAGCAGCTGCTCGGCCGCACGGAAGTCGATGACGTCGGTTTCCGGGGTCCTCTCGGGCACGGTGGCATCCTTCCCTGGTCCGTCCCGGGGTGAACACCTGGGCGGCCGCGCGTATTCCGGTGCGCCTCCGGGACCGGCCCCGGCTCAGTCCGTCTCCGCCGCGCGGCGGGTCAGCTCCGCCCAGACCTCGCTGACCCGGGCCGCCAGTTCCTCGACCGGCCCGTCGTTGTCGATGACCAGGTCCGCGATGGCGCGCCGTTGCTCGCGGGTGGCCTGGGCGGCCATCCGGGCACGGGCGTCCTCCTCGGTCATGCCGCGCAGCCGGACGAGCCGGTCGAGCTGGGTCTCCGGGGCGGCGTCGACCACGACGACCAGGTCGTAGAGGGGGGCGAGGCCGTTCTCGGTGAGGAGGGGGACGTCGTGGACGACCACGGAGTCGGGTCCGGCGGCCTTCTCCAGCTCGGCGGAGCGGTCCCGGACCAGGGGGTGGACGATCGCGTTGAGCGCGGCCAGGCGGTCCGGGTCGGCGAAGACGATCGCGCCGAGCGCGGGCCGGTCCAGGGTGCCGTCCGGGGCCAGGATGCCGGGGCCGAACTCCGCGGCCACGGAAGCGAGTCCGGGGGTGCCGGGCTCGACCACCTCGCGGGCGATGCGGTCCGAGTCGATGAGGACGGCACCATGGCCCACGAGCAGCCGGGACACTTCGCTCTTACCGGCTCCGATGCCCCCGGTCAGGCCCACTTTCAGCATGCCCGGCAGCCTAGTGCCCGCTGCCCGTGACCCCCGGCGTCGGGGTCGGGGTCACGGGCAGCGGGCACGGGAGCGGCGCGGCGCTCAGATGTCGCCCTCGCGCTCGGCGAGGAACTTCTCGAATTCGAGGCCGATCTCGTCGGCCGACGGGAGATCCGCCGGTTCGGCGACCAGGTTGCCCCGGGTCTCCGCGCCCGCGACCGCGTCGTACTGGTGCTCAAGGCCCTCGACCAGCGAGACCAGTTCCTCGTCGCCCTGGCCGATCTGGCGGTCGATCTCCGTCTGGGTGCGGTGCGCCTCGGTGCGCAGGGCATGCGCCACGGACGGCAGGACCAGCCCGGTCGCGGCCGTGATCGTCTCCAGGGCGGTGAGCGCCGCGTCCGGGTAGGCGGAGCGGGCGACGTAGTGCGGCACATGGGCGGCGACGCCGAGCACGTCGTGGCCCGCCTCCATCAGCCGGTACTCGACCAGCGCCTCGGCGGAGCCGGGGACCTGCGCCTCCTCGAAGGGGCTGCGGTGGCCGGGCGTGAGGTCGGTGCGGTTGCCGTGCGGGGTGATGCCGACGGGGCGGGTGTGCGGGACGCCCATCGGGATGCCGTGGAAGTTGACCGCGAGGCGGACGCCCAGACGCTCGACGACCTCCTCGACGGCGGCGGCGAACCTCTCCCACTCCACGTCGGGCTCGGGCCCGGACAGCAGCAGGAACGGGGCGCCCGTGGCGTCCTGGACGACGCGGACCTCCAGGGCGGGGGTCTCGTACGCCGCCCAGCGGTCGCGCTTGAACGTCAGCAGCGGACGGCGGGCGCGGTAGTCGACCAGGCGGTCGTGGTCGAAGCGGGCGACGACCTGGTGCGGCAGCGATTCGAGCAGGCCGTCCACGATCTGCTCGCCGGTCTCACCCGCGTCGATGTAGCCCTCGAAGTGGTAGAGCATGACCAGACCGGCCGACTCCTGGGCGAGCGCCATGTCGACCACAGCCAGGCCCTTCGGCTCCCATTCGTACAAACTCTGCGGATCAGGCACGGTTACCGCTCCTCCTTGTGTTCCTGGAGAAGAACGCTCAGGGGGGCATGGTCATTCCCTGTCCACGCCCCCCTTCGTACGGTGTTTACCCAAGAACCCGCGCATGCAGTGCTGTGACGGCCTTGCGGGCGGAGGTGAACGCGCCGTGCTGCCAGGCGTCGGCGTAGCTCAGATAGTCCCCCGCGAAGTACACCCGGCCGGCGGGCCGGTTGAGCGGTGCGAAGACGGGGGCGTCCGGACCGCCGGCCAGGGAGTGCCAGGACGCCTCCAGGTACGGGGTCTGGCGCCAGTGGTGGGAGAACGACGTGGCGAGTTCTGTCCGGTACTTCTCGCCGTGGATCTTCACGCCCTGCGCGACCGCGCGGGCCTCCCGCTCGCGTGGGGAGAGCGCCGCGTACGCGTCCGCGTTGGCGCCGGTGTTGTAGTAGCCGATGATCGTCCCGCGGCGGCCCTGGTGGCCGTAGGACGGGTACCAGATGTGCGCGAGGTCCATGTCGGTCTCGGTGATGCCGCCGTAGATCTGGTGGTCGCTCTCCCACCAGCGGCTGCGGTATTCGAGGCCGATCTTCCCGGCCGAGGAGGGCTTGCACGCCTCCAGGGCGGTCTGGACGGCCGGGCCCAGGTTGTGGGAGGTCTTGGCCAGGATGTTGGGCGGCAGGGCGGCGACGCAGTAGTCCGCGTCGATGCGGTGGGTCCGGCCGGACCGGGTGTAGGTGACGGTGACGCCGTGGGCGGTGTCGGTGATGTCCGTGACGGCGGCTCCGGTCCGGATCCGCCGTTCGCCGACGGCCCGGGTGAGGGCGGCGGGTATCCGGTCCATTCCGCCGACCGGCTGGAACATCAGCATGGCCTGGTCGTACTCGAACTCGAAGGCGAAGTAGCGCCCGATCCCGCTGGCGAAGACCTCGGAGGCGGAGGGGACGGGGCCGAGCAGTTCACCCGGGGTGCCGGCGGCGGCCGGGTCGACGCGGTAGCCCCGGCGGGGGCTGCCGGTGTAGTCGAGGGTGTCGCCGATGTCCCCGAAGTCCTTGAGGAATTCGAGCAGCCGCTCCTGGTCGTCGGCCGTGATCTGCCGGTCGAGCGCACCCTTGTCGGTGGCCTTGGAGAGCAGCTCAGCGACATAGCCGTACACATCGGCCTTGGCGGTGCGGTAGCGCACCGGCGCCTTCATGCCCGCCTTCTCGTTGAAGATATAGGCGTTGGCGTTGACGTTGGTGAAGACCTCGATGGGTACGCCGAGTTCGCGGCAGTAGTCGAGGGTGACCATCCACTGCGGTATCCGGCCGGGCCCGGCGTTCATGTACTGCCCGTCGGAGAAGCGGGCGGTCTGCGTGACGCCGTGGATGTCGGTGGTGGAGTCGCCGCCGCGCACGGTGAAGTTGCGGCCGCCGGTACGGCCCCGGGCCTCCAGGACCGTGCAGTCGTAGCCCGCCTTGCCCAGTTCGTAGGCGGTGGCGAGGCCGGCGATGCCGCCGCCCACGACGACCACCTTGGCGGCGGCCCTGCCCTTGAGGTGGAAGTCGCCCGCGCTGGGCGCACGGTAGGCGGGTTCGCGTCCTGCGGCCTGTGCGGTGGGCGCGAGTCCGAGCGCCCCCATGGTGGCGAACATGGCCCCGGCACCGCCGGTGACTCCGACGTTGCGCAGGAAGGCGCGGCGGCTCGTGCCCGGTGCAGCGGGCGGTTGGTGCGAAGCGTGCGTCATGTCCCGGCTCCCCTTCTGATCTTGAGGTTGCCGGGATCCTGGCAAGGGCGTGTTACATGCCGTCAGCTATTCGTGTATCCCACATGTTTCTCTGTGTTCACGTGCCGAAACACGTGAGGCCCGCTCCCCGAAGGGAGCGGGCCTCACGGTCACTTACCTACCGCAGCCGATGACCGGCCGGAGGGACAGAGCTTCAGCTCTGGCCGCCCGCCAGCTTCTCGCGGAGCGCGGCCAGGGCCTCGTCCGACGCCAGGGCGCCGGAGTTGTCCGAGGACTCCGAGGAGTAGGAGCCGCCGCTGCCGCCCGAGGCGGCCGGGGTGTTGCCGGCGGGGGCGGCAGCGCCCTCGGCGGCAGCGGCCTCGTCGGCCTCGCGGGACTTGATGACCTGAGCCTGGTGCTGCTCGAAGCGCTGCTGCGCCTCGGCGTACTGGGTCTCCCAGACCTCGCGCTGAGCCTCGAAGCCCTCGAGCCAGTCGTTGGTCTCGGGGTCGAAGCCCTCGGGGTAGATGTAGTTGCCCTGGTCGTCGTAGGACGCGGCCATGCCGTACAGGGTCGGGTCGAACTCGACCGAGGCCGGGTCGCCGCCGAACGCCTCGTTGGCCTGCTTCAGCGAGAGGCTGATGCGACGGCGCTCGAGGTCGATGTCGATGACCTTGACGAAGATCTCGTCGTTGACCTGGACGACCTGCTCCGGGATCTCCACGTGGCGCTCGGCCAGCTCGGAGATGTGGACCAGGCCCTCGATGCCCTCGTCCACGCGGACGAACGCACCGAACGGAACGAGCTTGGTGACCTTACCGGGGACGACCTGCCCGATCTGGTGCGTACGGGCGAACTGCTGCCACGGGTCTTCCTGCGTCGCCTTGAGCGACAGCGAGACGCGCTCGCGGTCCATGTCGACGTCGAGGACCTCGACGGTGACCTCCTGGCCGACCTCGACAACCTCGGAGGGGTGGTCGATGTGCTTCCAGGACAGCTCGGAGACGTGCACCAGACCGTCGACGCCACCCAGGTCCACGAAGGCACCGAAGTTGACGATCGAGGAGACGACGCCGGAGCGGACCTGACCCTTCTGGAGGGTCGTGAGGAACGTCTGGCGGACCTCGGACTGGGTCTGCTCGAGCCAGGCACGGCGGGACAGGACCACGTTGTTGCGGTTCTTGTCCAGCTCGATGATCTTGGCCTCGAGCTCCTTGCCCACGTACGGCTGGAGGTCGCGGACGCGACGCATCTCGACGAGCGACGCCGGCAGGAAGCCACGGAGGCCGATGTCGAGGATGAGACCACCCTTGACGACCTCGATGACGGTACCGGTGACGATGCCGTCCTCTTCCTTGATCTTCTCGATGGTGCCCCAGGCACGCTCGTACTGAGCGCGCTTCTTCGAGAGGATCAGGCGGCCTTCCTTGTCCTCCTTCTGGAGAACCAGGGCCTCGATCTCGTCACCGACCTTGACGACCTCGTTGGGGTCGACGTCGTGCTTGATCGAGAGCTCGCGGCTCGGGATGACACCTTCGGTCTTGTAACCGATGTCGAGGAGAACCTCGTCCCGGTCAACCTTGACGATGACACCGTCAACGATGTCGCCGTCGTTGAAGTACTTGATCGTCTCGTCGATCGCCGCGAGGAACGCGTCCGCGTCGCCGATGTCGTTGACCGCAACCTGCGGAGTGGTGGCGGTGGTCTCGGTGCTGCTCGTCATGTGGGAAAGGGCTCCGGTACGGACAGTGAGTCGTAGGTACTGCTACGCCGAAAGCCCGTATCGCCTCTGCCTAAGCCGGACAGCCCGGGAAGCGCCAATTCCGTGACCGGAAGGCGCCTCGTGAACCGAGGGGACTAGCAACAGATGCGAGCGCGGCCTGCTAGGTCTGAGGAGCGCAGGCTCGCAGCGCAACTTGTAGCATACGGGGGCAGCAGGGCACGGTCAATGCGCGAAGGCGGACACCAGGGACCGAAGGCCCCATATCCGGCACAACTCGGGTTCACCGAGGCCAGATCGTGTCCGGCAACGTCCGGACACACCGGTGCAGCGCTGCGCAGGCCCCCCTGGTACGTACCTCGTACGACGGGGTGAAGGCAAACTACAACGACGGACACGATGAGCCAAGAGATGTACGCCGCCGAACCCGAGGCGACCCGCCGAAGCGCCGGGACCGCCGAGAGCAGCCGGGCCAGCCGGGGCTGGTGGGACCGCAACGCCGACGAGTACCAGAGCGACCACGGCGCCTTCCTCGGCGACGACCGCTTCGTCTGGGGCCCCGAGGGCCTGGACGAGGAGACGGCCGGGCTGCTGGGCCCCGCCGCCGCGCTGAAGGGGCTCGACGTGCTGGAGATCGGCGCCGGCGCGGCGCAGTGCTCCCGCTGGCTGGCCGCGCAGGGCGCCCGCCCGGTCGCCCTGGACCTCTCGCACCGCCAGCTCCAGCACGCCCTGCGCATCGGCGAGGACGTCCCGCTGGTCGAGGCGGACGCCGGGCGGCTGCCGTTCCGCACCGCCTCCTTCGACCTGGCCTGCTCCGCCTACGGCGCGGTGCCCTTCGTCGCCGACCCGGTCCAGGTCTTCCGCGAGGTCCGCCGGGTGCTGCGCCCCGGCGGCCGCTGGGTCTTCTCGGTGACGCACCCGGTCCGCTGGGCCTTCCCGGACGAGCCGGGCCCCGAGGGCCTGTCGGTGGCCGCCTCCTACTTCGACCGCACCCCTTACGTGGAGCAGGACGAGCACGGCGACGCGGTCTACGTCGAGCACCACCGCACGCTGGGCGACCGGGTCCGGGACGTGGTCGCGGGCGGCTTCCGGCTGGTGGACCTGGTCGAGCCGGAGTGGCCCGCCTGGAACGACCAGGAGTGGGGCGGCTGGTCCCCGCTGCGCGGCAACCTGATCCCGGGGACCGCGATCTTCGTCTGCGTACGGGACTAGGGGGTGTCCGGCGGATCAGGCCGGTTCGGGGAGCGGGCGGCTCACGTACGAGACTGGGGGCGTGATCCGCACCGACGCCCTCGACCGGCTGCCCGTCCGCACCGCCGTCCCCGCGCTCCGGCAGGCGCTGGACGGCCACGGGACCGCGGTGCTCTGCGCACCGCCCGGCACCGGCAAGACCACCCTCGTCCCGCTCGCCCTGGCCGGGCTGACCGGCGGGGGCCCGGTGCGCCGGGTCGTCGTCGCCGAGCCGCGCCGGATCGCCGCCCGCGCGGCGGCCCGGCGGATGGCGTGGCTGCTGGGCGAGCGGACCGGGCAGCGCGTCGGGTTCACCGTGCGCGGCGAGCGCGTGGTGGGCCCGGAGACCGTGGTGGAGGTCGTCACCACCGGCGTGCTGCTCCAGCGGTTGCAGCGCGACCAGGAGCTGGCCGGGGTGGACGCGGTGATCATCGACGAGTGCCACGAGCGCCATCTCGACGCGGACACGGTGGCCGCGTTCCTGCTGGACGTGCGCGCCGCGCTCCGCCCGGACCTGCGCCTGGTGGCGGCGTCCGCGACGACGGACGCGGAGGGCTGGGCGCGGCTGCTCGGGGACGCCCCGGTGGTCGAGGCGCAGGGGGTTTCGCATCCGGTGGAGGTGGTGTGGGCCCCGCCGTCGCTGCCGGTGCGGCCGCCGCACGGGATGAGAGTCGACCCGGCGCTGCTGGGCCATGTCGCCTCCGTGGTACGGCGGGCGCTCGCCGAGCGGGACGGCGACGTGCTGTGCTTCCTGCCCGGCGTCGGCGAGATCGGCCGGGTGGCCGGGCAGCTCGCGGGCGTGGCGGCCGAGGTGCTCCAGGTGCACGGGCGGGCCCCGGCGGCCGTGCAGGACGCGGTGCTGGCCGGGTCATCGGGTGGGCGCCGGGTGGTCCTGGCGACCTCGGTGGCCGAGTCCTCGCTGACGGTCCCCGGGGTGCGGACGGTCGTCGACTCGGGACTCGCCCGGGAGCCGCGCACCGATCACGCCCGGGGGCTGAGCGCGCTGACGACCGTACGGGCCTCGCAGGCGTCGGGCCGGCAACGCGCGGGGCGGGCCGGGCGCGAGGCGCCGGGCACGGTGTACCGCTGCTGGGACCGGGCCGAGGACGGCCGGCTCGCCCGGTTCCCGGCCCCGGAGATCAGGGTGGCCGACCTGACGGCGTTCGCCCTCCAGACGGCCTGCTGGGGCGATCCGGACGCCTCCGGGCTGGCGCTGCTGGACGCACCGCCGGAGGGGGCGATGGCCGCCGCGCGCGAGGTCCTTGCAGCGGTCGGCGCGGTGGGCCCGGACGGCCGGGTCACCGAGCGGGGTGTGCGGATGTCCCGCCTCGGGCTGCACCCCCGGCTGGCCCGGGCGCTGCTGGACGGGGCGGCCGAGGTGGGCGGGCGCCGGGCCGCCGAGGTGGTGGCGCTGCTGAGCGAGGAACCGCCCCGCTCGTACGGGGACGATCTGGCGGCCGCGCTGCGCACCGCGCGCCGGGGCCAGGACGCCTACGCGGGCCGCTGGCGCCAGGAGGTGCGGCGCCTGTCGTCCGCGCTGAAGGGCGACGGCGGCGGGCGGCCGGTCGCGGAGGACGTGGCCGTCGGTCTGGTGGCGGCCCTGGCGTTCCCGGAGCGGGTGGCGCGGGCGCGGGGCGGCGGGACGTTCCTGATGGCGTCGGGCACCGGCGCGGAGCCGGGCGAGGGCTCCGGGCTGCGCGGGGCGCCCTGGCTGGCCGTCGCCGTCGCGGACCGGCCCGCGCACGCGGCGTCCGCCCGGGTGCGCCTGGCGGCCGTCATCGACGAGGACACCGCGCTCCTGGCGGCGGCGCCGCTGCGGTTCGCGGGCGAGGAGGTCCGGTGGGACGGCCGGGACGTGGTGGCCCGCCGGGTGGAGCGGCTGGGGGCGGTCGAGCTGGCCGCGCGCCCGCTGAAGCAGCCCGGTCCGGGGCTGGTCCGCGACGCCCTGGTGGAGGGGCTGCGGCGGGAGGGTCCGGGGCTGCTGCGGTGGAGCCGGGACGCGGGGCAGCTGCGGGAGCGGCTGGCCTTCCTGCACCGGGTGCTGGGTGAGCCGTGGCCGGACGTGTCGGACGGGGCGCTGCTCGCGGACCCCGGGGCCTGGCTGGAGCCCGAGCTGTCCCGGGCGCGGCGGCGCTCCGAGCTGGCCGCGATCGACGCGGGGCAGGCGCTGCGGAGGCTGCTGCCGTGGGCGACGGGTGAGGCGGTCCGCCTGGACGAGCTGGCGCCGGAGCGGATCGAGGTGCCGAGCGGTTCGCGGATCCGGGTGGAGTACGGCGGGGACCAGCCGGTGCTCGCGGTGAAGCTCCAGGAGCTGTTCGGCCTCCAAAAGACCCCGGAGGTGGCGGGCGTGCCGGTGCTGGTGCACCTGCTCTCCCCCGCCGGGCGGCCCGCGGCGGTGACGGCGGACCTGGCGTCGTTCTGGCGCGACGGCTACAAGGCGGTCCGGGCGGAGTTGCGCGGCCGCTACCCGAAGCACCCGTGGCCGGAGGACCCGACGACGGTGGAGGCGACCCGCTTCACGAAGGCGCGGCTGAAGCGGGAGTAAGACAGGGACAGCCCCTCGGCCGGTGAGCGGCGGAGGGACTGTCCGGCGGATCGCGTCAGGAGCCGGTGTGGACCGGGGGCGCCACGACGGTCAACTCGATGTCGAGCGCGGCGTCGCCGACAACGATGCGCAGCGTGTACGTACCGGCCGGGCCGTCGGCGTAGAACGTCGGCACCTTGTAGACGCCGTTGGCCTCCGTGTACTGCTCGTCGAGGCTGCGGGTGATGTCGCCCGCGCCATTCGTCCAGAACGGGCCCTGGCCGGGCGCGTCCGGGTCGCGGCCGTCGGTGACTACGGAGGGGTAGGTGAGGACCTCGCCCACGGGCTTGCCCTTGTAGGTGGCGGCGACCGTAATGCCCTCGAAAGCCTCACCTGCGACGGCGGTCAGCTTCGGGTTCCCTGTCAGCACCAGGGCGTCGGGCAGGTGGCTGGTGACCGTGCCGGAAAAGGAGACGGAGAGCGTCGAAACGCCGCGGGCATTGGCATTCACCTGGAACGCGCCGGTCTTCTCGCCCGCGCGCACGGCAGGGGCGGTCGCGATGCCGTCGGCTCCGGTCGGGACGACGACGGTCCTGAGGCCGCCTTCGAACGTGACACCGGAGTTACCGGTGATGCTGAAGGTCACGGCTTCCTTGGCCACCGGGCCGCCGCGGACGCTGCGCGTCCGCACCGCTGCGTGCCCTTCGAAGGTCTCACCGGCGACGGCGGTGGACCCGATGGAGGACACCTTCTCCATCGAGGACGCGACGTACGCCGGGCTGGGCTCGGGCTTCGGGGTGTGCGAGGGCGCCGGCGGCTTGGCGGTGCCGGCGGGCTTCGAGGGCTCGGGGGACGGCTCGGCCGGCTTCGTGGGCTCGGGGGACTCGCTGGGCCTCGGCGTTCCGGACGGCGAGGGCGACGGGGACGGGGTGCTCGACGGGCCGCCGACCGGCCGGCTGGGGCCCGGATTCCGGCTCGTTGGGCCGGTCGGGAGGACGCCGGTGCCGTCGGGGACCTCGTGCGTGCCGCGGTTGTAGTACGTGAACCAGGAGCGGACCGTACGCAGGTACACGTCGGAGTGGTTGTAGCTCAGGACCGCCCGGTCCAGGTCGGTGGCGGTCGACAGGTCGCGGTCGCCGGCGCAGAGGTAGCGTCCGGCGGCGAGCGCGGCGTCGTAGACGTTGTTGGGGTCCTTGCGGCCGTCACCGTTGCCGTCCTGGCCCCAGGTCGCCCAGGTGGACGGGATGAACTGCATCGGGCCGACGGCCCGGTCGTGCGTCCGGTCCCCGTCGTAGGCGCCGTTGTCGGTGTCCTTGATCAGGGCGAAGCCGTTGCCGTCGAGGGCGGGGCCGAGGATCGGGGAGAGCGTGGTGCCCTGCGCGTCGACCCGGCCGCCGCGGGCCTGGCCGGACTCGACCTTGCCGATCGCGGCGAGCAGTTGCCACGGCAGCCGGCAGGCCGCGTCCGTGCCCGCGATGGTCCCCTGCGCCTTCTTGTACGCCGCGAGGACGGAGGCGGGTATACCGGACTCGGCGGGGCCGGTCACCGGCAGGTTGGCCGAACCGCCGGGCTTGTCCGGGGTGTTCAGCGGCGGCAGGTCCGTGTAGTACGGCGAGTCGCCGGAGACACCGCCGTTGCCGCCCTGTTCGGTGGGTGTCGCCGCACCGGCGGAGGAGTGGTCACTGTCCGCCGCGACCAGCGGGGACCCCGGGGCCTGCGAGGCGGAAAGCGCCGCCACGGCGACGGCAGCCACGGCGGTGGTGGCCGCTCCTCTGTACAGTCGGCGACCGAATTGCGCTGCCATGAAGTGTGGGCCCTCCCCCTCGTCACCGTCGGCGCTCCCCTGCGCCTGGACTCAGGCGACCCTACGGCAAGTCCTCCGGCCCGCACACAGCGGGCGGGCCGGTTCTTACCGCTTTCTCACCTTCCTGAACACAAGTTGTCCACGTGCGGACATTCCCGTGACGGACCTTCCTGCCCCTCGGGCCACCCCGTCGCTGCCCCTCCGGGTCACGCATACTGCCCGCATGCCCTTCACGCTCAGCCATGCCGCCGCCGTGCTGCCGGGGATCCGGCGCGACGGTACGGGCCGCGGTCCGCTGCTCGCCTCGGCCCTGGTCGCCGGGTCGTTCGCCCCCGACCTGACGTACTTCGCGGACTCGGTGATTCCGGGTGCCATGGAGTTCGGCGAGGTGACCCACGCGGTGTGGGGTGTGGTCACCGCGGACGTCCTGATCACCGCGGTGGCGCTCGGCCTGTGGCTATTGCTGCGCGACCCGCTGGTGGCGCTGCTGCCGCAGCGGTGGCGGGGGCGGGTGCACGCCTGGCTGCGGGGCGGCGGGGCGGCGACGGGCCCCGGACGGCGCGGACTTGGTGCCCGGGACGCCGGGTGGTTCGCGGTGTCGGCGGTCATCGGGTCCGCCACCCATGTCGTGTGGGACGCCTTCACCCATCACGACCGGTGGGGCGTACGGCTGGTGCCGGGGCTCGACGGCAGCGTGGCCGGATACCCCGTCTTCACGCTCGTCCAGTACGGCACATCGGCCCCGGCCCTGCTGCTGCTCGCCTGGTTCACGGCGTCGGGGCTGCGGCGGACCGGGGACCGGCCGGTGCCCGCGTCCGTGCCGGTCCTGACCGCGCGGGTCCGGGGCTGGGCGCTCGCCTCGGTCGGGCTGTGCGCCGTGCTGGGCACCGCCCATCGGTGCGCCCGCTGGTACGCGTACTACGGGCACGTCGACACGCCGCTGGACATCATCCCGACGGCCTGCTTCGGCGCGGGCGCGGGGCTCGCGGCCGGGCTCCTGCTGTACGCGGCGGCGGTGCGGCTCGCCCCCGTACGCCGGGGCCCGGCTCCTCGGACCGGCCGGGGCCCGTCCGCGGAGCCGGGCCCCGGCCGGAAACGGTCAGTGGGCCGCTGACTCCCAGTCGCCGCCGACGCCGACCGACACGTCCAGCGGGGCGCGCAGCCGCACCGCCGTGGACATCTCGTGGCGCAGGATGCGCTCGACCTGCTCCCGCTCGCCCGCGGCGATCTCCAGCACGATTTCGTCGTGCACCTGGAGCAGCATCCGGGACGTGAGCTCCGCCTCGGTCAGTGCCCGGTCGACGTGGAGCATGGCGACCTTGACGATGTCGGCGGCGGTGCCCTGGATCGGGGCGTTGAGCGCCATCCGCTCGGCGGTCTCGCGGCGCTGGCGGTTGTCGCTGTTGAGGTCGGGGAGGTAGCGGCGGCGGCCGAAGACCGTCTCCGTGTACCCGGTCGCCCGGGCCTCCTCCACAACGCGGTGCAGATAGTCCCGGACTCCGCCGAACCGCTCGAAGTAGGTGTCCATCAGGACGCGCGCCTCGCCCGCCTCGATGTTCAGCTGCTGGGAGAGCCCGAAGGCGGAGAGCCCGTACGCCAGGCCGTAGCTCATGGCCTTGATCTTGCGCCGCATCTCCGGGTCGACCGCGGACTTCTCGACGCCGAAGACCTGCGAGGCGACCGTGGTGTGCAGGTCCTCGCCGGAGGTGAAGGCCTCGATCAGGCCCGCGTCCTCGGAGAGATGGGCCATCACGCGCAGTTCGATCTGGCTGTAGTCGGCCGTCATCAGCGTCTCGAAGCCCTCGCCGACGACAAAGCCGCGGCGGATCGCCCGGCCCTCGTCCGTGCGGACGGGGATGTTCTGCAGATTCGGGTCGGTGGAGGAGAGGCGGCCGGTCGCGGCCACCGTCTGGTTGAACGTGGTGTGGATGCGGCCGTCCGCCGCGATCGTCTTCACCAGGCCCTCGACCGTGACCCGCAGCTTCGCCTGCTCGCGGTGGCGGAGCATGAGGACCGGCAGCTCGTGCTCGGTCTGGGCGGCCAGCCAGGCCAGCGCGTCCGCGTCCGTCGTGTAACCGGTCTTGGTCTTCTTGGTCTTCGGCAGGCCCAGCTCGCCGAACAGCACCTCCTGGAGCTGCTTGGGCGAACCGAGGTTGAACTCCCGGCCCACCGACGCGTGCGCCTCCTTCACCGCCTGCTGGACGGCACCGGCGAACTGCTGCTCCATGCCTTCCAGATGGGCCCGGTCCGCCGCGATGCCGTGCCGCTCCAGGCGGGCGAGCAGGATCGACGTCGGGAGCTCCATGTCGTGCAGCAGCTCGGCCGCGCCGACCTCCTTCAGCCGCTCCGTGAACGCGTCACCGAGGTCCAGGACCGCGCGGGCCTGTGCCATCAGGGCGTCGGCCTCCGCCCGGTCGTCGGCGCCGAACGCCAGCTGACCGTCGGCCGCCGCGGCCGGGGCCAGCTCGCGGCCCAGGTACTCCACGGCCAGCGCGTCCAGCGCGAAGGAGCGGCGGCCGGGCTTCACCAGATACGCGGCGAGGGCGGTGTCCATCGTGACGCCGTCGAGGTGCCAGCCGTGCTCCGGGAAGACCCGCATCGCGCTCTTCGCGTTGTGCATGACCTTGGGCCGGGCCGGGTCCGCGACCCAGGCGGCGAACGCCTGCTCGTCGGCCTCGTCCAGCTGCGCCGGGTCCAGCCAGGCGGCGGAGCCGTCGGCGGCGGCGAGGGCGATCTCGGTGACCGTGCCGGCGCCGAGCGACCAGGTGTCGACCGTCGTGACGCCGAGCGGCTGCGCGCCGTGCTCCGCCAGCCAGGGGCCGACCTCGCCGGTGGCGAGCACGGTCCCGTCCAGCTCGATCCCCGCGGCGGGGGCGGGCGGCTCGGCCTCCGCCGCGCCCGGGTCCACGGCGAGGAGCCGCTCGCGCAGGCTCGGGTTGCGGATCTCCAGTATGTCGAGGATGCCGGTGACCGCCGTGCGGTCGTAGGGAGCGCGCTCCAGCCCCTCCGGGGTCTTCGGCAGCTCCACGTCCCGGACCATCTCGGTCAGCACGCGGTTCATCTTCACCGCGTCCAGGTGGTCGCGGAGATTCTGCCCGGCGACGCCCTTGACCTCGTCGGCCCGGGCGATCAGCTCGTCGAACGAGCCGAACTGGTTGATCCACTTCGCGGCGGTCTTCTCGCCGACCTTGGGGATGCTCGGAAGGTTGTCCGACGGGTCACCGCGCAGCGCCGCGAAGTCCGGATACTGCCGGGGGGTGAGGCCGTACTTCTCCACGACCTTCTCCGGGGTGAACCGGGTCAGCTCGGAGACGCCCTTGGTGGGGTAGAGCACGGTCACGTTGTCCGTGATCAGCTGGAAGGAGTCGCGGTCGCCGGTGACGATCAGGACCTCGAAGCCGGCCGCCTCGGCCTGCGTGGCCAGCGTCGCGATGACGTCGTCCGCCTCGAAGCCGTCGACCGCGAACCGGTCCGCGTGCATCGCGTCCAGCAGCTCGCCGATCAGCTCGACCTGGCCCTTGAACTCGTCGGGGGTCTTCGAACGGTTCGCCTTGTACTCCGGGAACTCCTTCGCACGCCACGTCTTGCGGGACACGTCGAACGCCACCGCGAAGTGCGTCGGCGCCTCGTCACGCAACGTGTTCGCGAGCATCGACATGAAGCCGTACACCGCGTTCGTCGGCTGGCCCGCCGCCGTCGTGAAATTCTCCGCGGGCAGCGCAAAGAACGCCCGGTACGCCAGGGAGTGCCCGTCCATGAGGAGCAGGCGCGGTCGGTTGTCTGCCGTCTTCTTCGATGCCGTCTCAGCCACACCCCGATCCTGCCACGGCCCACTGACAATCCGGACCGGCCACCGCCCGCGGCGCCTCACCGGGCACCCGGCCCGGACCGCGTGCCAGGATCGGAGGGAGAAGGAAACACACACGGCGGACCCGCGGGACTCCTCCCGGGGGCCCGCAGCCGGCTCGAAGGGGAGCACCATGGCCAGCAAGCCGCCCGCAGGAGACCCCGTCCAGGACGCCCCCCGGGTCGGACCGGCCCAGCACTCCGCCGCCGGGCTGCCCGCCGTCGCCCAGAGCCTGCGCGTCGCCCAGCAGCAGATGGGCCTGCGCCGCACCGCGCAGACCCTCCTCAAGGTCAACCAGAAGGACGGCTTCGACTGCCCCGGCTGCGCCTGGCCCGAGGGCGACAAACGGCACACCGCCGAGTTCTGCGAGAACGGCGTCAAGGCCGTCGCCGAGGAGGCCACGCTGCGCCGGGTCACCCCGGACTTCTTCGCCGCGCACCCCGTCTCCGACCTCGCCGGACGCAGCGGCTACTGGCTCGGCCAGCAGGGCCGCATCACCCAGCCCGTCTACCTGCCCGAGGGCGCCGACCGCTACGAGGCCATCACCTGGGAGCGGGCCTTCGCCATCATGGCCGAGGAACTGGGCGCCCTCGCCTCCCCCGACGAGGCGGTCTTCTATACCTCCGGGCGCACCAGCAACGAGGCCGCGTTCCTCCTTCAGCTCTTCGCCCGCGAGTTCGGCACCAACAACCTGCCGGACTGCTCCAACATGTGCCACGAGTCCTCGGGCTCCGCGCTCACCGAGACGATCGGCGTCGGCAAGGGCTCGGTGTCCCTGGAGGACCTGCACCACGCCGACCTGATCATCATCGCCGGGCAGAACCCCGGCACCAACCACCCCCGGATGCTCTCCGCCCTGGAGCAGGCCAAGGCCGCCGGCGCGAAGATCATCTCGGTGAACCCGCTGCCCGAGGCCGGTCTCGAACGCTTCAAGAACCCGCAGACCCCGCAGGGCCTGCTCAAGGGCACCCCCCTCAACGACCTCTTCCTCCAGATCCGGATCGGCGGCGACCAGGCCCTCTTCCGCCTCCTCAACAAGCTGATCCTGGAGACCGAGGGCGCCGTCGACCAGACATTCGTCGCCGAACACACCCATGGCTACGAGGAGTTCGCCGCCGCCGCGGCCGAGGCGGACTGGGACACGACGCTCGCCGCGACCGGGCTCGACCGCGCCGCCGTCGAAGAGGCCCTGGCGATGGTCCTGGCCTCGGAGCGCACCGTCGTCTGCTGGGCCATGGGACTCACCCAGCACAAGCACTCCGTGCCGACCATCCGCGAGGTCGTCAACTTCCTCCTGCTGCGCGGCAACATCGGCCGCCCCGGCGCCGGCGTCTGCCCCGTGCGCGGCCACTCCAACGTCCAGGGCGACCGCACCATGGGCATCTTCGAACGGCCCGCACCCGCCTTCCTCGACGCCCTCGACAAGGAGTTCGGGATCACCTCACCGCGCCACCACGGCTACGACGTGGTCCGCGCGATCCGCGCCCTGCGCGACGGCGAGGCCAAGGTCTTCTTCGCCATGGGCGGCAACTTCGTCGCCGCCACCCCCGACACCGACGTCACCGAGGCCGCCATGCGCAACGCGCGCCTCACCGTCCACGTCTCCACCAAGCTCAACCGCTCCCACGCCGTCACCGGCGCCCGCGCACTGATCCTGCCCACCCTCGGCCGTACCGACAAGGACGTCCAGGCGGGCGGCAAGCAGTTCGTCACCGTCGAGGACTCCATGAGCAAGGTGCACGCCTCGCGCGGCAACCTCACCCCCGCCGGCCCGCACCTGCTCTCCGAACCCGCCATCGTCGCCCGCCTCGCCCGCGCCGTGCTCGGACCCGGATCCGCCACGCCCTGGGAGGAGTTCGAGAAGGACTACGCGACCATCCGGGACCGCATCTCCCGGGTCGTGCCCGGCTTCGAGAACTTCAACGCGCGCATCGCCCACCCCGGCGGCTTCACCCTCCCGCACGGCCCGCGCGACTCCCGCCGCTTCCCCACCGCCACCGGCAAGGCCAACTTCACCGCCGCGCCCGTCGAGTTCCCCGAACTGCCCGAGGGCCGGCTGCTGCTCCAGACCCTGCGCTCCCACGACCAGTACAACACCACGATCTACGGCCTGGACGACCGCTACCGGGGCATCAAGGGCGGCCGCCGCGTCGTCCTCGTACACCCGCAGGACGCGGAAGCCCTCGGGCTCGCCGACGGGTCCTACACCGACCTCGTCAGCGAGTGGAAGGACGGCGTGGAGCGCCGCGCCCCCGGCTTCCGCGTCGTCCACTACCCGACCGCCCGGGGCTGCGCCGCCGCGTACTACCCGGAGACCAATGTGCTGGTCCCCCTCGACTCCACCGCCGACACCAGCAACACCCCCGCCTCCAAGTCCGTCGTGGTCCGCTTCGAGCCGGCGGGCTAAGCGCTCGCTCAGGCGTCTGATAGAACGACGTCGGACGAGCACCACACAGCGACGAAAGGCGGACCCATGGGCGAGCAGACCACACCCACGTTCCCCCAGGAGATCATCGACGAGTACGCCGCGCTCGGCGTCGACCTGCCCGCCCTCTTCTCCGCCGGTCACCTCGGCGAGCGCATGGGCGTCCGCATCCTCGAAGCCTCCGCCGAGCGCGTCGTCGGCACCATGCCGGTCGAGGGCAACACCCAGCCGTACGGACTCCTGCACGGCGGCGCCTCCGCCGTCCTCGCCGAGACCCTGGGCTCCGTCGGATCGATGCTGCACGGCGGCCCGTCCAAGTTCGCCGTGGGCGTCGACCTGAACTGCACCCATCACCGAGGGGTACGCAGCGGCCTCGTCACCGGCACCGCAACCCCCGTGCACCGGGGCCGCACCACCGCCACGTACGAGATCGCCATCACCGACGAACAGGGCAAGCGGGTCTGCACCGCGCGCCTCACCTGCCTGCTGCGCGAAGCGCCCGCACCCGAAGCCGCCTGACCCCGCACCACCGCACCACCCCCCTGCCCGGCCGTCACCCAAAACGGCCGGGCAGCGGCATATCCGGGCACAACCACCCTTCCGATCAGGGAAATTGACCAGCACGCGGCATCAATCCCCTTGACCCGGACCGCCGTTCCATGGCCCACTCGTCTGCCGCACCTCACCCACCCCACCACCACACCCCGTCGCCGCACCCTCGCCGCCGTAACGCAGCGTAATCATCGTCCGAGGCGGAGCGCCCCGCCGCGACGCGATCAGCCCGGCCCCGCAGCCACCGGGCCCTCCGGCATGCCCCCACACCCCCACACCGGGCCCCCGCCAGGCGACAGCAGCAAGATCACCTCAAGCCCCTTAGCAGAGCTGCACGTTCTCACATTGCGGTCACTTCACGGTCCGGTAAAAAGCTGGACATGTCCACCCAGCCACCTCAAGCCTTGCTCAAGGGCATAACAAGACAGTCACATCCTTGGCCGGTACCACTCCCGACCCCCACCGCTGCCCTTAGAGTCACGGCCAGTCACCGCGCCGCCGGGCGCGTCTGCAAGCACGGCCCTGTACCAACCCAGTACGGCCCGGCGAACGACACGGCACCTCAAGCGAGGAGGCCGCGCCAGGGAAAGGACCTTTCGTGCGACACCGTTCTTTGCTCATCCTCACCACAGTGCTCACCACCGGTGCACTGACGCTCACCGCCTGCGGGTCGCGCGACGACGACAACAAGAGCGACGGCAACAGCAGCAGCGGCAACACGACCGTCGTCATCGGCGTCGACGCGCCGCTCACCGGTGACCTCTCCGCCCTCGGCCTCGGCATCAAGAACTCCGCCGACCTCGCCGCCAAGACGGCGAACAAGGAGAAGACGGTCCCCGGCATCACCTTCGAGGTGCAGCCGCTCGACGACCAGGCCCAGCCCTCCGTCGGCCAGCAGAACGCCACCAAGTTCATCGACAACAAGAAGGTCGTCGGTGTCGTCGGCCCGCTGAACTCCGGCGTCTCCCAGTCGATGCAGAAGCCGCTCAACGACGCCGGCCTCACCCAGGTCTCCCCCGCCAACACCGGCACCGAGCTGACCCAGGGCGACAACTGGAAGACCGGCGACAAGAAGCGCCCCTTCAAGACCTACTTCCGCACCGCCACCACGGACCAGATCCAGGGCGCCTTCGCCGCGAAGTACCTGTACAACAACGCGAAGATCAAGCAGGTCTACCTCATCGACGACCAGAAGCCCTACGGCGCCGGTCTCGCGGCCTCCTTCAAGGCCACCTTCACCGACCTCGGCGGCAAGATCGTCGGCGCCGACCACGTGAACCCCGACGACCGCGACTTCAACGCCGTCGTCACCAAGGTCAAGAAGTCCGGCGCCAAGGCCGTCTACTACGGCGGCGAGTACCCCGCCGGCGCGCCCCTGAGCCAGCAGCTCAAGGACAGCGTCCAGATCCCGCTCATGGGCGGCGACGGCATGTACAGCGCCGACTTCATCAAGCTCAACAAGAAGGCCCAGGGCGACATCGCGACCTCCGTCGGCAAGCCCGTCGAGGAGCTCGACTCCGCCAAGAAGTTCATCGCGGACTACAAGACCGCCGGCTACAAGGACGCCTACGAGGCCTACGGGGGCGGCACCTACGACGCCACCTGGGCCATCATCGAGGCCGTCAAGCTCGCCGTCTCCGGGAACGACGGCAAGCTCCCCGACGACGCCCGCGCCAAGGTGCTCGACGCCATGAGCAAGGTCAAGTTCGACGGCGTGACCGGCCCGGTCTCCTTCGACGAGTTCGGCGACACCACCAACACCATGATGACCGCCTACCAGGTCGACGGTGGCAAGTGGGTCTCCAAGCTCAGCGAGGCGTACAAGCCGTAACCGCTCCCGGGCACGCCCCGACCTGACCCCAGACCGCGCGGGAGCGCTACGAGCACTCCCGCGCGGTGCCATATCCGAACCACTCCACGGAGGCCCTGCGGTGCACGAACTGCCGCAACAGCTGGCCAATGGACTCATCCTCGGCGCGATGTACGGACTCATCGCGATCGGCTACACGATGGTCTACGGAATCATCCAGCTCATCAACTTCGCCCACGGCGAGATCTTCATGATCGGAGGCTTCGGAGCTCTCACCGTGTACCTCTGGATGCCGGCCGGCTCCAACCTCCTCGCTATCGTCCCCCTCATGATCATCGGCGGCGTCATATGCTCCGTCGCCATCAGCGTCGCCGCCGAACGCTTCGCGTACCGGCCCCTGCGCAACGCCCCCCGGCTCGCCCCGCTGATCACCGCGATCGGGCTCTCCCTCGCCCTCCAGCAGGCCATCTGGAAGTGGTACCCGGACGCCACCAAGGACCACCCCTTCCCGCAGTTCAAGGGCGACGCCTTCGAACTCTTCGGCGCCCACGTCCAGCGCGGTGACCTCTTCGTCCTCATCTCCGCCCCCGTCTGCATGATCGCCCTCGGGCTCTTCGTCTCCAAGACCCGCGCCGGCCGCGGCATGCAGGCCACCTCGCAGGACCCCGACACCGCCAAGCTCATGGGCATCAACACCGACCGCATCATCGTCATGGCCTTCGCCATCGGTGCCGCGTTCGCCGCCGTCGCCGCCGTCGCCTACGGGCTCAAGAACGGCCAGATCGGCTTCCGCATGGGCTTCCTCATGGGCCTCAAGGCGTTCACCGCCGCCGTCCTCGGCGGCATCGGCAACATCTACGGCGCCATGCTCGGCGGCGTCGTCCTCGGCGTCGCCGAATCCCTCGCCACCGGCTACATGAGCGACGTGCCCGGCATGGACCTCTTCGGCGGCGGCGCCTGGAAGGACGTGTGGGCCTTCGTCCTCCTCATCGTCGTCCTGCTGCTGCGGCCCCAGGGCCTGCTCGGCGAACGCGTCGCGGACAGGGCGTGATACGGATGACCACCGCACTGCTCCCGCTCCCCGCGCCCATCGCCCGCATCGCCACCCTCACCGGCGCCGCGGCCGCCCTCGCCGGCACGCTCCTCCCCTGGACCTGGACCTCCGAATTCCCCGGCGACCTCACCGTCACCGGCTACCCCGGCGGCCTCCAGGTCCTCACCCTCACCGGCGCGGTCCTCACCCTGCTCTTCGCCCTCACCGGCTACGGCATCCCCGGACTGCGCTGGCTCACCCCCGCCGGCACCAACAGCCCCGTCCGCCTCCTGGCCCTCGCCACCTTCGGCACCACCGGCTACGCCATGGGCGCCATCTCCTACGAGCTCGGCGGCGTCGTCAACCTCGAACCGGGAGCCTGGGTCAGCGGCATCGGCGCACTCGTCGCCCTCATCGCCTCCCTCGCCCTCCCCCACGACGTCCCCCTCTCCGAGGACGGCCCCGCGCCGAACGCCTGGCAGCGCTTCCGCAACAGCCTCGCCGCCCCCTCCGCACCCCGCGCCAAGGCCCTCCCGGCCTGGGCCGAGATCATCATCATCGCGGTCTCCTTCGGCCTCGCGCTCTACGTCTTCACCTACGGGATCGACATCCCCACCGAGGACTCCGAACAGTTCATCGGCTTCCTCATCACCGCGGGCTTCGCCTTCACCGCGCTCACCCGCGCCGGACTCATCGCCCGGCTCACCGCACTGACCGCCAAGCACCGCAACGTCACCCTCACGGCCGCCCTGGTCGCCGCGCTCTGCTTCCCCTTCACCCAGGACACCGCGGAATACGCCCTCATCGGCGTCAACATCCTCATCTTCGCCACCGTCGCCCTGGGCCTCAACGTCGTCGTCGGCCTCGCCGGCCTCCTCGACCTCGGCTACGTCGCCTTCCTCGGCGTCGGCGCCTACACCGCCGCCCTCGTCTCGGGCGCACCCCTCTCCGCGATCGGCGTCAAGTTCCCCTTCTGGGCCGCCGTCCTCACCGGAGCCGTCGTCTCGATGATCTTCGGCGTCCTCATCGGCGCCCCGACCCTGCGGCTGCGCGGCGACTACCTCGCCATCGTGACGCTCGGCTTCGGCGAGATCTTCCGCGTCACCGTGAACAACCTCAACGGCAACAGCGGCCCCGACCTCACCAACGGCTCCCAGGGCATCCCCAGCATCCCCGACCTCAACCTCTTCGGGATCGACTTCGCCCTGAGCCACGACGTCGGACCCTTCACCCTCAGCAGGCCGGCCAACTACTACCTGCTGATGCTCGTCGTCACCGCCATCGTCGTCCTGGTCTTCCGCCGCTCCGGGGAATCCCGCATCGGCCGCGCCTGGGTCGCCATCCGCGAGGACGAGACCGCCGCCACCGCCATGGGCATCAACGCCTTCCGGCTCAAGCTGCTCGCCTTCGCCCTCGGCGCCACGCTGGCCGGCCTCGCCGGCACCGTACAGGCACACGTCAACTACACCGTGACGCCCGAGCAGTACCAGTTCGCCGGCTCCGTGCCGCCGAACTCCGCGTTCCTCCTCGCCGCCGTCATCCTCGGCGGCATGGGAACCCTCAGCGGACCCTTTGTCGGCGCCGCGCTGCTCTACCTCATCCCGGCCAAGCTCCAGTTCATGCAGGACTACCAGCTGTTCCTCTTCGGGATCGCGCTCGTCCTCCTGATGCGCTTCCGGCCCGAGGGCCTGATCGCCGACCGCAGGAAGCAGCTCGAATTCCACGAGAACGACCAGCTCGACGTGCCCACACCCCGGAAGTCCGACGAGACGGACGCCGGCATCGCCAAGGCGGGGGCGTAACACCATGACCACCACCACCAAGACCGCCACCGGGACGACCGTCCTGGACGCCAGCGGGGTCACCATGCGCTTCGGCGGCCTCACCGCCGTCCGCGACGTCGACCTCCAGGTCAACAGCGGCGAGATCGTCGGCCTCATCGGCCCCAACGGCGCCGGCAAGACCACCTTCTTCAACTGCCTCACCGGCCTGTACGTCCCCACCGAGGGCAAGGTCAGCTACAAGGGCACCGTCCTGCCGCCCAAGCCCCACCTCGTCACCAAGGCAGGCATCGCCCGCACCTTCCAGAACATCCGGCTCTTCGCCAACATGACCGTCCTGGAGAACGTCCTCGTCGGACGCCACACCCGGACCAAGGAAGGGCTCTGGTCGGCGCTGCTGCACCTCCCCGGCTACCACGCCGCGGAGACCGCCAGCCGCGCACGCGCCATGGAACTCCTGGAGTTCATCGGCCTCCAGGACAAGGCCGACCACCTCGCGCGCAACCTCCCCTACGGAGACCAGCGCAAGCTGGAGATCGCCCGCGCGCTCGCCAGCGACCCCGGACTCCTCCTCCTGGACGAGCCCACCGCCGGCATGAACCCGCAGGAGACCCGCGTCACCGAAGAGCTCATCTTCGCGATCCGGGACCAGGGCATCGCCGTCCTCGTCATCGAGCACGACATGCGCTTCATCTTCAACCTCTGCGACCGGGTCGCCTGCCTCGTCCAGGGCGAGAAGCTGGTCGAGGGCACCGCGTCCGAGGTCCAGAGCGACGAACGCGTCATCGCCGCCTACCTCGGCACCCCCTTCGAAGGCGCCCCCGGCGCGGACGAGGTCGCCGAGGTCGAGAAGGCGGAGGCCGCCGCCACCACGACCACGGAAACAGAAGAGGAGGACAACCGATGACCGCACTGCTGGAGGTCGAGGACCTCCGCGTCGCCTACGGCAAGATCGAAGCCGTCAAGGGCATCTCGTTCACCGTCGAGGCCGGCCAGGTGGTCACCCTCATCGGCACCAACGGCGCCGGCAAGACCACCACCCTGCGCACCCTCTCCGGGCTGCTCAAACCGCTGAGCGGCCGCGTCCTCTTCGAGGGCAAACCGCTCACCAACATCCCCGCGCACAAGATCGTCTCCCTGGGCCTCGCCCACTCCCCCGAGGGCCGGCACATCTTCCCCCGGCTGACGATCACGGAGAACCTGCTGCTCGGTGCGTATCTCCGCAACGACAAGGCGGGCATCGAGAAGGACGTCCAGCGCGCCTACGACCTCTTCCCCATCCTCGGGGAACGCCGGAAGCAGGCCGCCGGAACGCTCTCCGGCGGCGAGCAGCAGATGCTCGCCATGGGCAGGGCGATGATGTCCCAGCCCAAGCTGCTCATGCTCGACGAGCCCTCCATGGGCCTCTCGCCGATCATGATGCAGAAGATCATGGAGACCATCGTCGAACTCCGCGCCTCCGGCACGACGATCCTCCTGGTCGAGCAGAACGCCCAGGCCGCGCTCTCCCTGGCCGACCAGGGCCACGTCATGGAGATCGGCAAGATCGTCCTCTCCGGCACCGGAGCGGACCTCCTCCACGACGAGTCCGTCCGCAAGGCGTACCTGGGCGAGGACTGAGCCCTTACGCGCACGAGAAAGGCCCGCGCCTCCGTGGCGCGGGCCTTTCCTGTGCTGTACGGGTTACTCGGCGGCCTTCTTCTTCTCCTCGGCGTCCGCGATCAGGGCCTCGGCGAGCTGCTGCATCGACAGCCGGCGGTCCATGGACGTCTTCTGGATCCACCGGAACGCCTCCGGCTCGGACAGCCCGTAGTCCGTCTGGAGAATGCTCTTCGCCCGGTCCACCAGCTTCCGCGTCTCCAGCCGCTGGGCGAGGTCCGCGACCTCGTTCTCCAGGGCCTTCAGCTCGGAGAACCGGGACACGGCCATCTCGATCGCCGGGACGACGTCGCTCTTGCTGAACGGCTTCACGAGGTACGCCATCGCCCCGGCGTCCCGGGCCCGCTCCACGAGGTCGCGCTGCGAGAAGGCGGTGAGCATGAGCACCGGCGCGATGGACTCCTCGGCGATCTTCTCGGCGGCGGAGATCCCGTCGAGCACGGGCATCTTCACGTCGAGGATGACCAGGTCCGGCTTGTGCTCCCGCGCCAGCTCCACGGCCTGCTGCCCGTCCCCGGCCTCCCCGACGACGGAGTACCCCTCCTCTTCGAGCATCTCCTTGAGGTCGAGGCGAATGAGCGCCTCGTCCTCGGCGATGACGACACGGGTCGTCAGCGGCGGAACGTGCGACTTGTCGTCATCGGCGACGGGCTGGGGCGACTCGGGGGTGGTCACGGGGCTCCTTGGTCCAGGGCAGGTACAGCTCCCTTGAGCCTACCCAGCTGCGGTATGGTGGTCGCGCAGCGGGTCGGAGGAAACCTTCGATTCTGTCAGCCCCGGTAGCCCAATTGGCAGCAGGCGATGGATTCAAAACCCATACAGTGTCGGTTCGAATCCGACCCGGGGCACTTTTCCTTCGATTCCAAGGCCGCAGGGAAATGCCACTGATGCACACCATCGTGTGATTGCACCGTCGTTTCTCCCTCGGAGCATTGCGCTCCGACCAGGCTCGTCCGTGTGTACGACCTGGAAACACGTAAGCACGCGCTTTCGCTCCTTGATCAGGGCCTCAGCCAGAACGCTGTGAGCAAGCAGACCGGTATTTCGCGGGCAGCGATACGCTCCTGGCTCACACGCATCGAGCCACTGCCTCGCATCCTGGGGCACACCGAATGCCCCCGCTGCGCGCCCGTGCCGTTGCCACTCGATGACCCTGCCAACTACGCGTATCTGCTGGGCCTGTACTTGGGCGACGGCTGTATCAGCGCGCACCCACGGGGACGCGGCTACTACTTACGCATTGCCTGCGCCGATGCATGGCGGGTCTCATCGAAGAATGCCGCCGTGCTGTCGCGGCCATCCATCCGTCCGGCTCCGTGTATCTCGCGCAGAAGCAGGGGTGCGTCGCAGTGACCAGCTACAGCAGGCACTGGCCCTGCCTGTTCCCGCAGCATGGTCCCGGCAAGAAGCATGACCGCACCATCGCTCTGGCCCAGTGGCAGCAGAAGATCGTGGACGCACATCCCTGGGAGTTCATCCGCGGCCTCATCCACTCCGACGGCTGCCGCATCACCAACTGGGCCACCCGCCTCGTCCGTGGCGAACGACGGCGCTACGAGTACCCGCGCTACTTCTTCACCAACCTGTCGGCCGACATCCTGAGGCTCTACACCGACACGCTCGACCGGGTCGGCGTCGAGTGGAAGGACACCAACGGCAAGAACATCTCCGTCGCCCGACGGGCGTCCGTCGCTCTCATGGACGCTCACGTCGGGCCGAAATACTGAGCCGCCCCTACTTCGGGCTGTCGTCCTCGCCGATGTGGTGCACGCGCACCAGATTCGTGGAGCCCGCGACACCCGGCGGGGAGCCGGCCGTGATGACCACGACGTCGCCCTTCTGGCAGCGGCCGATCTTCAGGAGCTCCTCGTCCACCTGGGCGACCATCGCGTCCGTGGAGTCCACGTGCGGCCCCAGGAACGTTTCGACGCCCCAGGTCAGATTGAGCTGCGAACGCGTCGCCGGGTCCGGAGTGAAGGCCAGAAGCGGGATCGGGGAGCGGTAACGCGACAACCGCTTCACCGTGTCGCCGCTCTGCGTGAAGGCCACCAGGAACTTCGCGCCGAGGAAGTCGCCCATCTCCGCCGCCGCGCGGGCCACCGCGCCGCCCTGGGTGCGGGGCTTGTTCCGGTCCGTCAGCGGCGGGAGCCCCTTCGCGAGGATGTCCTCCTCGGCCGCCTCCACGATGCGGGCCATCGTGCGGACGGTCTCGATCGCGTACTTGCCGACGCTCGTCTCGCCGGAGAGCATCACCGCGTCCGTGCCGTCGATGATCGCGTTCGCGACGTCGGACGCCTCGGCGCGGGTGGGCCGGGAGTTGTCGATCATCGAGTCGAGCATCTGCGTCGCGACGATGACCGGCTTCGCGTTCCGCTTGGCGAGCTTGATCGCGCGCTTCTGGACGATCGGGACCTGCTCCAGCGGCATTTCGACGCCCAGGTCGCCGCGGGCGACCATGATCCCGTCG
This sequence comes from Streptomyces sp. NPDC008163, assembly GCF_042956885.1. Taxonomy (NCBI): domain Bacteria; kingdom Bacillati; phylum Actinomycetota; class Actinomycetes; order Kitasatosporales; family Streptomycetaceae; genus Streptomyces; species Streptomyces sp. NPDC008163. The sequence goes on along the minus strand of NZ_JBIBHG010000002.1, from coordinate 399,608 downwards.
AACGCGGCCACGATGTCCTCGATGTTCTCGACGGCCTGCGGCTTCTCGACCTTGGCGATGACCGGGAGGCGGCGGCCCTCCTCGTCCATCACGCGGTGGACGTCCTCGATGTCGCGGCCGCTGCGGACGAAGGAGAGGGCGATGATGTCGGCTCCCGTGCGGATCGCCCAGCGCAGGTCCTCGATGTCCTTCTCGGAGAGCGCGGGGACGGAGACGGCGACACCGGGGAGGTTGAGGCCCTTGTGGTCGGAGACCATGCCGCCCTCGACCACGGTGGTGCGGACGCGGGGGCCGTCGACCTCGGTGACCTCCAGGGTGACGCGGCCGTCGTCGATCAGGATGCGCTCACCGGGGGTGACGTCGGCGGCGAGCCCGTCGTACGTCGTACCGCAGCCGTTGCGGTCGCCGTCCATCGGCTCGACGGTGATGGTGAAGTCGTCGCCGCGTTCAAGGAGTACGGGTCCTTCACGGAAGCGTCCGAGGCGGATCTTCGGGCCTTGAAGGTCGGCGAGGACGCCCACGCTGCGGTGCGCCTCGTCGGACGCTTTGCGCACGCGGTGATACCGCTCTTCGTGTTCGGCGTAACTGCCGTGGCTGAGGTTGAGGCGGGCGATGTCCATTCCCGCCTCGACCAGGGCCTTGATCTGGTCGTACGAGTCGGTGGCGGGTCCCAGGGTACAAACGATTTTGGCTCGGCGCATGGTTCGAGCCTAGACCTTACCTATGGGTAGGTAATTGGCTCTGTATGACTGTCCAACCACCTTTGCATGAAGGGTTATTGACAAGTGTTGAATTGTGCGGCGGCGTGCTCGGATGAGCACGCGCCGGTGTCCCCGTAGCCGGGAATTCAGAGTTTCGGCGGGGTCATGGTGAAGCGGGCGTTCACCTGCGCGTACACGGTCTGCCGCTGCGGTTCGAGGTCGACGGGGGGCGGGCCTCCGGCGGCGGCGCCGGGTGCCTGGGGCGGGGCGCCGTAGCCGCCGGCCCTGGCGTACGCGACCGGCGGGGCGGCGTTCTCCGCGCCTATGTCGGCGAGTTCGACCAGCGCGGCGAGCTCCGCGCCGAGCGCCCCGGCGTATTCGCGGGCGCGCTGGACGGCCTCGCGGACGGCCTGGCGGCGGGCCTCGCCGTGGGCCGGTGAGGTGGGGCGCAGAGCCCACCAGGGTCCGCTGACGTGGGTCATGTCGAGGTCGCCGACGCGGGTGACGAACTCGCCGAGTGCGGTGAAGTCGTTGAGGACGGCGGTGATGTAGACGCGTCCGTGGTAGGCGCGGATCTTCTCGTCGCGGCCGCGCTGGACGAGTTCGGGGTGGATGGAGAGGGCGCCGGTCTCGATCTTCTCGACGGCGTCCCCGTAGGTGCGGGCGAGTTCGAGGACGGTGGCGTTGCGCCGGGTGAGGTCTTCGAGGGCGGCGCGGCGGTCCTTGCCGCGGGCGGTGACGGTGATGGAGAGGCGGGCGATCTCGGGGTCGACTTCGAGGCGGGCTTCGCCGCGGACGGCGAGGCGGGGCTGGTCCGGGGTGCCGTAGGGCTGCGCGGTGTCGGTCATGGGTCCACTCTGGCATCCGGGTGTGACAGCCGGGGTGTTCACCGGGGGACGGCGTCCTGTCGATGTGTGGTCATGGAACGGAAACCTGCCGGGGGTGTTGCCGGGGGTGGTGCGTGGGTGATTATCTACGCGCGTTGTTGGACGGCGTACGACAGAACTTCGCACCAAGTGAACCGGAATGTGGGAGACGAGATGCCGCTGAACCGAAGGACGTTCCTGGGGACATCGGCCGCGGCCGGCGCGAGCGCGGTGGTGGTGGGTGGCGCCGCGTCGCCCGCCCAGGCGCACGGGCGCGGGCACGGTCATGGTCACGGGCGTCCGCAGAAGCGGTACGCGTTCACCGTGATGGGGACGACGGACCTGCACGGGAATGTCTTCAACTGGGACTACTTCACGGACGCCGAGTTCGACGACAAGGACCACAACGACGTGGGTCTGGCGAAGATCTCGACGCTGGTGGAGCAGGTGCGGCGGGAGAAGGGCCGGCACAACACCCTGATGATCGACGCGGGTGACACGATCCAGGGCACGCAGCTTTCGTACTACTACGCGAAGATCGACCCGATCACGGCGAAGCGCGGTCCGGTGCATCCGATGGCGCAGGCGATGAACGCGATCGGCTATGACGCGGCGGCGCTGGGGAACCACGAGTTCAACTACGGGATTCCGGTGCTGCGGAAGTTCGAGGAGCAGTGCGATTTCCCGCTGCTCGGGGCGAACGCGCTGGACGCGAAGACGCTGCGGCCGGCGTTCGCGCCGTATGTGATCAAGAAGCTGCGGACGCCGCACGGGCGTGATGTGAAGGTGGCGGTTCTGGGGCTGACGAACCCGGGGATCGCGATCTGGGACAAGGCGAACGTGAGCGGGAAGATGGTGTTCCCGGGTCTTGAGGAGCAGGCGGCGAAGTATGTGCCTCGGCTGCGTTCGATGGGTGCGGACGTGGTGATCGTGTCGGCGCACTCGGGGAACAGCGGGACGTCGTCGTACGGGGACCAGATTCCGTACGTGGAGAACGCGGCGGGTCTGGTGGCGGAGCAGGTGCCGGGGATCGACGCGATCCTGGTGGGCCACGCGCACCTGGAGATTCCCGAGTACTTCGTGGAGAACAAGGAGACGGGGAAGAAGGTCGTGCTCTCGGAGCCGTTGAAGTGGGGGCAGCGGCTGACGCTGTTCGACTTCGAGGTGGTGTGGGAGAAGGGCCGCTGGGTGGTCGAGAAGGCCGGTTCGCGGGTGCTGAATTCGAACACGGCGGCCGAGGACCGGAAGATCACGAAGCTGCTGGCGGACGAGCACAGGAAGGTCGTGGCGTACGTCAACCAGGTGATCGGTACGGCGGCGTCGGAGATGACCACGGCGGAGGCGGCGTGGAAGGACGAGCCGATCATCGATCTGATCAACGTCGTCCAGGCGGAGACGGTGAAGGCGGCGCTGGCGGGCGGTGAGTACGCGGAGCTTCCGGTGCTGTCGCAGGCGTCGTGCTTCTCGCGTACGGCGCGGATTCCGGCCGGGAACGTGACGATCAAGGACGCGGCGGGTCTGTATCCGTTCGAGAACACGCTGGAGGCGCGTCTGGTGACGGGTGCGCAGATCCTGGACTACCTGGAGTTCTCGGCGAAGTACTACGTGCGGACGGCGGCGGGTGCTCCGGTGGATCCGGAGAAGCTGACGAATGCGGACAACACCCCGGACTACAACTACGACGCGGTGTCGGGTCTGACGTACGACATCGACATCGCGAAGCCGGTGGGTTCGCGGATCGTGAATCTGTCGTTCGAGGGGAAGCCGATCGATCCGAAGGCGCAGTTCGTGCTGGCGGTGAACAACTACCGGGCGAGCGGGGGCGGCAATTTCCCGCATGTTCCGGCGGCGAAGCAGCTGTGGGCGAATTCGGAGGAGATCCGGAACACGATCATCGCCTGGGTGCAGGCGAAGGGTTCGGTGGACCCGGCGGAGTTCGCTTCGGTGGACTGGAAGCTGACGCGGGACGGGGTGCCGGTGTTCTAAGCGCGCGGTCGTCGAGGGCGGTCGTTCCGTCTCCCCATTTCCGGGGAGGCGGGGCGGCCGCCCTTTTGTGCGTCAGGGGCGGGTGAGGGGGACGAGGGTGGGGTGCTGGGCGGGGATGGCGGGCTGGGTGAGGCCGAAGGTGGTGAAGGCGGTGCGCTGCGGGAGGGGGTAGGGGGTGGTGCCGGTGAGGTCGTTGAGGATGGTGGCGCTGCGCCAGGCGGCGAGGCCGAGGTCGGGGGCGCCGACGCCGTGGGTGTGGCGTTCGGCGTTCTGTACGTAGATGTGGCCGGTGACGGCGGGGCCGAGGTCGAGGCGGTGGTGGGCGTCGACGCGGGGGCGGCCGGCGGCGTCGCGGCGGAGGTGGGGGGCGAGGTGGTGGAGCAGGGTGTCGAGGGGGCGTTCGCGGTAGCCGGTGGCGAGGACGACGGCGTCGGTGGTGAGGCGGGTGCGGGTGGATTGCTGGGTGTGTTCGAGGTGGAGTTCGACGCGGGTGTTGGCGACGCGTCCGGCGGTGCGGACGGTGACGCCGGGGGTGAGGGTGGCATCGGGCCAGCCGCCGTGGAGGGTGCGGCGGTAGAGCTCGTCGTGGATGGCGGTGATGGTGTCGTGGTCGATGCCTTTGTGGAGCTGCCACTGCTGGGGGACGAGGGTGTCGCGGACGGTTTCGGGGAGGTCGTGGAAGTAGCGGGTGTAGTCGGGGGTGAAGTGTTCGAGGCCGAGTTTCGAGTACTCCATGGGCGCGAAGGCGGGGGTGCGGGCGAGCCAGTGGAGTCCTTCGTTTCCGGTGGGGCGGGCGCGGAGGAGGTCGAGGAAGATCTCGGCGCCGGACTGGCCGGAGCCGATGACGGTGATGTGGCGGGCCTGGAGGAGGCGGTCGCGGTGGTGGAGGTAGTCGGCGGAGTGGATGACGGGGGCGGTGCCGGTGTCGGTGAGGGGTTTGAGGGGGTCGGGGATGTGGGGTTCGGTGCCGATGCCGAGGGCGATGTGGCGGGTGTGGGTGCGGCCGAGTGATGCGGCTTCGCCGTGGGCGTCGAGCTGGGTGTGGTCGACGTCGAAGCGGGCGGTCTGGGGGTCCCAGCGGATGGCGTCGGCCTGGTGGCCGAAGTGGAGGCCGGGGAGCTGGGTGCTGACCCAGCGGCAGTAGGCGTCGTATTCGGCGCGGTGGATGTGGAAGCGCTCGGCGAAGTAGAAGGGGTAGAGGCGGTCCTGGGTGCGTTGGTAGTTGAGGAAGCTCCAGGGGCTGGTGGGGTCGGCGAGGGTGACGAGGTCGGCGAGGAAGGGGACTTGGAGGGTGGCGCCTTCGATGAGGAGTCCGGGGTGCCAGTGGAAGGCGGGGCGCTGTTCGTAGAAGGCGGTGGTGAGGGGGGTGGGCAGGCCGTGGGCGAGGGCGGCGAGGGAGAGGTTGAAGGGGCCGATGCCGATGCCGACGAGGTCGTGGGTGCGGAGGGGGTCGGGGGTGGCCGGGGCGGCGGTCATCGGAGGGTGCTGCCTTCCTTGAGTTCGGTGGTGAGCCGGGTGACGAGGGCGAGGAGGCGGTGGAGGTCGTCGGGGGTGGTGTGGGGGTTGAGGAGGGTGGCCTTGAGCCAGAGGCGGCCGTGGGTGTGGGTGCGGCCGAGTACGGCGTGGCCGCGGGTGAGGAGGGTGCGGCGGACGGTGGCGACGGTGTGGTCGTCGGCGTCGGTGGGGCGGAAGAGGACGGTGCTGATGGTGGGGCGGTCGTGGAGTTCGAGGCCGGGGGTGGCGTCGACGAGGTCGGCGAGGGTGTGCGCGGCGGTGCAGGTGCGGTCGACGAGGTCGGCGAGTCCGGTGCGGCCGAGGGCGCGGAGGGTGACGGCGATCTTGAGGACGTCGGGGCGGCGGGTGGTGCGCAGGGAGCGGCCGAGGAGGTCGGGGAGGCCGGCTTCGGTGTCGTCGTCGGCGTTGAGGTAGGGGGCTTGGTGGTGGAGGGCGTGGAGGTGGTGGCGGTCGGGGACGGCGAGGATGCCGGCGGAGGCGGGCTGCCAGCCGAGTTTGTGGAGGTCGAGGGTGACGCTGTCGGCGCGGTCGAGTCCGTCGAGGTGGTGGCGGTGGGTGGGGCTGAGGAGGAGGGGGCCGCCGTAGGCGGCGTCGATGTGGAGTTCGGCGCCGTGGCGGGCGCAGAGGTCGGCGATCTCGGGGAGGGGGTCGATCTGGCCGGTGTCGGTGGTGCCGGCGGTGGCGGTGACGAGGAGGGGGCCCTGTGTGTGGTGGCGGGCGAGGCTCTCGTGGAGTGCGGGGATGTCGATGGTGCCGTTCGGGGCGGGCACGGTGAGGGGTTCGGGGAGGCCGAGGAGCCAGGCGGCGCGGGTGATGCTGTGGTGGGCGTTGGCGCCGGTGATGGTCTGGACGGGGCCGTGGCGTTCGCGGGCGAGGAGGAGGCCGATTTGGTTGGCCTCGGTGCCGCCGGTGGTGACGAGGGCGTCGGGCGCGGGGTGGTGGGGGTAGACCTCGGCGGCGAGGGCGGTGGTGGTGTCGGCTTCGAGGGTGGAGGCGGCGGGGGCCTGGTCCCAGGAGTCCATGGAGGGGTTGAGGGCGGAGGCGGCGAGGTCGGCGGCGGCCGCGAGGGCGAGGGGCGGGGTGTGGAGGTGGGCGGCGCAGAGGGGGTCGGCGGGGTCGGCGGCGCCTTCGGCGAGGGCTTGGACGAGGGTGGTGAGGGCGTGGTGGGCGCCGGTGCCCCGGTCCGGGATGAGGGGGGTGAGGGCGGTGCGGGTGCGTGGGGTGACGGTGTCGGGCCCGCCTGCGGGGAGCGGGCCGTCGCGGCGTCGGGCGCCTTCGGCGAGGGCGGCGAGGACGGTGTCGAGGAGGGGGCGCAGGGCGTCGGGTCCGGTGGTGGACCCGGCGAGGGGCGGTACGGGCATGGGGCGGGTGGTCCTTCGGGCGCGCGGGCACGGGGCTGGGGACTTGGGCATGGGTGTGTGTGCCAGCTTGTCCGGGTTTCGGGTGGCGCGGCCGGGGACCGGGTGATCTGAACTCGAAAGGGTGGCGGGGTGCGGGTGGGGGCGCGTTGCCGGGGGCCGGGGTGGTATGCGCGTGCCCGGCGCGCCCCCGGGGGTGGGGGCGGGCCGGGCACGGGTGGTGCGGGTGGGGTCAGTTGGCGTTGCGTACGTTCAGGGCGCGGCGCAGGTCGTCGATCTGGTCGATGAGCTTGCGGCGGAGGGCGGGGATGAGGGCCGGGTCGTTCAGGGCTTCCTCGCCGGCGCGGAGGCTGTCGGCGTCGACGGCGTGGGCGGGGAAGGCGTGGCGTCCGGCTGCTTCGGCGATGGCGGGGCCCCGGCGGGCGGCGAGCTGGGCGGCCTCGGGATAGAAGCGGGGCACGTATGCGCGTACGAGGTCGGTCTGTTCGGGCTGCCAGAAGCCCTGGGCGGTGGCCGTGAAGAGGTAGTTGGAGAGGCTGTCGTCGTGGAACATCGCGTCCCAGGCGGCGGCCTTGGCCTCGGGGGTGGGCAGGGCGGCGCGGCAGCGGGCGGCGCCTTCCTGGCCGGTGGCGCTGGGGTCGTCCTCCAGGGCGGCGTCGATGGCGGCTTCGTCGGTGGCGCCGAGGACGGCGAGGCGGGTGAGGATGCGCCAGCGCAGTTCGGGGTCGAGTTCGGGTCCGCCGGGGACGGTGTCGTCGGCGAGCCAGCCCTGGATGGTGTCGGGCTGGGTGGCGGCGTCGATGAGGTGGCGTACGGCGGTGAGGCGCAGGCCGCGGTGGGTGCCGTCCTCGGTGCGGCGGATGAGGTCGCGGCAGAGGGCGGTGAGGAGGGCGAGGGCGGCGGGCCGGTCCTCGGGGGCGGTGTAGCGGCCGGCGACCTGGGTGTCCGCGAAGGCCAGGACGCCTTGGAGGAGGGCGAGGTCGGTCTCGTACGGGAGGTGGGCGCGGGCGGTTTCGAGGTAGGTGCTGGGGGCGAGTTCGCCGTCCCGGACCATGTCGCGGGCGGAGTTCCAGACGACGGCGCGGGTGAGGGCGTCGGGGACGCCGGAGAGGCTGTCCAGGACGGTGTTCCAGGAGTGCGGGTCGAGCCGGATCTTGGCGTAGGTGAGGTCTTCGTCGTTGGGGACGACGAGGGCGGGGCGGCGGCCGGGGCGGGTGACGGGGGCTTCCTCGGGGATGCCGGTCTCGAAGCGTTCGCGCAGGACGAGGGGGGTGGGCCCGTGCTGGGTGTCGAGGCTGTGGTCGTAGGCGCCGACGCTGATGCGGTGGGGGCGGGTGCCGCGGTGGGCGACGGTGAGCGACCAGGTGGTGTCGTTCTCGGTGGTGTGCGCGGCGAGGGTGTCGACGCCGGTGGTGCGGAGCCATTGCCCGGCCCAGGCGTGGACGTCCCGGTCGGTGGCGGAGGCGAGGTTGTCGATGAAGTCGGCGAGGGTGGCGTTGCCGAACTTGTGGCGGGCGAAGTGGGTGTTGATGCCCGCGAGGAAGTCCTTCTCGCCGAGCCAGGCGACGAGCTGGCGCAGGGCGGAGGCGCCCTTGGCGTAGGAGATGCCGTCGAAGTTGAGGAGCGCGGAGGCGGTGTCGGGGACGGCGTCCGGGTCGGGGGCGACGGGGTGGGTGGAGGGGCGCTGGTCGGCGTCGTATCCCCAGCCCTTGCGGGCGACGCCGAAGTCGACCCAGGTCTCGGTGAACCGGGTGGCTTCGGCGAGGGTCTGGTAGCCCATGTACTCGGCGAAGGACTCGTTGAGCCAGATGTCGTCCCACCAGGCGAGGGTGACGAGGTCGCCGAACCACATGTGGGCCATCTCGTGGGCGATGACCATGCCGCGGGTCTGGCGTTCGGTGTCGGTGACGGCGGAGCGGTAGATGAACTCGTCGCGGAAGGTGACGAGTCCGGGGTTCTCCATGGCGCCGGCGTTGAACTCGGGGACGAACGCCTGGTCGTACGAGTCGAAGGGGTACGGCTCGGTGAACTTCTCCTGGAACCGGTCGAAGCAGGCCCGGGTGATGTCGAGGATCTCGTCGGCGTCGGCGTCGAGGTGGGGGGCGAGGGAGCGGCGGCAGTGGATGCCGAAGGGCAGTCCGGCGTGCTCGGTGGTCACGGAGTGCCAGGGGCCGGCCGCGACGGCGACGAGGTAGGTGGAGAGCGGCGGGGTGGGGGCGATGGTCCAGCGGCCGTCGCCGGTGTGTTCGGTGACGCCGTTGCCGAGGACGGTCCAGCCGTCGGGGGCGGTGACGGTGAGCGCGAAGACCGCCTTGAGGTCGGGCTGGTCGAAGGCGGGGAAGACGCGCTGGACGTCCTCCATGAAGAGCTGGGTGTAGACGTATGTCTCGTTGTCGCTGGGGTCGGTGAAGCGGTGCATGCCTTCGCCGGTGCGGGAGTAGCGCATGGCGGCGTCGACGCGGATCTCGTGCGGTCCTTCGGTGAGGCCGGTGAGGAGGTACCGGTTCTCGGTGAGGTGCGCGGGGTCCAGCGGCTGCCCGTCGAGGCTGATCGAGCGCAGGGTGGCGGGCTTGACCTCGATGAAGGTGTCGCCGGCCGTGCGGGCGGTGAACTCGATGACGGTACGGGAGTCGAAGGTCTCCTCCCCCGCGGTGAGATCGAGTTCGATCGTGTATCGCTGAACGTCGAGGATCTGGGCTCGGGCCTGCGCTTCATCGCGCGTCAGTACGGACATGGGGACATGCTGCCGTATCGCCCGGGCGGCGCGCAGTCGGGTTCCGCCGGGGGCGGACGGTCCGTACGGGGTCCTTGAGGGCTAAGATTCTTACCCCATTGTGTACCTGCACGGAGGTGTGCCCGGGATGGCGGAGCAGGCGGACGCGGTGGCGTCGATCGTGGCGGACTGGCGGCGGGAGCGGCCGGAGCTGGATACGGCTCCGCTGGAGGTCTTCGGCCGGCTGCACCGGGCGTTCCTGCGGTACAGCGCGGCGATTTCGCGGCCCGTGGAGCGCAAGGGTCTGTCGATGGCCGGTTTCGATGTCCTGACGGCGTTGCGCAGGGCGGGGGCGCCGTTCCGGCGGACGGCGGGCGAGCTGGCGGATTCGGGGCTGATCAGCTCGGCGGGGGTGACGCTGCGGATAGACCGGCTGGAGAAGGACGGGCTGATCCGGCGGGAGCGGGATCCGCAGGACCGGCGGGTGGTGCACTCGCGGCTGACGGACGAGGGGTTGTCGCTGATCGACGCGCTGTTCTCGGAGCATCTGGAGAACGAGCGGCGGATGCTGGCGGGGCTGTCGGAGGCGGAGTGCGTGGAGCTTGCGCGGTTGCTGGGGAAGCTGGAGCGGTCGGTGCTGTCCGCGGAGGGCGGGGAGTAGGCGCTCCGCGGGCGCCGGGGTCCCGGCGGGGGGATGTCCTCGATCGGGGGACGGGCTTGCCTTCGGGCGCCGTCGCCCCGTGCGGAGGGGGTGTCCTCGATCGCCGGACGGGCTTGAAAGGAGGACACCCCGCTGGTGTCAGGCCGTCGTCGCCTGGGACTCCGCCTCCGTGCGGTACATGCGGCGGACGCGGACCACGCCCAGGTCGTGCTGGTAGAGGTTCTCCGCCTGGTCGGCGTCGGCGCGCAGGTCCTCCAGCATGACGCGGTCCTGTTCGAGGACCTCCCAGTGGCGGTCCTCCAGGAGCGTCTTGTACAGGAAGCGCCAGGTGTCGCGCTCCCAGCCGGTGACCTTGCGGTAGCGCCAGAAGAAGACGGCGCAGCGGTCCGCGTCGATGGGGGTGGCCATGCCGACGATGCCGAAGGGTCCGCCGGGGCCGGCGGTCGGCGGGTAGGGGATGGTGAGGTCGACCCAGTCGACGCCGGTGCGGCAGAGCTCGACCCAGTCGAAGTTGACGCCGCTCTGGTCGGTCTTCTCGAAGAAGAAGCCGCGTTCGGTCTCGCGGATGCGGAAGCGGGCGGTGGTCTGGCCCTCGGCCATGCTGTGCGAGTCCCGGTGGAGGAACGAGCCGTGCATGGGGTCGAGCAGGTTCTCGACGGCGTAGCGCCAGTTGACGTTCCACTCGGCGTAGCAGAGGAACGCCGAGGTGCCGGGGTCGGTGAGGGGTTCGGGCAGGGTGAGCGGGACGGGTTCGGCGTGGGCGTGGTCGCCGAAGTAGGCGAGGACCGCGCCGCCGGTCTCGATGAGGTGGGGGGCGGCGACGAGCTGCCTGCCCTCCAGGTTGCAGCCGGGGAGGCCGGGGACGGCGGCGACGGTGCCGGTGCCGTCGACCTGGACGCCGTGGTACCAGCAGGCGATGCGGTCGCCGAGGTGTTTGCCGAGGGAAAGGCGGGCGCCGCGGTGGGGGCAGCGGTCCTCCAGCATGTGGAGGGTGCCGTCGGCGCGGCGGAAGAGGAGCCATTCCTCGCCGAGGAGGGTGAGCCGTTTCATGCCGCCCGCGGGTACGAAGTCCGAGGGGCAGACGGCGTACCACTGGTTGCGGATGCCGGTGGCGAAGAGGCGGTCGGCGGTGCGGTCGCCGGGGCGGGCGACCTCGGAGGGGCGGGTCGGGGTGCTGGCGGTGGTCATGGCTGTCTCACGCTCCCAGTCGGCGCATCTCGGCGCGGAAGGTGTCCTCGGTCCAGGGGCTGCCGTCGGGGGCGGGCAGGTCGCGGGCGTTGAGTCCGGCGACGAGTCCGGGCAGGTCGTGGGCCCCGCCGCCGAAGACCTCCTCGATCACGGCGGCGAGCTTCTTCTCGTACGGGGTGGGCTCGGCGGTGCGGGCCTGGTGCGGGTCGAGGTACTGCGGGCTGGTCGGGCCGGTCATGTCGGCTCCCTTCGGGCGGTTCACAGGTCGAGTACGAGGCGGGGGGTGCGGGAGCGGGAGACGCAGAGCATCATCGAGGCGCCGGTCTCGCGTTCGCCCTCGCTGAGGAGGAAGTCGCGGTGGTCGGGGGTGCCTTCGAGGACCTTGGTCTCGCAGGTGCCGCAGATCCCGTCGCGGCAGGAGGAGGCGACGGGGATGCCGGCGTTCTCCAGGGCGTCGAGCGCGGAGGTGCCGGGGGCGACCTCGACGGTGCGGCCGGTGCGGGAGCAGACGAGGTCGAAGCCGGTGTCCTCGCCGTCGCGGGGTGCGGCGGCGGGTGCGGCGAAGCGTTCGGTACGGGCGTCGGGGCGGCGTTCCTCGACGGCGGCGAGCAGGGGTTCGGGGCCGCAGCAGTAGACCTGGGTGCCGGGTGCGAGGCCGGTGAGGAGGGTGTCGAGGTCGGGGTGGCCCTGTTCGTCCTGGGGGATGAAGTCGACGCTGCCGCCGGGCTGTCCGGCGAGGGCGGTGAGTTCGGCGGTGAAGGCCATGGAGGCGCGGGTGCGGCCGCCGTGGACGAGCCGCCAGGGGGTGCCGGTGCGGGCGGCCTCGCGGGCCATGGCCAGGAGCGGGGTGATGCCGATGCCGCCGGCGACGAAGAGGTAGCCGGGGGCGTCGGGGTCGAGCGCGAAGTGGTTGCGGGGGCCCTGGACGTGGACGGTGCGGCCGGGGCGGAGCTCGCTGTGGATGTGCGCGGAGCCGCCCCGGGACGCGGGTTCGCGCAGGACGCCGATGCGCCAGCGTGCGGTGTCGTCGGGGTCGGAGCACAGCGAGTACTGGCGGACGTGGCCGCCGGTGTGGACGTCGATGTGGGCGCCGGGCCGCCAGGTGGGGAGGGGTTTGCCCTCGGGGTGGGTGAGTTCGATGCTCAGGACTCCGTCGGCCTCCCACGTCATGCGGTGGACGAGCAGGTCGAGCCGGGGCTCCTCGGCGGGTGTCATGACGGGTCGCCTCCTTCTGCGGGGGTGCCGGTGGCGGCGGCGGGGAGTTTGACGGGCGGGATGAACGGGGTGTTCATCGGGCCGAGCGCGGTGAGGTCGATCTCCACGAGGGTGGGGCCCGGGGTCGCGACGGCGTCCTTGATGACGGGCCCGGCGTCGGCCTCGGCGGCGATCCGGGCGTACGGGATGCCGGTGGCGGCGGCGAGCAGGGCGAAGTCGGGGGTGGCGAGGTCGACGCCGGAGCGGCGGGGGAAGTGGTTGTCCTGCATGTTGCGCAGGACGCCGTAGCCGCCGTCGTTGAAGACGAGGAGGGTGAGGTCGGGCTTCTCCTGGGCGAGGGTGAGGAGTTCGCCGAGGTGGACGGCGAGGCCGCCGTCGCCGGCGATGACGACGGTGGGGGTGTCGGGGCGGCCGAGTGCGGCGCCGATGCCCATGGCGAGCCCCTGGCCGATGCCGCCGCCGCGCGGGAAGACGTTGGTGGCCGGGTCCGTGATCTCCAGGAGCCGGTTTCCCCAGGTGGAGGACGGGATGGTGACGTCCCGGGCGATGACGGACCCGGGCGGGCAGGCGTCGCGTATCGCGTCGTTGATCGCGGCCTGCGGGCCGATGGCGTGGCGCTGTGCGGCCCGGGCGGCGGTACGGGCCTCGCGTACCCGGCCGGGCCAGCTCGTCTCCGTACTCCCGCTGGTGACACGGCCGAGGAGGGCGGCGAGGACGGCGGAGGCGTCGCCGTGGAGGGCGACGGTCGCCGGGTACACGCGGCCGGGGGCGGCCGGGTCCAGGTCGATCTGGATGTGCGTGGCGGGGAGTTCGAGGCCGTAGTCGGCGGTCTCGTTGGAGCGGAAGTGGGTGCCGATGGTGAGCAGGACGTCGGCCTCGGCGAGCAGGGCGCGGCCGGCCGGGGCGGTGGCGTAGTTGCCGAGTACCCGCTCGTCGGACTCGGGTACGGCGCCGCGCCCGGAGTTGGAGGTGACGAGCCCGGCGCTCAGGGCTTCGAGGAGTGCGGCGACCTCGGGGCGGGCGGTGTGGGCGCCGCCGCCGGCCCAGAGGAGGGGGCGGCGGGCGGCGGACAGCAGGGCGGCCGCCTCGTCCAGGAGCGCCGCGTCGGGCAGGGCCGGGGCGGCGGGCGCGGGGACGGGGGTGCCGGTGAGCCGTTGGGGGGCGAACTGGAGGTCGATGGGCCACTCGACGCTGACCGGGCCGTGCGGGGCGGTCAGGGCGCGGGCGGCGGCCTCGCGCAGCAGGTCGCCGGCGCTCTCGGCGTCGGTGACGGTGACGGCGTGCGCGGAGACCGCGCGGAGCATGCCGAGCTGGTCCTTGGTCTCGTGGATGAAGCCGCGCCCGGAGCCGAGGTACGCGCTGTCGATCTGCCCGGTGACGTGCAGGACGGGGGTGCCGGAGCTGAGGGACTCGATGAGGGAGCCGGCCGCGTTGCCCGCTCCCGTGCCGGTGCTGGTGAGGGCGCAGCCGAGCCGGCCGGTGGCGCGGGCGTAGCCGTCGGCGGCGTTGACCGCGGCGGCCTCGTGGCGGACGGGGACGAAGCGCAGGTCGCGGTCGACGGCTTCGACGAGCGGCAGGTTGTGCACGCTGACGATGCCGAACACCGTGTCGACGCCCAGTCCTCGTAGCGTCTCGACGAGCAGGTCGCCGCCGTTGGGTCGGGTCATGTCGGGTGCTCCTGAGGGGGTTGGGGGATGAGTCAGGCGACCGCGCGGTTCACGCCGCCGCAGACGTCGACGGTGGTGCCGGTGATGTACGAGGCGCGGGGCGAGAGGAGGGCGGTGACGGCGTACGCGACTTCGTCGGCGTTGCCGAGGCGGCCGAGGGCGATGCCCCGGTCGGCGGCGAGTTCGGCCTGCCAGGCGGGGTAGTCCAGCGGGGAGCCGGAGGCGGCGTACCGGCGTTCCCACTGCCCGGTGTCGATGAGGCCGAGGCAGACGGAGTTGACGCGGATGCCGTCGGGGGCCAGTTCCTTGGACAGCGAGGTGGAGAGGTTGAGGATGCCGGCGCGGGCGGCGCTGGTGGTCATCAGCCGGGTCTCGGGCTGTTTGGCGAGGACCGCGTTGATGTTGACGACGGAGGCGGCGCGGACGGCGCCGGCGGCGCGGAGGTGGGGCAGGGCGGCGTTCAGCGGGTTGAGGACGCCGAAGAACTTGAGCTCCAGCTCCTCGCGCCAGTCGGCGGCGGTGGTCTCGGCGAAGGGTTTCATCCGGGAGGCGCCGGCGTTGTTGACGAGGCCGTCGAGTCCGCCGAAGTGGGCGGCGGCGGCGTCGGTGAAGGCGCGTACGGCGGCCTCGTCGGTGACGTCGCAGGGGGCGTGGTACAGCGTGTCGGGTCCGGCGAGGCCGTCCAGGGCGGCGGCGAGGGCGTCGGGGCGGCGGCCGCAGGTGGCGACGCGGGCGCCCTCCGCGAGGAGCGCGCGGACCGTGGCGAGGCCGACGCCGGAGCTGCCGCCGGTGACGAGGACGCGGTGGCCTTCCAGGTGGAGGTCCATGGGGTGCGGGCTCCTTGCGGGTGGTGCGGGCGGTGGGGTGGTGTCCTCAATCGCCGGACGGGCTTGGAGGTGGCGGACGGGCGTGATGAGGGCGCTGCCGCCCGCAGGGCTACTGCATGGTGAAGCCGCCGTTCACGGCGAACGTCTGGCCGGTGATGTAGCCGGACTCCTCGCCGATGAGGAAGGCGATGAGGCCGACCAGGTCGGACGGTTGCTGGGGGCGGGAGATCGCCCGGTTCAGCCGGTACAGCTCGTGGCGTTCGGCGGGGATGTCCACGGCGGACTCCCCTTCCGTGAGGCCGGGTGCCACCGCGTTGACGGTGATGCCGAGGTCGCCCGTCTCGCGGGCCATCGCCCGGGTCAGGGAGATCACGGCGCCCTTGGACGCGATGTAGTGGGCGAGCCGGGGCGATCCGTAGAGCGCGGCGTCCGAGGCGAGGTTGACGATGCGTCCGGCGCCGTGGTCCCGCATGAGCGGGAGGAGGGCGCGGGCGACGAGCCAGGGTCCGCGCGCGTTGACCGTCATGATGCGGTCCCACGCCTCGACGTCGATCTCGTGGAACGGCTTGCCGCCGACCGCGTTGGCCAGTCCGGCGTTGTTGACCAGCCCGTACAGCCGGGTGCCGTCACCGGCGAGGGTGTCGGCGAGGGCGGTGACGGAGTCCGGGTCGGCGACGTCGAGCGGGTGGTAGTCCGCGGTGATGCCGTCGGCGCGGAGTTCCCCGGCCGCCTGCCGGCCGGTGGCCTCGTCCAGTTCGGCGATGACGACGCGGTGTCCGTCGCCGCCGATCCGGCGGGCCGCGGCCAGTCCGAGGCCGCGGCCGGCGCCGGTGACGACGACCGTGCGGGGGGTGTCGTCGGCGGCCATCAGTCGCGGGTGACGCCGTGCATCGGCGAGTGCTCGGGGTAGGTCGGCACCTGCGGCTTCCGTGTGCCGATGATGACGCAGAACAGGGCGTCGGTGTCGCCCTCGTTCTTCAGGGAGCGGGCGACTCCGGCGGGGACGACGATCATGTCCCGGTAGCCGAGGGTGCGGTACTCGGTCTCGTCGGCGCCCCGGTGGATGCCGACCCTGACCTGCCCCTCCAGGACGAAGAACGCCTCCTCCACGTCGTGGTGGGTGTGCTCGGGGCCCTCGGCGCCCGGCGGGAGCAGCATGTTGGAGAGGGTGAAGCCGCCCGAGGGCAGGATGCGGTTGTCGCTCTCGTGGTTGCCGGTGGCGCCGGAGCCGACGTACCGGATCTGGGCGCGGCGGTACTGCGCGCCGGCCTTCTCCTGGAAGGAGAGGGTGTCCCAGTCGGGCTCGCGGGAGTCCTTGGTGGCGATGAGGGAGTCGGTGAACTTCGCGAGGTCGCCGTTGTTCTCGTACGGGGTCTTGTCGATGGGCACGGGATGCTCCTGGGTTCGGTCGGGGTGGGTGGGGGGTTCGTCGTTACGCGGGTACGCGGGCGACGACGTGGAGGTGGGCGCGGACCCAGGCGTTGAACGCCTCGGGGCGTTCCTGGTTGGCGAGGTGTCCGGCGCCGGAGAGGGTGACGTAGACGGATTTCTCCAGGCCCCCGGCGATGGCCTGGGACTCGGCGGTGCCGGTGACCGTGTCCTGTTCGCCGCAGAGGACGAGGGCCGGTGCGGTGATGGCGGGCAGCTCGTCGGTGAGGTCGGCGTCCGCCATGGCCTCGGCGGCGTGGCCGTAGCCGGGGGCGCGGACGGACGCGGCCATGGTGGCGACGACGCGGGCGACGAGTTCGGCGGGTGCGCCGTCCGAGACGAGCCGGGGTCCCCGGGCGGCGGCGAACGCCTCGGGCCCTTCGGCGGCGAGCTGGGCCGCCCGGGCGCGCATGGCCTTCGCCCTGTCCGGGTCGGTTCCGGAGCCCCGGCTGGAGTCGGCGACGATCAGGGAGGCGACGAGGTCCGGGTGGCGGGCGGCGAGGCGCAGGGCGATGACGCCGCCCCAGGAGACCCCGAGGACGTGGGCGGGGCCGCCGCGTTCGCGGATGAGGGCGGCGGCGGTGTCCGCGTAGCCGTCGAGGCCGGGGGCGTGGGCCGGGTCGGCGGAGTCCGCGTAGCCGGGGGCGTCCCAGGCGACGACCCGTACCTGGTCGGCGAGGCCGTCGAGCTGGGGGGCGAAGGCGGCGGAGGAGGAGCCGATGCCGTGCAGGCAGAGCAGCAGCGGGGCGTCCGGGTCGCCTGCCTCGCGGGTGTGGATCGCGGCGGTCACAGGATCTGCCCCGCCCGTCCGACGACGGCGCCGAGGCTGCGGAGCACGGCGTGCGGGACGACCTGGCTGGTGGCGGGGTTGGCGGCGTCGGGGCGGTGGGCGACCTCGAAGCGGTAGCTGCCGTGCGGGCCCGCCGCCTCGATGACGTGGCGGGTGAGGGTGGCGTCCGGGTCCGCGACGACGACGACCTCCACCAGGTCCGGGTCGCCGGTGGCGAGGGCGACCGAGGCGGCGACGTTGGTCGACCTGGGGAACTTCACCGGGACGTCGCGGGCGGTGCCGCGCATGACCTCGACGGGTTCGGTGGTGGTGCGCAGCCGGGCCGTCAGCTCCTCGTCCATCCAGGGCTGGTGGAGGGTGGCGGGGAGCTTGGTGGTGGTGAGGGTGACGGAGCTGAGGGGGCCGAGTCCGCGCACGGCCTGGAGGAGGTCGAGGCCGCCGACGGCTCCCCCGGTGAAATAGACGCGGCCGGGTCCGGCGGCGCGCAGGCGTGCGGTGAGTGCGGGGTCGACGAGGGCTCCGGTGGAGGCGATGAGCAGGTCGGCGCCGCTGGTGAGGACGCGCTCGGCCCATTCCCGTACGACGGCCTGGCCGGCGGCTTCGACGACGAGGTCGCAGACGGCGAGGGCGTCCTCGAAGGACAGCTGGGGCGCGGGGGCGTCCACCAGGGGCCGGTTGTCGATGACGCAGGTGAGTTCGGCGCCGGGGACACGGCCCTCGGCGAGGGCGGTGCCGACGACGCGTCCGATGGCGCCCCAGCCGACGAGGGCGACGCGGCGGACGGCGGGTCCGGGTCGGGCGGGGGTGTCCGGGCGGGGGTGGAGGACGGTGGTCATGCGGTCACCTCCTGGGGTGCGGTGGCGAGGGGTCCGGGGTCGGGGGTGCCGGCCATGTGGCGGCGGATGACGGGGGACGGGGGTCCGGCGGTGCCCCAGAGGTCGGAGAGGTCGGGGGTGCGGCGCCAGACCTTGGCGATCCAGGCGTCCTCCACGATCTGGGCGACGTCGGAGGTGTATTCGCAGACGAGTCCGGCCGGGTCGGTGAAGTAGGAGAAGGTGTTGTTGCCGGGTCCGTGCCTACCGGGCCCCCACTGGGGGGTGATGCCGTGGTGGCGGAGCCGGCCGAGGCCGCGCATGAAGTGGTCGACGGACGGCATCTCGTAGGCGACGTGGTTGAGGGAGGCCCACTCGGCCTGGTTGAAGGCGATGCAGTGGTGGTCGGCGTTGCAGCGGAGGAAGGCCATCTGGTGCTCGGACCAGTCGGAGACGCGCAGTCCGAGCACGGAGGTGTAGAAGGCGACGGCGGCGTCGATGTCCGTGGTGTTGAGGACGGTGTGGGTGACGCCGACGGGGACGGCGCCGTCCCTGCCGCGGGGGGTGACGGCGTGGGTCTGGGCGCTGAGTTCGATCAGCCGGCCCTCGGGGTCGGTGAAGCGCAGTCCGTAGCCGCCGCCGACCTGGTCGAGGGGGCCGGGTCCGGCGACGGGGACGATGCCCCGGGCCAGGAGGCGGCGGGCGGCCTCGTCGATCTCGGCGGGGGTGGCGACGGCGAAGCTGATGCGGCCGAGGCCGGTGCGCTCGGCGCGGGTGAGGTGCAGGACGTGGTGTTCCTCGCCGGTGCCGCGCAGCCAGGTGGCGCCGGTGTCGCGTTCGACGGGTTCCAGGCCCCAGACCTCCGCGTAGAAGTCGGCGGACTCGGTGAGCGCGGGCGTGTGGAGTTCGACGGAGCGCAGGGCGCGGAGCCGGGCTATCGGCCGGTCGTGGGGGTGGTCGTGGGGCATGGTGTCCTCCCGCTCGGGTGGGTGGGGCGCGTGCGGTGTCAGTGGGCGGCGGCCCAGGGCAGCGGGGTGGTGTCGGTGGCCCAGTAGAGGGACTTCTGCCGCTGGTAACCGCGGATGAGGTCGCGGCCCTTCTCGGTGCCGATGCCGCTGTCCTTCAGCCCGCCGAACGGGGTGGCGATGCTGAACTGCTTGTACGTGTTGATCCAGACGGTGCCCGCGTCGATCCGGCGGGCGAGCCGCCAGGCACGGGCGTGGTCGCGGGTCCAGATGCCGCAGGCGAGGCCGTACACGCTGTCGTTGGCCTGGGCGACGAGGTCGTCGTCGTCCTCGAAGGGCAGGGCGACCAGGACCGGTCCGAAGATCTCCTCCCGGCAGACCCTGGCCGTGTTCGGCAGGCCGTCCAGGACGGTGGGCAGGTAGTAGGCGCCGTCCCGGTAGCGCTCGCCCTCGGGGGCCGCTCCCCCGCACCGGACGGTGGCGCCCTCCGCGCGGGCCAGGTCGACGTAGGCGGCGACGCTGTCGCGGTGGCGGTGGTGGACCAGCGGGGCGACCTGGGTGTCCGGGTCGGTGCCGGGGCCGACGCGCAGCTTCTCCGTGCGGGCGACGAGTTCGCCGAGGAACTCCTCGTAGCGGGAGCGGTGCACGAAGAGGCGGGAGCCGGCGATGCAGCTCTGGCCGCTGGACGAGAAGATCCCGTACATCACGCCGGCGAGGGCCTGTTCGAGGTCGGCGTCCTCCAGCACGATCGTCGGGGACTTGCCGCCGAGTTCGAGCGAGACCGGGATCAGCTTGTCGGCGGCCGCGTGGGCGAGGGTGCGGCCGGTCTCCGTGCCGCCGGTGAAGGTGACCTTGCCGACGGCCGGGTGGCGGACGATCGCGTCGCCGATGACGCTGCCCCGGCCCGGCAGGACGGAGAGCAGGGCGGTCGGCAGTCCGGCCTCGGTGAGGGCCCGGTGCACCAGGCGGCCGAGCGCGAGGGCGACGAGCGGGGTCCACTCGGCGGGCTTGAGGAGGACCGCGTTTCCGGCGGCGAGGGCGGGGGCGAGCTTCTGGGCGTCGCTGGCGATCGGCGAGTTCCAGGGGGTGATCGCGCCGACGACGCCGATGGGTTCGTGGACGCTCATCGTGAGGTACGGGCCGCGGGCCGGGGTGAGCGCGTCCTCGGCGGTCTCCAGGGCGGCGGCGGTGTAGCGGAAGGTGCCGGCGGCGCTGAGCACGAGGGCCCGGGTCTCGGCGCGGCACTTGCCGGTGTCCGCGGTCTGGAGCGCGGAGAGCCGGTCGGCGTCCTGCTCGACGAGATCGGCGACGCGGTGCAGCAGCCGGGCCCGGAGGTGGGCGGGCAGCTCGCGCCAGGCGGGGTCGTGGGCGGCCCGGGTCGCCGCGGCGGCGGCCTCCTCGACGTCTTCGAGGGACGCGGCGTGCACCGTGGCGATGACCTGGCCGGTGGCCGGGTCGACGGTCTCGATGGGGGCGCCCCGGCCCTGGCGCCACTGTCCTGCGACCAACACCTCGTCGGCAAGCATCGGTTGGCCTCCTGCGGTCGTGATCGGTTCCCGGTCCGGCCGGAGCCGGTACCTCAGGGCTTAAAAGCTAAGCACTTAAGTAATTGCCCGCAAGCCCCCCTGGACGAAAAGCCCCGGCAAAAAGTCTTTTGCTCCGCGGCCCTTGACGGCCGCCACCCCCGGACCGATAGAACTTAAGCCCTAAGAAGCTAGGTGCTTACAGAGGTTCGTGGGCGATGTCACCGCCTCACGGGCACCGCGTACCGCTCCCCCACCCGTACGCTCGGCTCACCGCATCCTCTGCATACACGTACACCTGGCTCCCCCAACCGCTCCGGGCCCCGCGGAGCAGGAGGAACCCTGGATGAGCACCGACATCTCACAGGACGCCGCACCGGGCCCCTCGCCCGCCGGCACCACCCGCACCGCCATCGCGGCCCGGTTCGAGCGGCTGCCGCCCTCCCGCTGGCACGTCACCGTCCGCCTGATCGTGGGCGTGGTCACCTTCTTCGAGGCGTTCGACCAGCTGCTGATCGCCTACGCGCTGCCCGAGCTGCGCGACGAGTGGCACCTGAGCACCGGCGACGCCACGGCCGTCCTGACCGTCGGCTCGGTCGGCATGCTCGTCGGCGCCCTGCTCTCCGGGCGGCTGGCCGACCGCTACGGCCGGGTGAAGGTCATCGCGTACTGCATCGCCGTATCCGGCGTGGTGAGCCTGGCCCTCACCGCCTGCACCTCGCTCACCCCGTTCCTGGCGCTCCGGTTCGTGCAGGGGCTCGCGATCGGCGGCGAGGTGCCGGTGGCGGCGGCCTTCATCAGCGAGATCACGCGCAGCTTCAAGCGCGGCCGCTTCGTCCTGCTGTACGAGCTGGTCTTCCCGGCCGGCCTCACCGTCGGCGCCCTGGTCGCGGCCTGGGTCGTCCCGGCCGCGGGCTGGCGCACGATGTTCGTGGTCGCCGCCGTCCCCGGCCTGCTGGCCTTCCTGGTGCAGCGCCGCGTCCCGGAGTCCCCGCGCTGGCTCGCGGACCGGGGGCGGCTCGCGGAGGCGGAAGCGGTGATGGCCGGGATCGAGGCGAAGGTGGCGGCCGCGACGGGCCGGCCGCTCCCGGCGCCGGGCGCTGCGCAGGCTCCGGACGCTCCGGGGAAGGCGTCCGCCGCGGCCACCGACGCGGAGCGGGCGGCGACCGGTCTGCGCGGCCTGTTCACCGGCCGCTACCGGCGCCGCACCCTGGTCGTCGGCGCGATCTGGTTCACCGGCTACTTCGTGAACTACGGCGTGACGTCCTGGCTGCCCAGCATCTACAAGGACGAGTACGGCCTCGGCCTCTCCGACGCCCTCCTCTACTCCACGGTCACCTCGGTCGCCGGTCTGCTCGGCTGTCTGATCGTGGCGCTCACCGTGGACGTCCTGGGCCGCCGCAAGGTCTTCGCGATCTGCCTCGGCGCCTCGGCGGCCCTGCTGTTCACCCTGGCCGCGCTGGGCGCCGGTTCCCCGGTCCAGGTGCTGATCTGGACCTCGCTGTCGGCGGTCGGCTTCTTCGGCTCCAACATCTGCCTGTACCTGTACACGCCGGAGCTGTACCCGACCCGGATGCGGGCGCTCGGGTGCAGCGTCGGCGGCGCGGTCAACCGCCTGGGCGTGATCCTCGGCCCGATCCTGGTGGGCCTCGTCTACGCGGCGAACGACAGCGTGGTCGCGGTCTTCGTGATGCTCGCCGCGGTGGCGGTGCTCGGCGCGGTGGTCGCCGGCACCCTGGCGGAGGAGACGGCGAACCGGCCCCTGGAGGAGATCTCGCCCTGACGGGAGCGGAAGCGAGCGCGGAGGCGGCCGGGGTCAGGGCGAGCAGCCCTCAACGCCCCCCGGCCGCCTCCGCGCCGTTCGCGGACTCCTCCGCGATGCGCTCGTGGTGGCGGATGACCTCCGCGACGATGAAGTTGAGCAGCTTCTCGGCGAACGCCGGATCGAGGTGGGCACTCTCCGCCAGCTCGCGGAGCCGGGCGATCTGACGGGCCTCGCGGGCCGGGTCGGCCGGGGGCAGCTGATGGGCGGCCTTGAGGTGGCCGACCTGCTGGGTGCACTTGAAGCGTTCGGCCAGCATGTGGACGACGGCGGCGTCGATGTTGTCGATGCTCTGGCGCAGCCGGTCGAGTTCGACGCGTACGGAGGCGTCGATGTCGTTCGTGGTCATGGGCAGCGAGCTTACGGGGCTACGAGGAGATCGTCGGCGGGTGTTCGGGGTCCGGGACGCGGTCGCTCCAGCCACCCGGGACCGTACGCCCCTGCTGTTCGCGGAAGCGGACCGGGGCGATGCCGACGCGCCGCGCGAAGAGTCGCGAGAAATAGGCCGGGTCGTCGTAGCCGACGCGGCGGGCGACGGCCGCGACCGGCAGGTCGCTGGTGGCGAGGAGTTCCTTCGCGCGCCCCAGCCGGATCGTGAGGAGGTAGTCCTTCGGGCTGCATCCCGCGCCCCGGCGCACCGCCGTCCGCAGTTCGGCGGAGGTCATCCCGTGCCGGGCGGCGTGCTCGGCGACCGACAGCGGCTGGAAGGCGTCCCGGGCGAGCGCCTGGAGCACCGGGTCGCCGTCGGGGCCGACGTCGGCGCGGGCCCGGCGCAGGGCGACCAGGAGTTCGTGCACGGCGGCCCCGGTCTCGACCTCCAGGAGCGGGTTGCCGCGCCGGGCGGCCCGGACCATCCGGCCGATCGCGGCGCGCGGGGCCGCGGTGTCGGAGAGCGGGACCAGGGGGCGGTCGGGCTCGATGTAGCCGAGCTCGGTGTACGTGGCGGTGGCGGGCCCGGTGAAGTCGACGAAGCTCTCGTCCCAGCCCGTCGCGGGGTCGGCGCCGTAGTGGTGCGGGGTGCCCGGGGTCAGCCAGATGAGGCTGGGCGCGGTGACCGGGACCCGCCGCCCGTCCGGCCCGGCGAACCAGCCGCCGCCCGAGTGGACGACGACGGCCACGTGGTGGTCCAGGGTGCGCGGGCCCACGGTCGGCAGGGTGCCGTGCTGGAGGCCGACGCCGAGGCAGACGAGGCCGAGGCGGTGATGGAGCGGGCTGGGCGTGAAGAAGCGCATCCAGGTGTGGTACATGGGCTCCCTCTCGCCCGGTCCGGGCAACTCGCGTCCAAACAGCCAAGATCTTTGTCCATGGACCGGCCGCACGCCAGGGCTGAGGCTGGACCGAGACATTCCGCGCATCAGGAGAACGGGCACCATGGCTGACTTCACCGTCGGGGACGACGGCTTCCGGATCGACGGGAAGCCCGTACGGCTGCTGTCCGGGGCCCTGCACTACTTCCGGGTGCACGAGGGCCAGTGGGACCACCGGCTCGCGATGCTGCGCGCGATGGGCCTGAACTGTGTGGAGACGTACGTCCCGTGGAATCTCCACGAGCCCCGGCCCGGCCGCTTCCGGGACACCGGGGCGCTGGGCCGCTTCCTGGACGCCGCGCACCGGGCCGGCCTGTGGGCGATCGTGCGCCCGGGCCCGTACATCTGCGCGGAGTGGGAGAACGGCGGACTGCCCGCCTGGGTGACCGGCCGGTTCGGGCGCCGGGTGCGGACCCGGGACGAGGGGTATCTCGACGCGGTCCGGGCCTGGTTCGCCGAGCTGCTGCCGCAGGTCGCCGAGCGGCAGATCGACCGCGGCGGCCCGGTGGTCATGGTGCAGGCCGAGAACGAGTACGGGAGTTACGGCACCGACGCGGTCCATCTGCGCCGGGTGACGGAGCTGCTGCGCGCGCACGGGGTGGACGTGCCGCTGTTCACCTCGGACGGGCCGGAGGACCACATGCTCACCGGCGGCTCGGTGCCCGGCCTGCTCGCCACCGCCAACTTCGGTTCGGGCGCCCGCGAGGCGTTCCGGGTGCTGCGCCGCCACCAGGCGTCGGGTCCGCTGATGTGCATGGAGTTCTGGTGCGGCTGGTTCGAGCACTGGGGCGCGCCGCCGGTCGTACGCGATCCGGCGCAGGCGGCCGGTGCGCTGGCGGAGATCCTGGAGTGCGGGGCGTCGGTCAACGTCTACATGGCGCACGGCGGCACCAACTTCGCCGGCTGGGCGGGCGCGAACCGTTCCGGGCCGCTCCAGGACGAGGAGCTGCTGCCGACGGTGACGTCGTACGACTACGACGCGCCGGTCGACGAGTACGGCCGGGCGACGGAGAAGTTCCGGC
This sequence comes from Streptomyces sp. NPDC008163, assembly GCF_042956885.1. Classification (NCBI taxonomy): domain Bacteria; kingdom Bacillati; phylum Actinomycetota; class Actinomycetes; order Kitasatosporales; family Streptomycetaceae; genus Streptomyces; species Streptomyces sp. NPDC008163. Next base: position 375,242 of record NZ_JBIBHG010000002.1, on the reverse strand, counting down.
TGTTCCGGAAGGTCCTCGCCGGGTACGCGGACGGGCCGCTGCCCCCGCTGCCGCCGGAGCCGGCCGGGCTCGCCGCCCCGGTCCGGGCGGAGCTGACCGAGTGGGCGCCGCTGAACACGGTGCTGGAGGCGCTGGGCGACGAGGAGGCCGCGGAGTCCGGGGTGCCGCCGACGTTCGAGGAGCTGGGGGTGGACCGCGGCCTGGTCCGCTACCGGGTCGCGGTGCCGGGTCCGCGCCGCCCGTACACGCTGGCCGTCGCGGGGCTGCGGGACCGTGCGGTGGTGTACGTGGACGGGGTGCGCCGGGGTGTCCTGAGCGAGGGGGCCGCCGCGCTGGAGGAGCCGGTGGCCGGGCCCGCCGAGGTGGAGCTGTGGGTGGAGTCGCTGGGCCGGGTCAATTACGGGCCGCGGCTGGGCGAGCCGAAGGGCGTCACCGGGGGCGTGCTGCACGAGCGCCAGTATCTGCACGGGGTGCGGGCGCGGGCGCTGCGGCTGGACGCGTTCGAGGAGCCGGGCGCGGTGGCGGGTGTGCCGTTCGCGCCGGTGGACGGGGAGTGCGGGACGGGCCTGTACCGGGGCGCGTTCGAGGTGGCGGCCCGGGCGGACCACGCGGGGCTCGAACTCCCGGGCTGGACGCGGGGGTTCGTCTGGGTGAACGGCTTCTGCCTGGGCCGGTACTGGTCGGCGGGCCCGCAGCACACGCTGTACGTGCCGGGTCCGGTGCTGCGGGAGGGCGTCAACGAGGTGTGGGTGCTGGAGACGGAGGGCGCGGGCGCGCCGTTCGTCGAGCTGGGCCCGGGTCTGCCGGTCCGTACCGGCTGACAACCACGGGACGCCCTCCCAGGTCTACATTGGTGAGGAGTCGGGCCCGGAGCGAGGAGCGGGGGTACGGACATGCCGGACAGCTCCCGCCGCAGCCCGGTCGAGCACGGGTTCCCGCATCTGGAGACGGTCCGCTCGTCGATCACCGCGCTGTACCGGAGGCTGTCGGCGGACGGCGTCCGGCGGTTCGCGACGAGCCTCGCCCCGGTCGACGCCGCGTTCGCCGACGCGGACGACCTGCATCTGGGCGCGCAGCGGGTGGCGCGGGCGATGGTGCACCACTACCGGCTGCCGGACGCCCGGGTGATCGTGGCGTTCCGGTCGATGGAGCACGCGGGCAGCGTCGAACTCGCGGCGGGGCCGGAGTACTTCGTGGAGCTGAACGACCGCTTCCGCACCCATCGCCGGGACATCGGCGCGGCCCTGTCGCACGAGGTGGCGCATGTGCTGCTGCACCGGCTGGGCCTGGAGTTCCCCAGCACCCGCGACAACGAGATCCTCACGGATACGACGGCCGCCTATCTGGGCGCGGGGTGGCTGCTCCTCGACGCGTTCCGCGAGGACGCGACGTCCAGCCAGAAGCTGGGGTACCTGACGCCGGAGGAGTTCGGGTACGTGCTGGCCGAGCGGGCGCTGGTGTTCGGCGAGGACCCGTCGCCGTGGTTCACCAGTCCGCAGGCGTACACCGCGTACGAGGAGGGGCGGGCGCGGGCCCTGCGCGATGCCGGACAGCCGCCGCTGACGGCTGCGGGGTGGGCGGGGCGGCGGCGGTACGCGCGGGACCGGCGGGCCGCGTCGGGGGTGACCGGGGGGCCGTACGCCTTCGAGGCGGCGGCGGACGGGTTGCGGGTGGCGTTCCCGTGCCCGGTCTGCCATCAGCGGAACCGGGTTCCGGTGCGGGGGCGGGTGCGAGTGCGGTGCGCGCTGTGCCGCGCGGTGCTGGACTGCACGACGTGACCGGTCACGCGCCGGAGGGGCGAAAACAAGCCCCTCCGGCGATTGAGGAGCGGGGGTCCGGGGGCAGCGCCCCCGGGGTGCTACGCGGCGCGGCGGCTGCGCTGCGCGGTGCCCCGCGAGGCACCGGCGCTGCGGGACGCACCGGTGCCGCGGGACGCACCGGCCCCCCGCCCCCGGCCGCGGCTGCCCGAGCGGGCTCCCGCCGGCCTCGGCTTCGGCTGCGTCGGCTGGGGGGCCTCTATGACCACCGCGACGCCGGACGGTTCACGGGCGCCCGTGATGCGGGTCAGTTCCTCGTCGCTCGAGCGGATGCGGGTGGTGCGCGGGGCGATGCCCGCGTCGCGCATCAGGCGGGTCATGTCCCGCTTCTCGTCGGGCAGGACGAGGGTGACGACGCTGCCGGACTCCCCGGCGCGGGCCGTGCGGCCGCCCCGGTGCAGGTAGTCCTTGTGGTCGGTGGGCGGGTCCACGTTGACGACGAGGTCGAGGTCGTCCACGTGGATGCCGCGCGCGGCCACGTTCGTCGCGACGAGGGCGGTGACCTGGCCGTTCTTGAACTGGTCCAGGGTCCGGTTGCGCTGCGGCTGCGAGCGCCCGCCGTGCAGCGCGGCGGCGCGCACCCCGCTGGCGAGCAGCCGCTTCGCGAAGCGGTCGGCGGCACGCTTGGTGTCCACGAACATGATCACGCGTCCCTCACGGGCGGCGATCCGCGTCGCGACGGCCTTCTTGTCGGTCTCGTCCAGGACGTGGAGGACGTGGTGCTCCATGGTGGTGACCGCACCGGCGGACGGGTCGACCGAGTGCACGACGGGGTCGGTCAGGAACATCTTGACCAGGCGGTCGATGTTCTTGTCCAGGGTCGCCGAGAACAGCATCCGCTGGCCGTCCGCCTCGACCTGCTTGAGCAGGGCGGTGACCTGGGGCATGAAGCCCATGTCGGCCATCTGGTCGGCCTCGTCCAGGACCGTGATCGCGACCTGGTCCAGCCGGCAGTCGCCGCGCTCGATGAGGTCCTTGAGCCGGCCCGGGGTCGCGACCAGCACCTCGGCGCCGCGCCGCAGCGTGGCGGACTGCCGGGTGATCGACATGCCGCCGACGACGGTGGCCAGGCGCAGGTTGACCGAGGTGGCGTACGGGGTCAGCGCGTCGGTGACCTGCTGGGCGAGCTCGCGGGTCGGGACGAGGACGAGGGCCAGGGGGGCCTTCGGCTCGGCGCGGCGGCCCGAGGTGCGGGCCAGGAGCGCGAGGCCGAAGGCGAGGGTCTTGCCGGAGCCGGTGCGGCCCCGGCCGAGGATGTCGCGGCCGGCCAGCGAGTTGGGCAGCGTGGCGCCCTGGATCGGGAACGGCTCGGTCACGCCCTGCGCGGCAAGGGTCTTCAGCAGGGCTGCGGGCATGTCCAGCTCGGCGAACGCCTCGACGGCGGGCAGTGCGGGGGTGATGGTCTCGGGCAGCGCGAATTCGCCCTGCGGCGGCGTGGCCCTGCGACGGGGCGACGCCTTTCCGGTTCCCTTGCCGGAACCCTGTGCGGTTGCCTGTGCCCGGTCCGTGCCGCGCGCCCTGGACGGGCGGTTGCGGGCGGGACGGTCCTGGCGTTCGGAGCGGGTCATATCGGGATTGTCCTCCTGGGACAGCACGAGCCGGGGCCCGCACCATGACGGTGCGGGCCCCGGCTGCGAGGTACGCGTCCGGCGAATAATTAGGCCGGGACGATGTTCTCCGCCTGCGGGCCCTTCTGGCCCTGCGTGACGTCGAAGCTGACCTTCTGGCCCTCGACGAGCTCACGGAAGCCCTGGGCGTTGATGTTCGAGTAGTGGGCGAAGACGTCGGCGCCGCCGCCGTCCTGCTCGATGAAGCCGAAGCCCTTTTCGGAGTTGAACCACTTCACGGTTCCAGTAGCCATGTCGATCTCCTAAGGAGGTGCAGTGCCGGAAATTCGCACTTTACGAATTCCAAGTCGCCGCATTGAGCCCCATCCGGAGAAAGCCGGAAAACAATAAAGCGCCTGACGAAGCATTCCCGTCAGGCGCACATAAAGTTCATGGGTACCAAAACTGCAACACGACCACCGTAGCACGTACCGCCGCCGGATGTCGGGAGGCGGCCCGGTCAGCCTTCGTTGCCCCTGCGGATCGTGCGCAGCGGGCGGCCCGGGCGCCAGGTGCTGATGACGATGGTGTCGCCGCCCTCCAGCCCCACCCGCACCACCTCGGTGGGCTCGACGCGGAACAGGTGGAAGGGCTCGGGCGGGGTGCGCTCCTCGATGAAGCGGGCCAGGACGGCGGGGTCGGTGACCTCCACGGCGTGACCGGAGATCCGGACGTCCCCGTCGGCCATCCGGGCGTCCGGCCCGGGGTTGGCGTGCACGGCGAAGCGGGGATCGCGGCGCAGGTCGAGGGCCTTGCGGGAGTTCGGCATCATGCCGAGGTGCGGCTCGCCCTCCCAGAAGTCCACCTCCAGGCCGGTGAGCCGGGGCGATCCGTCCGTGCGGAGGGTGGCGAGGACATGGTGCTTGTACAGCGCGAACCTCCGCCGCACGGTGTCGGCGAAGTCGGGTTCGGCGGTCGCGAAGTCGGTCCAGGTGTGTGTCGTGCTCGGTGTCATGCCGTCATCGAACCAGGGAAAGACGACATCTTCTGTCCGGTTTACCCTGGGCCCGGCGTGAAGTAGCAGGTGGTGTCCTCTTCGTCCAGGTGCATCTTCTCGATGTTGCCCCGGGAGTCGTTGACGAAGTAGAGCGACAGCGTCTTCCCCTTGAACGTCAGGTCGAGGGACGCGGGCAGTGCGCCCTTCCCGCCGCGGTAGAGGTACCACTCGCCGCTGCCGTTGAGCCGGCGCTTGTCGTGCGGCCCCTGCCCCGACGGGAAGTCCGCGAAGGTGAAGCGACCCCCCTCCGCGACATCGAGGGTGGCTCCGCAGTCGCTCCGCCAGTGCCCGAGCAACGCGTCGGACGAGGCAGGTGCCCCGGTGTCCGGCTGGTCCCCGCACCCCGTGGCGGTCGCGACGACCGCCGCCACGGCCACGATCAGTCCGGTCCAGCCGGTTGGCACCTGCCTCATCCCATCCTCTTTCGCTCTCGGTCGGTCGTGCCTGTGCGGGCTAGAAGAAGAGGCTCAGCAGCCACAGCGCCAGGGCCAGCGCGGCAGCGAGCAGACCGCCGCCACCCCCGCCCCCGCCGCCGCCTCCGCCGCCTCCGCCGAAGCCGCCGCCACCTCCACCGGAGCTGGAGGAACCGTAGTGGATCGTCTCCGTCCACGTGATCGTCTGGCTTCGCTTGGACATCACGCTCTTCTTGAACAGCTCGTTGTTGAGCGGTTCAGCGATGTTCTTGTCCCACCAGTCCCCGTAGCCGACCCCCGGAAGGTGGGTCGCGGAGTTGATCGTACTGTTGTTCTTGACCGAGAACCGCACGCGCGCGGTCCCCTCCGACTTGTCGATCGAGGTGACCTTGTAGTTGAGCGTGTACGACCCGAGGAAGGCCGCCGCGGAGTTCCCGGTGAAGTCACCGAAGAGCTTCTTGGCGCTCTGCGCGACCCCGCCGCCCAGGCTGTAGTTCGCCGTGCCGTCGATGTCGGTCTTGCCGGCCCGCAGCATCTGCGTGATCTTGGCGCGCGTCTCCTTCACGTGCGCGTGCGACTTGAGCGTCTTGGTGAAGCGGTTGTTGCCGGTCAGGTCACGGTGGCGCGGCCCCGAGTCGGTGGCCCACTCCCAGCCGATCCGGAAGGCGTTCGGGTCGTCCGGCGGCCCTCCGATGGTGTTGGCGATGGGGTCGGGCAGATCGACGAGGGTGTTGACGGCCTTGAGGCTGTAGCCGACGCCGTGACCGACGACGTTCACCCCCTGCACCCAGGTGGCCTTGAAGACCGCCTTGCCCGTGCCCTTGATGTCGTCCCCGAAGTCGTCCCACGAGTACAGACCGGTCGCGTCGGTCAGATTGACCGGATTGTTCCGGGCGTAGCTGTACAGGTTCAGGGTCTGCGGCTGCTCGGGGGTCGTCACGGGGTCGGTGCTCAGGAACCGGCCCAGGCTCGGGTCGTAGACCCGTGCCCCCATCAGGGACAGCCCGGTGCTGTCGTCCTCGGCCTTGCCGACGAACCCGCGGTCGATCTCGGCCGGCAGACTGGCCGTCGTCCCCCGCTGCTTCCCGAAGGGCGTGGTACGCCTGCGCAGCACCACACCGCCCACCGCTGTGATCATCAGCTGGGTGGACGCCTGTCCGTCGGAGAGCAGCCAGGTGACCTTGCCCTTCGGGTCCGAGTCGGTCGCCGTACGCACGGCGACGTTGCTGCCCTCCACGGAGTAGTAGCGGGTGGCCCTCGTCTTGTCGGTCCGGTGGAGTTCGTGGCCCTCCAGGTAGAGGACCTTCTCCTTGGCCGATGTACGGACGATGGCGGTGCCGTCGGCGTCGTAGACGTAGGTGGAGACCTCGTCCCCGCCCGCCTTCTTCTGCGTCACCTTGGCAAGCTGCCCCCGCGGGTCCCATTCCAGGACGGAGGACACGGAGCCGACGGTGCGGCCCGTCATCCGGCCCGCGTCGTCGTAGCTGTAGCTGTCCGTCCCGCCGCCGCCGCTGCGTGCGACGGACGTCACGGCGTGCGGGCGGGGCTGGTCGGGGGTGTAGGTGGACTCGTCGGCGCTGTAGCCGGGGTACTTGTAGTCGCTGGTGACGGCGGCAGCCGAGGCGGATGCCTTGTCGGTGACCGACTGCAGGTTGCCGATCCGGTCGTAGGAGTAGCTGTTCTGGTACGGGTCCGGGCCGGCGAAGTCCGATGCCGGCGTGGCGGTGCAGCTGGTGGCGGCCGTGGTCCAGGCTCCGGTGAGCCGGCGCAGGTCGTCGTAGGTGAAGCACTGCTGCTGATTGTCCGACCCTTCGCGCAGCGCGGTGACCTCTCCACCGTTGTTGCGCGCGTAGGTGTCGTTCTGCACGGTCTTGGTCGTGCCGCCCGTGGTGGTGTCGGTCGTGATGCTCTTCAGCCAGCCGGAGCCATTGGCGTCCTCGTAGCCGAAGCGCCGCACGACGCTCGTGTCGGTGCCGGCCGTTCCCAGGCTCCGCGACGTCAGGCGGCCGGTGTCGTCGTAGCCGACCCCTGACACGTAGGTGGCCAGGGGGCTCGAGACGCTGGTCGCGCGGCCGTCCTTGTAGGCCGTGGTGACGGTTTCGGCGGGCAGCCCGCCGAGTGCGGGATAGTCGACGGCCGTCACGTGGTCGGCCAGGTCGTAGTGGTACTTCGTCTGGTACGAGCCGTTGAGACCGGACCCGTCGTCGGGCATGACGAAGGTCTTGGCGGTCGCCCGCCCGCGCGCGTCGTAGCCGTCGACCCGGGAGGTGTACGCCTTGCCCCCGCTCCAGCTGGTGGAGGTGGCCTGCAGGCCCTTGCCCGTCGGCACCGTGTCGTAGGTCTTCTCCGTCAGGAGCGTCGATCCCTGCTTGACGGTGGTGGACCGGTTCAGGGCGTCGTATCCGTAGGTGAGAGTGCCCTTCGCGTCGGTGATGCTCTGGATCTGGCCGTTGGCGTCGAAGACGGTGCTGGTCCGGCCGGTGTCGGGCTCCTCACTGAGAACCCGCTCGTTCGCCCAGTCGTACGCGTAGTGGCTCGTGTTGCCCGCCGAGTCGTGGACGTACTTGAGCTGGCCCTTGCGGGTGTATTCGTAGGACGTGGTGAGCTGCTGGGCTCCCAGGTTCTCGATCACCTTGCTCGTGAGGCCGAAGGCGTCCCGCACCGTCTTGGTGGGGCTGCCCGTGGGCGGGAAGACGGTCACCTCGTCGGCGCCCTGGTACTGCGTGACCGTCTTGTTGGACGGCTGCACCACACCCTTGGCCTGGATCTGCGCCACGATGGTGCGCCCCGCCCAGTCGCTCTTGAGGTCGCTGTAGGAGGGGATGGCGGTGACAGCGGGGTTGACCAGGCCGGTGCCGGGGGCCCCGCTGTTGTAGAACTGGCCGGAGGTACCGGCCACGTTGCCGGAGGAGTCGTAGCGGGTGATCATGACGTCCCGCCCGGTGCCGTTCGGGGCAAGCGTCTGCTTCTCACGCTCGCGGCCCAGGCCGTCGCTGTACGCGTAGGACGTCAGGTACGTGGTGCCCGACTGCAGCACGCGCGTGGTGGTGCGCACCGGGTCACCGGTGGCCACCCGCGGCACGCCCGTCTCGGACGCCGCGGTGGGGATCTGGTAGGCGAACGACATGGAGGCGGTGCCGTCCGGGTAGTTCGCCGCCTCGGTCGGCTTGAAGACCTGGGACAGCCGGCCGACCGCGTCGTAGACGAGCCGGGTGGTGCTGCCGTTGGCGTCGACCGTCTTCCACGCCTCGCCCCAGAAGCGGGACAGGTAGCGGGTGGTCGTCAGGGCGGTGCCCGGGCCGGAACCGTCGGGGTCGGGTGTGGTGCTGGTGATGCCGTCCACCGGCCAGGAGGTCGCCGGCTGGTAGGCGATGGTGGTGACCTGGTTCTTCCCGTCCCACGTCTTCGTCTGCCGGCCCGCCGCGTCGAACTGCGCCTTCGCGGTGTGCCAGGCGGTCTCCGCGGTGTAGGTGCGTACCTCGGTGACGTTGCCGTCGACCAGCTTCTGGTCGTTCTCGGCGAAGGACAGGGCGCCGTCGTAGAACGTCGTCACCCTCTTGTCCATGTGGGCGGCGGGGGTTCCGGCGGTCTCGTCGTCGTTCACCGCGCTGCACGAGACGCTGTAGTGGCGCTCGTCGTCCTGGTAGACCATCCAGCGCTTCGCACCGTCGGCGTCGTCGGTCAGGTCGTCGGTGTTGTAGGCGCGGCCGTACTCGGTGCAGCTGTTGTCCGAGACGCCGCTCTCCCCCCAGTCGTCGACGCGCATCGGCAGCCCGAAGACGCTCGACGCCTTCTCGTCGTCCTCGTACTCGGTCTCGACGATGTGTTCGCGCCAGCCCGAACCGTCGGCGGACACGGCGACCTTCTCCAGGTTGCGGACCTTGTCCTCACGCACCATGCGGGCGTCGGGCATGCCCGTGTACTGGGCGGTGTTGTGGGACCAGTACTCGTGCCACTCCCGTTCCTGGGAGTCGCCGTTGTGGTCCCGGCTGGAGGTTTCGAGGGTCTGTCCGGCCAGCCACGCGCTGTCGGTCCACTCGGTCCCGTCGGAGTCCGCCACCTTGACACTCGCGGTCTTGGTCGCGTCGGTCTTCGACGTCCGGCCGCCGTCCAGCCCCCGGTACAGCCAGTGGTAGGTGGAGTGACGGTTCTCGTTGGCGCCTGTGGTGACCAGCACCTTCCCGTAGCCCCGCCAGTCCGACCACGTCTCGTCGTCGTCGTCGACCAGTGGGTCGTCGGTGTAGCGCCAGCCGGGGGCCCCGTCGTACTCGTAGTCCGTGATCATGGGCGGGTCCCCGTCGTTCGCCTTGCCGGGGTCCACCTGGATGCGTTTGGTGACGAACTTCTTGAACCACCCGGTGTGTTCCTCGTCGGCTCCCTCGGGAACCCACTTCTGCCAGAAGCACTCGTAGTGGTTGTCGGACTGGGAGGGGGCGCCGCTCTCGGGACAGGTCCGGTCGATGGCGCCGTCCTCGTCGGTGGCGTGTCCGTACGTGGCGGTGATGGTGGCGCCGGTGTCGGTGAAGACCTTGTTCACCCGGCGGAAGTTGAGTTCCCCAGCGCCGACCTTGTTGTCCTGCCACTCGCCGTTGAAGTTGATCGTCGGCGGGTCGATGTCGTCACCCGAGTAGCCGCGGCGCTGGATGTAGTCCAGCCACAGCTGGTCGCCGACGGCGCCGGACGGATTCATCAGGGCGTACTTGAACTGGTACTGCTTGACCAGGTCCCAGCCGGAGGTGTTGGTGTCCCGGACGTGGATGTTGATGTCCCAGAGCAGATCGCGCTGGAAGAACGTGGGGTAGTACGTCTTCCCCGCGCAGTTCTCCCCGTCCTCGGGCCCGTCGCAGATCAGGTCGACCGGTACGTCCGGGTAGGAGGCCGGCTTGGCGTCGATGGTGGGACAGGCGGCCGGGGTGTTGTTGAGGGGGTCCTTCTCCTCCATGCGCTCGACGCAGCGGTTGACGTGCTGCAGGTCGATCATCGCGGGCAGCTGGGCTCCCGGGATCTGGGAGGACCAGCCGTAGTCGATGCGGGAGAGGTACGAACCGGAGTCGTAGCCGCGGGCCTTGTCGGCGGCGGCGACCGAACGGTAGTAGTTCGTCTCCTTGTTGTAGAAGTAGGAGTTCTCCACCTCGTTCCCGGTCACCACCCGGTCCAGGCTCCAGCGCCACGCCTGCTTGCAGGGCTCCGGGTACGAGCTGTGGCAGGGTTCGCCCTCGTCGTCACCGATGACCGGCACGGTGAGGACGGAGTTCGTCTTCTCCTTGGCGTTGTCGAGGTTGGTGCGCTCGGTACGGCCCCAGCCGAAGTAGTAGCGGGTGCCGTCCTGCTTGGTGACGACCCAGTACTCGTCCGTGTTGTCCGAGCCGTATCCGCCGTTGAGCTTCTGGACCCGCCATCCCGGGTCGTCCTTGATGCGGAAGGAGCCGGTGCCGGTGCCGTCCTGGATGAGCTCGGACGAGACGCCGTCGAGCTGAATCGTGTAGACGGCGCCGTTGGGGTCGGACGTGGAGTGCGGCGAGTCCCAGCACAGGTCGCCGAAGGTCTTGTGACCGTCCTCGGCGCAGTTGATGTAACGGCGCTCGATGGCCCCTACGTTGAGGTCCCACCCCATGCCGACCCAGGACGCCTGGTTGTTGGAGGCGGACGTCCGGCCGTCGACGCTCTGGCTGTTGTACGACAGGGAGAGGTCGGGTGCCATTCCCATGGGGGGCGCCGGAACGTCGATGGGCACGGAGTAGGTGAACGCGCCGGAGGACAGGGCGACATCCCACTTGCCCGAGGGCTTGACCGCGGTCGCCCGGTAGTCACCGGTGTCCGAGGACGAGCCGGAGGCCAGGGCGTAAACGGCGGCGGTGGCCGAAGCACCGGCGGCAGCCGCCTGGACCGGCGCCGTCAGCTTGCCCGACGCGGCGTCGTTGTGCTGCCCCTCGACCGTCCGGGGCACGTCGCAGCCCCGCTTGCGCGGGGTGGTCAGGGCGCAGGACGGGTACTCGACGAGCCGCAGGCGTGAGGCGAAGCCGCCTCCGTACGCCCGGGCGAAGCCCGAGTAGTCCAGCGTCGCGGAGACGATTCCGGCGGACGCAGCACCGTCCGCACGTGTCACCGTCAGCCCCATGCCGATGCCGCCGACGGGCTCGACTTCCGCCCGGTCCAGGACGTCCACCCGCACCGACGCGGGCGGCGAGGACATGGGTCCGACGGCCGACCTGAACACGGCCGAGGTGGCGGCACCGATGGACACCACCGGGTCGGGACCGGCCGACCGGGCTCCCGCCGCACCGCTGCCGGCCACCTCGCGCGGCGCCGCGCCGGCGGAGGGCACGGCGACCGTGGCCGACTGGGCCTGCGGCCAGGTCACCTTCGGCGCGCTGACCATGCCCGGCTCCGCGGGCTGCGTCAGAGCCGCGCCCGTCGACCGGCCCGGGACGCTGGGCATGTGCTCCGCGGCGACGGCCGCGGGCGCCAGCGCGAGTGAGGACACCATCCCGGCCAGCATCATTTTGACCATCGCCAGAGCGGCGGCCCTTCGTCTCACACTCAAGTGGACTTCCCCCATATTTGTACGTTTGTCGACGGTGAGCGCGCGACAGCACGAAAAGCTGTCATGAACTCGGCACACCGGCGCAGGAGGCTACATGCACGAACACGGGATGGTCGAACGGAAAGTTCGTGTGACGAGAGTGACTTGAGTGAATCCTGTGAAAATTGTTGCGTCGTCGGAACGTCTGGCATGATCTCCCCGGCGCACGACCGCTCCGGGGGAGAGAGCGGTGTGCAGGCACCCTGGGAGGGGAACCCATGCGTCTTGGCGCACGCGGGAAGATCGCGTCCACAGCAGTCGCCGCAGCGGTGTCGCTGCTGACCGCCGGAATGTCGTCGGCCACGGCCACGGGCGCCGGGACGGGCGCCACGCCGCTCGCCGTCCAGCAGTCCGGGCCCATCTTCAACAACCCGCTCGGCTCGGCCGCGGAACAGAACGCCATCCGGACCAAGATCCTGGAGTACGTGGGCTCCAGCCCCGCCGGATCGTCGATCAAGGTCGCGCTGTACCACCTGTGGGACAGCGGCGTGGCGCAGGCACTCGTCGACGCCCACGAACGCGGCGTCGACGTGCGCATGGTGCTGGACGAGTCCACGGTGAGCTCACGGACGAGCGACCCCAGCTACGGCCTGCTGCGCGACGCACTCGGGACCGACAGCTCCCAGAACTCCTTCGTCACGCTGTGTCCCGAGGGCAGGTCCTGTCTGGGCCGTCCCGAGTTCGGCACGTCGATCAACCACAACAAGTTCTGGCTCTTCTCGCAGGTCGACGGCGCATCGGACGTGGTGCTCCAGACGTCGTCGAACATGTCGCCCTCGGCGTACAGCGCGTTCTGGAACGACGCGTACGTCGTCGCGTACAACAGCGGCATCTACCAGGCCTACAGCGGGTACTTCTCCGCGCTCGTCGGCAAGGACTGGGAGAACTGGCGCTACACGTCCAGCTCGTGGAGCCCTTACAAGGCCTACTTCTTCCCCTACTACCCGGGCACGGGCAATTCCAAGGACACCATCTGGAACACCCTGGACAACGTCACCTGCACCTACACGCAGGACGGCGCGACCAAGCACACCAAGGTGCGGGTCGCGATGTTCAAGTTCACCCGGCAGGGCGTGGCCGACAAGCTGGTCGAGCTGAAGAAGGCCGGCTGCTCGGTGGAGCTGGTGTACACCTCCACCGACAGCAAGGACGCCACCGGGACCGCCGGCACCTGGGAGACGCTCCACTCGGTGTCGGGCTTCTCCCCCGTCTGCTACTACGACGACCACGACAACGACCCGGCCACGGCGGCCCGCATCGTCCACAGCAAGTACCTGCTGATCGACGGCAAGTACGACGGGTCGGTGAACAAGGTTCTCTGGACGGGCAGCCACAACTACAGCGGTCCGGCCCTCCGTGAGAACGACGAGGCGCTGCTCAAGGTGGACGACTCGGCCGCCCACGACGCGTACGTGGCGAACTTCAACGCCGTCAAGGCTGCCGCCCGCCCCGGCGTGAACGACAACACCCCCGCCTGCAAGGGTGTCGTCAACCAGCCGGAATAGTCCGCCCGCGAGCCCGTACGGACGCTCGTACAGTCGAAGGAGTCGGCCATGGAGGCCGCCGCCACCACGTGCTACCGCCATCCCTCGTACGAGACGTATGTGAGCTGCGTCCGCTGCGAGCGCTTCATCTGTCCGGACTGCATGCGCGAGGCGGCCGTCGGCCACCAGTGCGTGGAGTGCGTGAGGGAGGGACGGCGCTCGGTCCGGCAGGCGCGCACCGCCTTCGGCGGGACGGTGTCGCGGACGGCGGTGCCGGTGGTCACGTACGCGCTGATCGCCCTCAATGCGCTGGCGTACCTCGCGGAGCTGATACGCCCGGGGGTGGTCGACCGGTTCGCGATGACGGGGGCCGGGCTGACCGGCCCGGACGGCGGGCAGTACGTCTACGTGGACGGCGGCTACCCCGGGTTCGATGTGGTGGGGGTGGTGGACGGCGAGTGGTACCGGCTGCTGACCGGGTCCTTCCTCCATCTGCCGCCGGACGGCTCGTCGTTCGGCTCGCTGCCGTTCGGCGTGCTGCACATCGTGTTCAACATGTACGCCCTCTGGAATCTCGGCCGGGTCGTCGAGGAGCAGCTGGGCCGGGTCCGTTCCCTCGCCCTGTATCTGCTGTCCGCGCTGGGCGGTTCTGTGCTGGTGTACCTGGTGGCACCGGGGGACCAGGTGGTGGGCGCGTCGGGCGCGGTCTTCGGTCTGGCCGCCGCGTTCTACGTCATCGGCCGCCGCCTGGGCCGGGACATGCGGGCGGTCAACAACTTCCTGGCCGGGTTCCTGGTGTGGATGCTGCTCTCGGCGGCCTTCACCTCCTGGGAGGCGCACCTGGGCGGTCTGGTCACCGGTGCGGCGGTGACCGTCGTGTACGCCTACGCCCCCGCCGGGCGGCGTACGGCGGTGCAGGCGGCCGGGGGTGTGGTGCTGGCGGCGGTGCTGGTGCTCCTGGTGGTCCTCAAGACGTCGGCGCTGACCGGCTGAAGGGGGGCCGGGCGCTCCCGGTCTGACACGATGAGCGCATGCGGAACGATCACTTCACGGAGCGCTCGCGTGCCCTGGTGCACCGGTTGCATCCCCTGGACTGGCTGGCCGGAGCACTGCTCCTGCTCGGAGTGATCGCCGCGGCGACCGGGCTGCTGCCCGCCGGTCCTGCCGAGGACCAGCTGCGGCGCATCGGGCCGCTGCTGGCGTTCCTGGCGACGGTGATCGTGCTGGCGGAGCTGGCGGGCCGGGCCCAGGTCTTCGACGTGGTCGCGGCGTGGGTGGCGCGGGCCGGGTGGGGGCGCTATCCGCTGCTGTTCGGGCTGTGCGTGGCGTTCGCCTCGCTGACCACGATCACCCTGAATCTGGATACGACGGCTGTGCTGCTCACCCCGGTGATGCTGGCGCTGGCCGGGCGGGTGGGCATCGCTGCGGTGCCGCTGGCGATGACGACGGTGTGGCTGGCCAACACGGCGAGCCTGCTGCTCCCCGTATCGAATCTGACCAATCTGCTGGCGGCGGACCGGGTGGCGCTGTCCCCGGCCGGTCTGGCCGGGGTGATGTGGCTGCCGCAGCTGGCCGCGATCGGGATGACGGCGCTGTGCCTGTGGGTGTTCTACTGGCGCCGGGGCCGGCGGGGCGCCGACTCGTACACCCCGCCGCCGGTGCCCTCGCCCGAGGACCGGGTGCTGCTGGGGGTCTGCTCGGTGGCGTGTGCCGGGTTCCTGCTCGCGATCCTGGTGGTGGACGTGCCGCTGTGGTCGGCCTCGCTGGTGGCGATGGTCGTCGTGGTGGTGGCGTACGCGGTGCGGCGGCGCGAGGAGCTGCGGCTCTCGCTGATCCCGTGGCGGCTGCTGGTCCTGGTGCCGGGGATGTTCCTGGTGGTGGAGACGGTCAACGCGCACGGGCTGCACGAGGTGCTGGTGCGGGGGCTGGGCTCGGACGACGGCCTCGCGGGCATGCTGCGCACCGCCGGGGTGGGCGCCGGGCTCGCCAACGTACTCAACAACCTTCCGGCGTACGTGGCGGGCGAGGCGGTCGTCCCGGCGGACAACCACCATCAGCTGCTGGCCCTGCTGATCGGGGTGAACGCGGGCCCGCTGGTCACCCCGTGGGGGTCGCTGGCGACGCTGCTGTGGTTCGAGCGGTGCCGGTTCCAGGGGACGCGCATCGGGGTACGGCGCTTCGCGCTGACGGGCCTGGTCCTCGCGGTGACGGCGACGGCGGCGGCGACCTGCGCGCTGGCGCTGACCGTCTGAGCCCCCGGCGTCGCCCGGCTCCGAATGCGCCACGGCGCCTGCCGAATCGTCCGGTCGGGGACGGGCAGGCGCCGCGTTCAGTTCCGCACGCCGTTGTGCGGGACGTCTGTGTGCCGTATCAGACCGTCAGGGCACGGTCCGTCGGGCGGATCGGGGCCGGCAGGGCGCTGGCTCCGGTCAGGAAGCGGTCCACGCCGCGTGCCGCGGAGCGGCCCTCGGCGATGGCCCACACGATGAGGGACTGGCCGCGGCCCGCGTCCCCGGCGACGAAGACGCCGTCGACGTTGGTCGCGTAGTCCTGGTCGCGGGCGATGTTGCCGCGCTCGTCGAGCTCCAGACCGAACTGCTGGACCAGACCGTTGGCCTGGTCGGTGCCGGTGAAGCCCATCGCGAGCGTGACCAGCTGCGCGGGGATGACCCGCTCGGTGCCGGACTTCTGCTCCAGCTTACCGTCCTTGAACTCCACCTCGACCAGGTGGAGGGCCTGGACGTTGCCGTCCTCGTCGCCCTCGAAGTGGGTGGTCGAGACGGAGTAGACCCGCTCGCCGCCCTCCTCGTGCGCGGAGGTGACCTTGTAGAGCATCGGGAAGGTCGGCCACGGCTGGTTGCTGTTCCGCTCCTCGCCCGGCCGGGGCATGATCTCCAGCTGGGTGACGGACAGGGCGCCCTGGCGGTGCGCGGTGCCGACGCAGTCGGCGCCGGTGTCGCCGCCGCCGATGACGACGACGTGCTTGCCCTCGGCGGTGATCGGGGAGACCGTCAGGTCGCCCTCCTGCACCTTGTTGGCGAGCGGCAGGTACTCCATCGCGTAGTGCACACCGTTCAGCTCCCGGCCCGGGACGGGCAGGTCGCGCGAGACGGTGGCCCCGGCGGCGATGACCACGGCGTCGTAGCGGCGGCGCAGCTTCGCGGCGTCGATGTCCCGGCCGATCTCGGTCTCGGTGCGGAACTTGGTGCCCTCCGCGCGCATCTGTTCGATGCGGCGGTTGATGTGCGACTTCTCCATCTTGAACTCGGGGATGCCGTACCGGAGGAGACCCCCGATGCGGTCCGCGCGCTCGTAGACGGCGACCGTGTGACCGGCCCGGGTCAGCTGCTGGGCGGCGGCGAGACCGGCCGGACCCGAGCCGATGACGGCGACGGTCTTGCCGGACAGGCGCTCCGGCGGCTGCGGGGTCACGTCGCCGCGGTCCCACGCCTGGTCGATGATCGAGACCTCGACGTTCTTGATGGTGACGGCCGGCTGGTTGATGCCGAGCACGCACGCCGACTCGCAGGGCGCCGGGCACAGCCGCCCGGTGAACTCCGGGAAGTTGTTCGTGGCGTGCAGCCGCTCGGACGCGGCGGTCCAGTCCTCGCGGTAGGCGTAGTCGTTCCACTCGGGGATGAGGTTTCCGAGCGGGCAGCCGTTGTGGCAGAACGGGATGCCGCAGTCCATGCAGCGGCCGGCCTGCTTGCTGATGATCGGGAGCAGCGAACCGGGAACGTAGACCTCGTTCCAGTCCTTGACGCGCTCGCCGGCCGGGCGGGTCTGCGCGACCTCGCGGCCGGTGGTCAGGAAGCCCTTGGGGTCAGCCATTGGTCGCCGCCTCCATCATCTTCTCGGTGGTCTCCTGCTCGGAGAGACCGGCGAGCTCAGCGGCGTCCTTGGCGGCGAGCACTGCCTTGTAGGTGGACGGGATGATCTTGCTGAAGCGGGCCACCGCGGTGTCCCACTCGGCGAGGAGCTTCTCGGCGACGGTGGAGCCGGTCTCCTCCTGGTGGCGGCGCACGACGTCGTGCAGCCACTGCTTGTCGGTGTCGGTCAGCTCCTCGACCGCGCCGAGGTTGCCGGCGTTGACGTTGTCGCGGTCGAGGTCGATGACGTACGCGACACCGCCGGACATGCCGGCCGCGAAGTTGCGCCCGGTCTCGCCGAGCACCACGGCGTGGCCGCCGGTCATGTACTCGCAGCCGTGGTCGCCCACGCCCTCGGAGACGACGGTGGCGCCGGAGTTGCGGACGCAGAAGCGTTCACCGGTGCGGCCGCGCAGGAACAGTTCGCCGCCGGTGGCGCCGTAGGCGATGGTGTTGCCCGCGATGGTGGAGTACTCGGCGAGGTGGTCGGCGCCGCGGTCGGGGCGGACGACGACACGCCCGCCGGACAGGCCCTTGCCGACGTAGTCGTTGGCGTCGCCCTCCAGGCGCAGCGTGATGCCGCTGGGCAGGAAGGCGCCGAAGGACTGGCCCGCGGAGCCGGTGAAGGTGATGTCGATGGTGTCCTGGGGCAGGCCCGCACCGCCGAACTTCTTCGTGACCTCGTGGCCGAGCATCGTGCCGACGGTCCGGTTGATGTTCCGGATCGCGATCTGCGCGCGGACCGGCTGGGCGGCCTCGGGGCTGTCGGCCTTGAGGGCGTCGGCGGCGAGCTTGATCAGCTCGTTGTCGAGCGCCTTGTCGAGGGCGTGGTCCTGCTCGGTGTTCCGGTACCGGACCGCGCCTTCGGGCAGCTCGGGGACGTAGAACAGCGGGGCGAGGTCCAGGCCCTGCGCCTTCCAGTGCGTGACCGCCCGGTCGGTGTCCAGCAGCTCGGCGTGGCCGACGGCCTCCTCGATCGTGCGGAAGCCGAGCTCGGCGAGGAGCTCGCGGACCTCCTGCGCGATGAACTCGAAGAAGTTGACGACGTACTCGGCCTTGCCGGAGAAGCGGTCGCGCAGCACCGGGTTCTGGGTGGCGATGCCGACGGGGCAGGTGTCGAGGTGGCAGACGCGCATCATGACGCAGCCGGAGACGACGAGCGGCGCGGTCGCGAAACCGAACTCCTCGGCGCCGAGCAGCGCGGCGATGACGACGTCGCGGCCGGTCTTGAGCTGGCCGTCGGTCTGCACGACGATGCGGTCGCGCAGGCCGTTGAGCAGCAGGGTCTGCTGGGTCTCGGCGAGGCCGAGCTCCCAGGGGCCGCCCGCGTGCTTGAGGCTGGTCAGCGGGGACGCGCCCGTGCCGCCGTCGTGGCCGGAGATCAGGACCACGTCCGCGTGCGCCTTGGAGACGCCCGCCGCGACGGTGCCGACGCCGACCTCGGAGACCAGCTTCACGTGGATGCGGGCCTGCGGGTTGGCGTTCTTGAGGTCGTGGATCAGCTGAGCCAGGTCCTCGATGGAGTAGATGTCGTGGTGCGGCGGCGGGGAGATCAGGCCGACGCCCGGGGTGGAGTGCCGGGTCTTGGCGACCCACGGGTAGACCTTGTGGCCGGGCAGCTGGCCGCCCTCGCCGGGCTTGGCGCCCTGGGCCATCTTGATCTGGATGTCGTCCGCGTTGACCAGGTACTCGCTGGTGACACCGAAGCGGCCGGAGGCGACCTGCTTGATGGACGAGCGCCGGGCCGGGTCGTAGAGCCGGTCGGCGTCCTCGCCGCCCTCACCGGTGTTGGACTTGCCGCCCAGCTGGTTCATCGCGATGGCGAGGGTCTCGTGGGCCTCGCGCGAGATGGAGCCGTAGGACATGGCACCGGTGGAGAAGCGCTTGACGATCTCCGAGGCGGGCTCGACCTCCTCGATGTCGATCGAGGGGCGGTCCGACGTGAAGCCGAACAGGCCGCGGAGCGTCATCAGCCGCTCGGACTGCTCGTTCACCCGATCCGTGTACTTCTTGAAGATGTCGTACCGGCGGCTACGGGTGGCGTGCTGGAGGCGGAAGACCGTCTCCGGGTCGAACAGGTGCGGCTCGCCCTCGCGGCGCCACTGGTACTCGCCGCCGATCTCCAGCGCGCGGTGCGAGGCGGAGATGCCGGAGGCCGGGTAGCCCTTGGTGTGCCGGGCGGCGACCTCCTTGGCGACGACGTCGAGACCGGCGCCGCCGATCTTGGTGGCGGTGCCGTTGAAGTAGCGGTCCACGAAGGACTGGTCGAGGCCGACCGCCTCGAAGACCTGGGCGCCGCGGTAGGAGGCGACCGTGGAGATGCCCATCTTGGACATGACCTTCAGGACGCCCTTGCCCAGCGCGTGGATCAGGTTGCGGATGGCGTCCTCGGCCTCGATGCCCTCGATGAAGGTGCCGGCCCGGACCAGGTCCTCGACGGACTCCATGGCGAGGTACGGGTTGACCGCGGCGGCGCCGTAGCCGATCAGCAGCGCGACGTGGTGGACCTCGCGGACGTCACCGGCCTCGACCAGCAGGCCCACCTGGGTGCGCTGCTTGGTGCGGATGAGGTGGTGGTGGACGGCGGAGGTGAGCAGCAGCGAGGGGATCGGCGCGTGCTCGGCGTCGGAGTGCCGGTCGGACAGGACGATCAGGCGGGCGCCGTCCTCGATGGCGGCGTCGACCTCGGTGCAGATCTCCTCGATCCGGGCGGCCAGCGCGTCGCCGCCGCCGTGCACCCGGTAGAGGCCGGAGAGCGTGGCGGCCTTCATGCCCGGCATGTCGCCGTCGGCGTTGATGTGTATGAGCTTGGCCAGCTCGTCGTTGTCGATCACCGGGAAGGGCAGCGCGACGCTGCGGCAGGACGCGGCGCCCGGCTCCAGGAGGTTGCCCGAGGGGCCGAGCACGGAGCGCAGCGAGGTGACGAGCTCCTCGCGGATGGCGTCCAGCGGCGGGTTGGTGACCTGCGCGAACAGCTGGGTGAAGTAGTCGAAGAGCAGCCGGGGGCGGGCCGAGAGCGCGGCGATCGGCGAGTCGGTGCCCATGGAGCCCAGCGGCTCGCCGCCGGTGCGGGCCATCGGGGCGAGGATGACGCGCAGCTCCTCCTCGGTGTATCCGAAGGTCTGCTGGCGGCGGGTGACGGAGGCGTGCGTGTGGACGATGTGCTCCCGCTCGGGGAGGTCCTCCAGCTCGATCTCGCCGCTCTCCAGCCACTCCTGGTAGGGGTGCTCGGCGGCGAGGGACGCCTTGATCTCGTCGTCCTCGATGATGCGGTGCTCGGCGGTGTCCACGAGGAACATCCGGCCGGGCTGCAGGCGGCCCTTGCGGACGACCTTGCCCGGGTCGATGTCCAGGACGCCGACCTCGGAGGAGAGCACGACGAGGCCGTCGTCGGTGACCCAGTAGCGGCCGGGGCGCAGACCGTTGCGGTCGAGGACCGCGCCGACCTGGACGCCGTCGGTGAAGGTGACGCAGGCCGGGCCGTCCCAGGGCTCCATCATCGCGGAGTGGTACTGGTAGAACGCGCGGCGGGCCGGGTCCATCGAGTCGTGGTTCTCCCACGCCTCGGGGACCATCATCAGCACCGAGTGCGGGAGCGAGCGGCCGCCGAGGTGGAGCAGCTCCAGGACCTCGTCGAAGGAGGCGGAGTCGGAGGCGTCCGGGGTGCAGACGGGGAAGATCCGGTCGAGCGGCGCGTCGCCGAAGAGGCCGGAGGCGAGCTGGGACTCGCGGGCCTTCATCCAGTTCCGGTTGCCCTTGACCGTGTTGATCTCGCCGTTGTGCGCGACGAAGCGGTACGGGTGGGCGAGCGGCCAGCTCGGGAAGGTGTTGGTCGAGAAGCGGGAGTGGACCAGGGCGACCGCGGTGGCGAACCGGGGGTCGGAGAGGTCCGGGAAGAAGGGCTCCAGCTGACCGGTGGTGAGCATGCCCTTGTAGACGATGGTGCGGGCGGAGAGCGACGGGAAGTAAACCCCGGCCTCGCGCTCGGCGCGCTTGCGCAGCAGGAACGCCTTGCGGTCCAGCGCGATGCCCGTGTTCTCGCCGTCCGAGACGAAGAGCTGGCGGAACTCGGGCATCGTGGCGCGGGCGCCGTTGCCGAGGATGTCCGGGCTGACCGGGACCTCGCGCCAGCCGAGGACCGTCAGGCCCTCCTCGCCGGCGATCTTCTCCAGCTCGCGGACGGTGCCGGCCGAGTCGTCGGCGGGCAGGAAGGCGATGCCGACGGCGTAGCCGCCGGCCTCGGGGAGCGCGAAGGGGACCTCGGCGCGCAGGAACGTGTCCGGGACCTGGAGCAGGATGCCGGCACCGTCACCGGAGTCGGGCTCCGATCCGGTGGCACCGCGGTGTTCGAGGTTGCGGAGCACGGTCAGAGCCTGCTCGACCATCTCGTGGCCGGGCACACCGGTCAGGGTGGCTACGAACCCCACGCCACAGGCGTCGTGCTCGTTGCGGGGGTCGTACATCCCCTGAGGGGCGGGGCGACCGTCCATGGGCGACCAGGCGTCGGTGCGCATCGGCTCTCCCGTCGTCGTCGTGGCATATGCAGTGCCGAGGGACGACGTTGGCCCTCTGCGAAATTTCGTGCAGATTACATGATGGGGCGCTTCTCAAAAAGCGGATGAACCATTCCAACATGCGGACACCGTCGACGACGGTGGAGTGGGTCGCTGTCGGAGGATCGGCGCCCGGGAGACGCGGAGAGCAGGCGTCGTTGCCTGCGGTGTCTACGGCTCATGCCCGGTGGCGGAGAAAACGAAACCGCCGGGTAGTGGCTACTTATGTGCAGCCCTGCATAGGGACTCATTTTACGGTGCGCGGTGCGGTCGTGCCCAGGGGCGCGGGCCAAGACGTACGTCACACGCATGGCATACGCGTAACGGGCCGATTGCGTGAACCGGCCCGTTACGCGTACGAAGCAAGCGGGGTCAGCCGCCCACCGCCACGCCGAACAGGGCGCCCAGGCCGTACGTGATCGCGGCGGCCGCACCGCCCAGCGCCAGCTGGCGCAGTCCGCTGAACCACCAGCTGCGGGCGGTCACCCGGGCCACCACCGCGCCGCAGCCGAACAGTCCGGCGAGCGCCAGCAGCACGGCCGGCCACAGCGCACTGGCACCGAGCAGGAACGGCAGCACGGGCAGCAGGGCACCCAGTGCGAAGGCGCCGAACGAGGAGAAGGCGGCCACCAGGGGCGACGGCAGGTCGCCCGGGTCGATGCCCAGCTCCTCGCGGGCGTGTATTTCGAGGGCCTGCTCCGGGTCGCGCGAGAGCTGGCGGGCGACCTCGCGGGCGAGCGCGGGCTCGACGCCCCGGGACTCGTAGAGCGCGGCGAGCTCCCGCTCCTCGTCCACGGGGTGCTTGCGCAGCTCGCGCCGCTCGACGTCCAGCTCGGCCTCGACCAACTCGCGCTGGGACGCGACGGAGGTGTACTCACCGGCCGCCATGGAGAAGGCGCCGGCGGCCAGTCCGGCGAGGCCGGTGATCACGATGGTGCGGTGCGAGACGTCGCCGCCGGCGACGCCGGTCATCAGGGCCAGGTTCGAGACGAGGCCGTCCATCGCACCGAAGACCGCGGGACGCAGCCAGCCGCCGTTGACGTCCCGGTGGGTGTGGTTGTCCCGGTGCGCCTCGTGCAGTACGGCGTCGGTCTCGATGATGGCCACGGCTTATCCCTCTCCCCTGGTCCGGGTGTTCCGGAGACGGACCTCCTGCCCGCCCGCCCCCGCTCGACACCATCGAAAATACGCACGAAAAATCGCTCCTGCCAGCAAGGCAGGCCGTACTTACCACCCTGGGTAATCGGATAGGTACGGCTTCCCTTGCTGTCCGGAAGGCTTCATCCGAGTGGCCCTTTTGTGTGGATAACCGGCCTTCGTCGCGGCTCCGCGTGGAACGGATCCCACAGGCACGAGTACTGGCTCGGTACGAGCGAAGGGTCGACGCGATGGAGACGGTCGCAGGAAATCCGACGGAGCCGCGGGCGGGCGGCACACAGACGGCACGGCTTCCGGACGACCCGGCCCCGGGCGGCCCCCGCGACCGGGCCAGGGGCGCGATGCTCGGCCTCGCGGTCGGCGACGCGCTCGGCGCCCCGGCGGAGAACATGCGGCCCTCGGAGATCCGGCGCCGCTGGGGCCGGATCGAGGGCTTCGTCAGCGACGACCCGGCGGGCACCGACGACACGGAGTACGCGATCTTCTCCGGGCTGCTGCTGGCCCGGCACGGCTCGGAGCTCACCGTCACCGATGTCGAGCGGGCCTGGCGGCTGTGGATCGCCGATCTGGACGAGGGGCCGTTCCGGGGCGCCGGCTTCAGCGAGCGCGGCACGCTGGAGAACCTGCGCCGGGGTCTGGCCGCGCCGATCTCGGCCCAGCACCGGCACGCCTGGAGCGACGGCCTGGCGATGCGGGCCGCGCCCTTCGGCGTCTTCGCGGCCGGCCGCCCCGCCGAGGCGGCCCGCCTGGTGGCGGTCGACGGCCGGGTCAGCCACGAGGGCGAGGGCATCTACGGTGGCCAGGCGGTGGCCGCCGGGGTGGCCGCCGCGATGGCCGGCGCCTCGGTCACCTCGGTGATCGCCGCCGCGCTCTCGGTCGTCCCCATGGACTCCTGGACGGCCCGCTCCCTGCGCCGCGCGGTGACGGCGGCCCAGCGCCCGCACCCCGACCGCCTCACCGGCGAACGCGCGGTCCGCTCGGCCGTGGTGGTCGGCGGCTACCCCTGGACGGACCTGGCCCCGGAGGCGGTCGGCCTCGCCTTCGGCGCGTTCGCCTCGGCCCGCGGCGACTTCCGTACGGCGGTGCTCATGGCGGTCAACATGGGCCGCGACGCCGACACGACGGCCGCGGTGGCGGGGGCCCTCTCCGGCGCCCTGCACGGCGCATCGGCCATCCCCCGCCTCTGGGCGGACGCGATCGGCCCGGTCCGCGGCAGCTGCCTGCCGTCGATGCGCGGATACCACGTGGCGGACGTGGCGGACCTGCTGGTGGCGGGAACCGCCGGGACGGCCACGGCCGGACCACCGCCCCGCACCCCGGCACGGGCCGCGGGTCCGGCCCGGTCGACTGCCCCGGCCGGCCACGCGGGGCACGCCCCGCCGGACACGGACCACCCACCGCACCACACCCCGGCACCGGCCAACACGCCGTACCGGGCGGACCCGGCAGCGCCGCCGAGAGCGGCCGACGCGGCAACAGCCCCCGCCGCCCCGGCGGGCCACGTCGCGGCGGTCCCCGTGGCACCCCCCGGCGGCCCGCCGGGCCACGCGCCGTCCGCCGGGCCGGCGGCGCTCCCCGCCGGGGAGCCGCACCGAAACCTCGGCGCCGGCGCGGTGGACCGGTGAGCGGGGACCGGCGCGCCCGCGTCGAAGGGCTGCTCATCGGGCTGGCCGCCGGGGACGCCGCGGGGTGGCCCGCGGCTCGGCACCGGGCGGCGCGGATGCCGGAGTGGACCCGGCGCCTCACCCGGGAGCTGGACACCTTCGCCGAGCAGAACGCGACGACCACGCTCCCCGTCCCCATCGCGCTCAACCAGCCCCCCGAGCCGCTGCGGCTCGGCCCGTCCGACGACGCCGAGTGGGCGGCGTTCGCGGCGGGGACCGTGCTGGCGGCGGCCGGACCCGGGCGGGTGCGCGCCGCCGTCGCCGGGGCCTGGAACTCCCTCGCCGCCGAGGTCGCCGCCGCCGCGGCGCGCGCCACCGAGGTGGAGGCGGCCGTGCTGCCGCTGCGGGCACGGATCTCGGTGCGGGCCGGGCTCGGGAACCTCGCGGCCGGGCTGCGGCCGCCCGCCACCGGGCACGACAACCCGCACTACTTCGACGACGCGGCGTGCGTCAGGGCGGCCGTGCTGGCGGTCGTCCACCCGGGCGACCCGCTCGCGGCGGCGGAACTCGCGGAGTTCGACGCGCGCTTCACGCAGGACGGCGACGGGGTGCACGGGGCGCGGGCGATGGCCGCCGCGAGCGCCGAGGCGCTGGGCGGGGCGGACGTGGACACGGCCGTGACCGCCGCGCTCGCCCAGCTCCCCGACGGCACCGAGATCGCCCGCAACGCGGCCCACGCGGTCCGGATCGCCCGGGAGTTCGCCGGGGAGCGGGCCGGGGCGTTCGCGCTCGTCCCGGTCCTGGAACACCAGATCGTGGACCACGTCTACAGCTACGGGATCGCCGCCGCCGAAACCGTACCGGTCGCCCTCGCGCTGGCCACCGCGTCGAGGGGCGACATCGCGCAGGCCGTGCCCGCGGCGGCCTGCCTGTCCCGGGTCGCGGACTCCGCGCCCGCCCTGGCCGGGGCGCTGACCGGGGCACTGGGGACCATCCGCTCCGTGCCCGACGGCTGGCGCGAGACCTGCCGGACCCTGGCCGGCTGCGCGCTGCCCCGGTTCGCCGGCATCGATCTGCTGGAACTCGCCGGGCTGCTGGCAGCCACGGAACCGGCCCCCATGGGTGGACAATTCGGGCATGACCTCCACCGTGCCCCTGGCGCCCACGACGTCCCCCTCCCCCACGACAGCCACGACGCCCACGCTCGATGACCGGATCGCCGGCGCTCTCGTCGGCGCCGCCGTCGGCGACGCGCTGGGCGGCCCGGTCGAGGGCCGCTCCCCGGAGCAGATCACGGCCCGGCACGGCGGCAGGATCACCGGGATCGTCGGCCCCTGGGACGGCGACGACTGGCGGACTGCCCGCCCGATCGCCCCGTACCACAAGGGCGATGGGCACGTCACCGACGACACCTTGATGACGCACGCGCTGGTCCGGGTGTACGGGAAGGTGCGCGGCCACCTCGACGCGTACGCGGTCGCCGACCACCTCGTACCGGAGATGATCGGCGAACCGCGCTGGATTCCCGAGCTGGAGGCCGAGGCGCTGCCGCTCCAGCGGGTCTTCCTCGCGGAGAAGTGGATCGTCGCCCGGCTGCACTACGGCCACGTCGACCCGCGCGAGGCGGGCTCCGGAAACATCGTCAACTGCGGTGCGGCGATGTACATCGCCCCGGTCGGCCTGGTGAACGCCGCCCATCCGCGGGCGGCGTACGCCGAGGCGATCGACGTCGCGGGCGCCCATCAGTCGAGTTACGGCAGGGAGGCGGCGGGCGTCTTCGCGGCCGGGGTCGCCGCCGCCTGCGCGCCCGGGGCGACACCCGCCACGGTGGTCGAGGCGTGCCTGGCCCTCGCCAAGGACGGCACCCGCGCCGCGATCGAGGCCGTCTGCGAGGCGGCCTCCCGCCACCGGGACGTCGAGTCGGCGCTCGTCCCGCTGCGCGCGGCCGTCGCCCCCTTCGACACCGTCGGCCCCGACTACCGCGCCCCCTCGCTCGGCGCCCGCCGCCCGTCCCGGCTGCACGCCATCGAGGAGCTGCCGGTCGCCCTCGGCATGCTGCTCGCCGCCGGCGGGGACTACCGGCAGTCGGTCCTCGGCTCGGTCAACTACGGCCGCGACTGCGACTCGATCGCCACCATGAGCGGCGCGCTCGCCGGCGCCCTGCACGGCGAGAGCGCCGTCCCCGCCGACTGGGCGGCCACCGTCGCCGAGGCCAGCCGCCTCGATCTGCGTGCCCCGGCCCGGACCCTGGCCGAGGTGGCCCGCGAGGTGTTCGCCCGGGACACCGCCGCCCGCCGGGCCCACGAGGCCGCCTTCGCCGCGCTGGCGGGCACCCCGTGACCACGGCGGTGCGGGTGACCTGGGTGCAGCCGGAGGACCTGGTGGGCCACGAGCTGCGGCAGGCCGCCGAGGACGGCCGCGACGCGCGCGACATCGCCCGCCGGTGGTACGAGGCCGGCGGCTCCCCCGCCCCGGAGCGCGCCGGAGCCTCGTCCCCCGGCGCCCCGCCCGGGCTGCGCGCGGTCGCCGAACGGCTCCTGGACGAACTCGCCCTGCTGGAATCCCCGCTGGCCGGTGACGAGCCGGACGGCCTGGACGGGATCAGGGCGGCCTGCCCGCAGTGGCCGCACGACCGGCGCGTGCGGCCGGCGGCCCGGGAGCGGCTGCACGCCGCCTGGCTGGGCCGCGCCGCCGGCTGCCTGCTGGGCAAACCGGTCGAGAAGCTGCCGCTGGAAGGCATCCGCGCCCTGGCCCGGGCCACCGGCAACTGGCCGCTGAACACCTGGTTCACCGCCCGGGGCCTGCCCGCCGCGCTGGCCGCCACCTATCCGTGGAACCGGCGCTCCGCACCCACCTCGCTGGCCGAGAACATCGACGGGATGCCCGAGGACGACGACCTCAACCACCCGCTGCTCGCCCTGCTGCTGATCCAGCGTCACGGCACCTCCTTCACCACGGCGGACCTGGCCAGGCTGTGGCTGGACGAGCTCCCGGCCGGGCGCACGTTCACCGCCGAGCGGGTCGCGTACCGCAATCTGCTCGACGGCATCGAGCCCCCGGACACGGCCCGGCACCGCAACCCGTTCCGGGAGTGGATCGGCGCCCAGATCCGGGCCGACGTGCATGGCTGGACCCGGCCCGGCGACCCGGCGGGCGCGGCGGAACAGGCGTACCGCGACGCGGTCCTCACGCACACCGGGAACGGCGTCTACGGCGCGATGTTCACGGCGGCGGCGCTGGCCGAGGCGGCCACCGGCGAGACCGATGTGCACGGCTGCCTGGCCACCGGCCTGCGCGTGGTGCCGCCGCGCTCGCGGTTCGCGGCGGCGGTACGGGACGGCATCGAGGCCGCCCGCGAGGAGCGGGACTTCGATACGGTCGTGGACCGGCTGCACGCGGCGTACGGCAGGTACCACTGGGTGCATGTGCTGCCCAACGCGGCCCTGCTGGCCGCCGCGCTCACCCACGCCGACGGCGACTTCACCGGCTCCGTCTGCAAGGCGGTGTCCGGCGGCTGGGACACCGACTCCAACGGCGCGACCGCCGGTTCGCTCGCCGGACTGCTCGCCGGGCGGCCGGACGCGCTGCCCGACCGGTGGACGACCCCGCTGAAGAACCGGCTCGCCACGTCCGTCCCCGGTTTCGACGGGACCGGCTTCGACACCCTGGCCGCCCTGACCCACCGGCTCACCCACGAGGAGGCACTCCGCCCATGACCAGAATCGCGGTGCTCGGCAGCACCAATATGGATCTTGTGGCCTACGTCGACCGGGCCCCGGAACGCGGCCGGACCGTCACCGGACGGGAGTTCCGCACCGTCCCCGGCGGCAAGGGCGCCAACCAGGCCGTCGCCGCATCCCGCGCGGGCGGTGACGTGCTGATGATCGGCGCGGTCGGCGACGACGAGTACGGCGTACGGATGCGGGAGAACCTGGAGCACTCCGGCGTCGACACCGATCTGCTGCACACCGCCGAGGGCCCCAGCGGCACCGCGCACATCGTGGTCGACGCCAAGGGCTCCAACGCCATCGTGGTCATCCCCGGCGCCAACGGCACCATGACCTCGCTCGGCCCGGGCGAGGTGGCCGCCATCGCCGAGGCGGATCTGCTGCTGCTCCAGCTGGAGCTGCCGATGTCCGCCGTCATCGAGGGCGCCCGCGCCGGTCACGCCCAGGGCGTGCGGACCGTGCTCACCCCCTCCCCCGTGCAGGAGCTGCCCTCCGAGCTCCTGGACCACGTCGACCTGCTGGTCCCCAACGAGCACGAGGCGGCCGAGCTGTCCGGCTACGACGACCCGCACGCGGCGGCGGAGATCCTGCTCGGCCAGGTCCCCGCGGTACTCATCACGCTCGGCTCGAAGGGCAGCCTGTACGCGGCCCGGGGCAGCCGCACCATCCACTTCCCGGCCCCGGACGTCACCGCCGTGGACACCACCGGCGCAGGGGACACCTTCGTCGGCACCCTGGCCGTGGCGCTCGGCGAGGGGCGCCCGATCCCGCAGGCCGTCGCCTGGGCCTCGGCCGCCGCCGCGCTCTGCGTACAGAAACCGGGCGCCTCGGTCTCCATGCCGTACCGCAGCGAAATCGACGGCGCGTGAGCGCCCCCGCGGCGCCGCCGCTCACCGGACTGCGGGTCGTCGACCTCGCCACGCTCTTCGCGGGCCCGCTCTGCGCGACGATGCTGGGCGACTTCGGCGCCGAGGTGATCAAGGTCGAGCATCCGGTCCGCCCCGACCCCTCGCGGGGGCACGGGCCCGCGAAGGACGGCGTGGGCCTGTGGTGGAAGCTCCTCGGCCGCAACAAGCGCAATCTGACGCTCGACCTCTCCGCCCCGGAGGGCCGCGACCTGCTGCTGCGGCTCGCGGCGGACACCGACGTGATCATCGAGAACTTCCGGCCGGGCACGCTGGAGCGGTGGGGCCTCGGTCCCGATGAGCTGCACGCGGTCAACCCCCGCCTGGTGCTGGTGCGCGTCACGGGCTTCGGCCAGTTCGGCCCGTACTCCCACCGGCCCGGCTTCGGGACGCTCGCCGAGGCGATGAGCGGCTTCGCGGCGATCACCGGGGAGCCGGACGGGCCGCCGACCCTGCCGCCGTTCGGCCTGGCCGACTCGATCGCCGCGCTCGCCACGGCGTACGCGGTGATGGCAGCCCTCGCCGGGCGCGACCGGACCGGGGAGGGGCAGGTGGTCGACATGGCGATCATCGAGCCGATCCTGACCGTGCTCGGCCCGCAGCCGCTCTGGTACGACCAGCTCGGTTACGTACAGCCGCGCACCGGGAACCGGTCGCGCAACAACGCCCCGCGCAACACTTACCGCACCTCGGACGGGCAGTGGGTGGCCGTCTCCACCTCCGCGCAGTCCGTCGCGGAACGGGTGATGCGGCTGGTCGGGCGGGCGGACCTGATCGACGAGCCGTGGTTCGCCTCGGGCGCCACCCGCGCCGAGCACAGCGACGAGCTGGACGAGGCCGTGGGCCACTGGATCGCCCGGCACAGCCGGGAGGAGGCGCTGTCCGCGTTCGAGAAGGCGGAGGCCGCCATCGCCCCCATCCACGACGTGCGGGACGTGATGGAGGACCCGCAGTACCGGGCGCTGGACTCGGTCACCGAAGTGGACGATCCGGAGCTGGGTCCGCTGCGGATGCAGAACGTCCTCTTCCGGCTCTCCCGGACCCCGGGCGCGATCCGCTGGACGGGCCGCCCGCACGGGGCCGACACCGAGGAGATCCTGACCGAGCTGGGGCTGAGCGGGCCCGAGATCTCGGCGCTGCGGGCGGAGCGGGTGCTGTGAGCGCGGCGGCCCCCCTCACCCTGCTGTACGTGCCCGGCGACCGGCCGGACGTCGTGCGCAAGGCGGCCGCCTCGGGGGCGGACGTGGTGATCGTGGACCTGGAGGACGCGGTCGCCCCCGACCGCAAGGAGTACGCGCGTGCCGCGACGGTGGAGCTGCTGTCGGACCCGCCGGCCGACACCGCGCCGCCGACGCATGTCCGGGTCAACGACGAGGCGGACGTGCTGGCGCTGGCCGGGCTGCCGGGGCTCGGCGGGCTGCGGCTGCCGAAGATCACCCACGCCGCGTCCGTCCACCACATCGCGGCGCGGGCCCCCGGGGTGGACCTGTGCCCGCTCCTGGAGTCGGCCCTCGGCATCGAGCACGCGTATTCGGTGGCCTCCGCCCACCCCCAGGTCCGCGCCATCGCCCTGGGCGAGGCGGACCTCCGGGCGGATCTGGGGGTACGGGAGGACGCGGGGCTCGACTGGTCGCGCAGCCGGGTGGTGGTCGCCGCCCGGGCGGCGGGCCTGGCGCCGCCCACGCAGTCGGTGTTCGCGGACGTCCGGGACCTGGACGGCCTCTGGTCCTCCTGCGCCCACGGCCGGGCGCTGGGCTTCCTGGGCCGGGCGGCGATCCATCCCCGCCAGCTCCCGGTGATCGAACGCGCCTTCCGCCCGACGCCGCAGGAGGTCGAAGCGGCCTGGGAGATCGTGGAGGCGGCCCGCGACCAGGCAGGCGCCCAGGCCCTCCCGGACGGCCGCTTCGTCGACGCGGCGGTGGTTGCGCAGGCGCGGCGGACGCTGGCGCTGGCCCAGCGGAAGCGGTGACCCGGCGCTCCGCCTGAACGCTGTGTCCTCGATCGCCGGACGGGCTGGATTTCCGCCGCACCCCCACATCGGGCCCGTCCGGCGATCGAGGACACCCCACGACGGCGAAGGGGCCGCCGAATACCTCGGCGGCCCCTTGCTCAGCTTGCGCGGCGTCAGCCCTTCGCGGTCTCCGCCGTACCGTCCGCCTTCGGCGCAACCGCGTCCTCGTCCGCGTCCGCCTTCGGCGCATCGGTGTCCGCCTGCGCGGCCTCCGGCTCGTCCGCCTCGGACGCGTCCGCGTCGTCCGTCTTGTCCGAGGGCTCCGGCGCCCCGGGCTCGACGATCTCCTCGCGGCCCGGGCGGACCTTCGCCGAGACCACGATGTACGTCACCGCGAGCACGAACACGATCAGCGCGGTCCACACGTTGAGCCGCAGGCCCAGGATGTGATGGGCCTCGTCCACGCGCATGTACTCGATCCACGCGCGCCCCGCGCAGTACGCCGCGACGTACAGCGCGAACGCCCGCCCGTGGCCGAGCTTGAAGCGGCGGTCGGCCCAGACCACCAGGAGGGCCACGCCGACGCACCACAGCGACTCGTACAGGAAGGTCGGGTGGTAGGTGCCGGCCACCCGGTTCGGGCCGTCGCTGATCTTCAGCGCCCACGGGACGTCGGTCGCCTTGCCGTACAGCTCCTGGTTGAACCAGTTGCCCCAGCGGCCGCACGCCTGGGCGAGGGCGATGCCGGGGGCGAGGGCGTCGGCCCAGGCGGGCAGCGGGATCCCGCGGCGGCGGCAGCCGATCCAGGCACCGACCGCGCCCAGCGCGATCGCACCCCAGATGCCGAGGCCGCCCTGCCAGATCTTGAAGGCGTCGACCCAGTCCTCACCGTCGCTGAAATACAGCTGGTAGTCGGTGATGACGTGGTAGAGCCGGCCGCCGACAAGCCCGAAGGGCACGGCCCAGACGGCGATGTCGGCAACGGTGCCGGCGGTGCCTCCTCGGGCGACCCAGCGCTTGTTGCCGAACCAGACGGCGACGAAGACACCGATGATGATGCAGAACGCGTAGCCGCGGAGCGGGATCGGTCCGAGATCGATCACGCCGGTCGACGGGCTGGGAATGTAGGCAAGGTTCATGGCAGCGTCGACGCTACCCTGCCGGGCGGGAGGTAGGACAACCCGCCCGGCAACGTCTGGGTAACGAGCGGGTCATCGATCGCCCGACCGGCCCTGCTGCAGGCCTTACGGCGTCGCCGTGGCGGTGGCCGGTTTCTTGCCCTTGTTGGCCTCGGCGACCCACTTCTTCAGATTGGCCACGGTGATCGGCTCGTCGCCCTTCTTCGGGAAGATCGACTCCCCGTTGAGCAGGGCCGTCGGCGTGCCCTGGAAGCCGCCGTCGCTGAAGGCCTTGTTGGACTTCTCCACCCACGCGTCGTGCTTGCCGTCCTCGACACAGCCGCGGAAGTCGGGCGTGTCCAGGCCGGGCACCTTCTTGGCGAGCTCGATCAACTTGTCGTTGTCACCGAAGGCGTCCTCGGTCTCCGCCGGCTGGTTGCTGTACAGCACGTCGTGGTAGGCGGAGAACTTGCCGGCGTCCTGCGCGCAGGCGGCCGCGTTGGCCGCCTTGAGGGAGCCGCTGCCGCCCATGTTGCCGTCGATGATCGTGGCGAGGTGGTAGTCGACCTTGATCTGGCCGTCGCGCTCCATCTCGTGGATCGTGTCGCGGAACGCGGTCTCGAACTGGGCGCAGACCGGGCAGCGGAAGTCCTCCCAGATGGTGAGGGTGGACGGGGCGTCGTCCGCGCCGACCCGGATGGCCAGGGCGTCCTTGCCGGTCGCTCCGGACGGGGCGACGGCGGGGCCGGACGCCTTGGACTTGTCGCTCTTGCCGCCGGTGTTCGCCGCGATCACGCCGACGACGGCGGCCAGGCCCAGGACCCCCACCACGGCCGTGGACACGATCAGCGTGCGGCGCCGGCGGTCGCGCGCCTTCGCCTGCTCGCGCTGCTGGATCAGCCGGTCTCGCGCGGCCCTCTTACCCTGTTCGTTCTTCTCGCTCACACCGCGCAAACGACCCGGGGAGGCACTCGCGTGCCTCCCCGGACCGAGGTCCACCCGTTCGGGTTACCCCAGGTGTCAGCGCTTTCGAACACCTTCGGCAAGCTCGGCCGCCAGTGAACGGACACCGGCGAGCCCGGCCGCCTCGTCGGGGGCGTCCAGCATGCACTTGACGAACGCCGAGCCGACGATGACGCCGTCGGCGAAGCCGGCGACCTCCGCGGCCTGGGCGGCGTCGGACACGCCGAGGCCGACGCAGACCGGCAGCTCGGTGGTGGCCCGGGTCCGCCGGACCAGGTCCTGGGCCTGCGCGCCGACCGAGGCGCGGGTGCCGGTGACGCCCATCAGGGACGCGGCGTAGACGAAGCCGGAGCCCGCGTCGGTGATGGTGGCGATCCGCTCGTCCTTGCTGCTGGGCGCGACGACGAAGACGGTGGCCAGGCCGTGCCGCTCCGCGTGCTCGCGCCACAGCGCGGACTCCTGGACCGGCAGGTCGGGCAGGATGCACCCGGCGCCGCCCGCCTCGGCCAGCTCGGCCGTGAACCGCTCGATGCCGTACCGGTCGATCGGGTTCCAGTACGTCATGATCAGGATCGGCGCCCCGGTGGCCTCGTGGGCCTCGCGCACCGAGCGCATCACGTCGGCGATCCGCACGCCGCCGCGCAGCGCGATGTCGTCGGCGGTCTGGATGACCGGGCCGTCGAGCACCGGGTCGCTGTGCGGCAGCCCCACCTCGATGACGTCGGCGCCGCCCGCGACGGCGGCCTTGATGGCCTCGATGCCGCCGTCGACGGTCGGGAAGCCGGCCGGCAGGTACGCGATGAGCGCCGCCCGGTTCTCGGCCCGCGCGGCGGCAAGCGTGCTGTTCAGCAGTTCGATGTTGCCGCTCACTGCGCGTCCCCCTCGATCTCCGCGTTCCGGCTGCCGGCGTCGGCCTCGACGGCCGCGTCGGTGTCGTACAGCCCGAAGTAGCGGGCCGCCGTGTCCATGTCCTTGTCGCCGCGCCCGGAGAGGTTGACCAGGATCAGCCCGTCCTTGCCCAGCTCCTTGCCGACCTCCAGGGCCCCGGCCAGCGCGTGCGCGCTCTCGATGGCCGGGATGATGCCCTCGGTACGGGAGAGCAGGCGCAGCGCCTGCATCGCCGCGTCGTCGGTGACGGCGCGGTACTCGCCCCGGCCCACGTCCTTGAGGTAGGCGTGCTCGGGGCCGATGCCCGGGTAGTCCAGACCGGCCGAGATGGAGTACGGCTCGGTGATCTGGCCCTCGTCGTCCTGGAGGACATAGCTGCGCGAGCCGTGCAGGATGCCGGGCTCGCCCGCGGTCAGGGTCGCCGCATGCTCGCCGGTCTCCACGCCGTGCCCTGCGGGCTCGCAGCCGATGAGGCGGACGTCCGCGTCGGGCACGAAGGCGTGGAAGAGGCCGATGGCGTTGGAGCCGCCGCCGACACAGGCCACGGCGGCGTCCGGCAGCCGGCCGGCCTGCTCCAGGATCTGCCGTCTGGCCTCGACGCCGATGACGCGGTGGAAGTCGCGGACCATCGCCGGGAAGGGGTGCGGGCCGGCCACCGTACCGAAGAGGTAGTGGGTGCGGTCCACGTTGGCGACCCAGTCGCGGAACGCCTCGTTGATGGCGTCCTTGAGGGTGCGGGAGCCGGACTTCACGGCGATGACCTCGGCGCCGAGCATCCGCATGCGCGCCACGTTCAGCGCCTGGCGCTGGGTGTCGATCTCGCCCATGTAGATGGTGCAGTCGAGGCCGAAGAGGGCGCAGGCGGTCGCGGTGGCGACGCCGTGCTGCCCTGCGCCGGTCTCCGCGATCACACGGGTCTTGCCCATGCGCCGGGTCAGCAGCGCCTGCCCCAGCACGTTGTTGATCTTGTGCGAGCCGGTGTGGTTGAGGTCCTCGCGCTTGAGGAAGACGCGAGCGCCGCCGGCATGCTCGGCGAAGCGCGTCACCTCGGTGAGGGCGCTGGGCCGTCCGGTGTAGTGGACCATCAGCTCGCCGAGCTCGGCCGCGAACGCGGGGTCGGCCTTGGCCTTCTCGTACTCGACGGCGACCTCGTCCACGGCGGCGACCAGCGCCTCCGGGATGAACTTGCCGCCGTACGCGCCGAAGTAGCCCTCGGCGCTGGGGATCAGACCCTCCGGGTCCGGGATGAAGAAGTCGGAAGACATGCGGAACGTGCTCCTCGTCGTCACAGGGGTGGTCGCACCGTCTGCGCCGTGAGCGGAGCGCCGCCCCGGTCCGGGACCGGGGCGGTTTCGGGCACGCGGGAAGGCGGCCGGGCTCGCTCTACAGCGCGCGTCCCGTGCGCCATCGCATGCCGTTGACCTGACCGGGCTCGGCACCGATCACGTACCGCACCCGCCGGCCGTGCACCCGGCGCGCGGGCGCCCGGCAGCCGCGGTGCCACGAGGGCAGCGCGCAGCGCATCGGCTCGGGGTGCGGGAGGGACACGGCGGGGTCAGCCCCGTCCGTGGCGCAGGGCCGGGTGGGCGCCGGCGGCGACGAGGTCGGCGACGGCGGTCCGCGGGTCGCGGCCGGTGACCAGGGACTCGCCGACCAGCACGGCGTCGGCGCCGGCGTTGGCGTAGGCGATCAGGTCGTGCGGGCCGCGGACGCCGGACTCGGCGACCTTGACGATGTGGTCCGGGATCTCGGGGGCGACGCGCTCGAAGGTGGAGCGGTCGACCTTGAGGTCCTTGAGGTTGCGCGCGTTGACGCCGATGATCCGGGCCCCGGCCTCGGCGGCGCGCTCGGCCTCCTCCTCGTCGTGCGCCTCGACCAGCGGCGTGAGGCCGATGGACTCGGCGCGCTCGATGAGGGAGACCAGCGCCTCCTGTTCGAGGGCGGCGACGATCAGCAGCACGAGGTCGGCGCCGTAGGCGCGCGCCTCCCACAGCTGGTACGAGGTGACGATGAAGTCCTTGCGGAGGACGGGGATGTCGACCTTGGCGCGGACGGCCTCCAGGTCGGCCAGCGAGCCGCCGAAGCGGCGCTCCTCGGTGAGGACCGAGATGACGGAGGCACCGCCGGCCTCGTAGTCCGCGGCGAGCGCGGCCGGGTCGGCGATGGCGGCCAGCGCGCCCTTGGAGGGGCTGGAGCGCTTGACCTCGCAGATGACGGTCACGCCCTCGCCGCGCAGCGCGGCGACGCCGTCCTTGGCCCGGGGGGCACGGGCGGCGCGTTCCTTGAGCTCGTCGAGGCTGACGCGCGCCTGCCGCTCCGCGAGGTCGGCGCGTACGCCGTCGATGATCTCGTCGAGCACACTCACGCGAGCGGCCCCCTTCCGGAACGGTGACAAAAAAACCTAACAGGCCACAGGATCAGCCACTCCGATGTTATCCGCAGGAGGGCGCTGGGCCCGCATCCGGCCTGCGGCTGTCCCACTACCTGGGACTTCACGGAGCGAGCGCGGAGCCGAAGGGAAGGTTCCGGATGACGGTGAAGAGCAGCAGTACGGCGCCGACCGCCCACCAGTGCACGGGTCGCAGCCCGATCCGCAGGGGCTTTCCGCGAGCCTCGCGGATCAGCCATACGGCCCACAGCACGGCGAAGATCCCGTACCCGACGACGGCGAGCGCGTTGGCGCCGAAGGCGGCGGCCAGGTCGCCGGTGGCGAAGTCGTGTGCGCTGCGGAGGCCACCACAGCCGGGGCAGTAGATGCCGGTGAGGCGCAGCAGCGGGCAGACGGGGTAGTGGCCGGGCTCGTTCGGGTCGACGGTGGCGACGTAGGCGAAGGCGCCGACGACGGCAGCGAGCACGCCGGCCGGAACGGCGATCCGCCGCAGCCGCGAGGCACCGGCGGGGGCCGTCGGGAAGAGCGGGGCCCGCACGGGCGCGAAGGGCGGCGGGACCGGGGCGGGGTCCGACGGGGCGGCGGAGGGGGTTGGCGTTGCGTCCACCCGGTGATTGTCGCCGCTGACGCGGAAAGGCGCAGCCCGGTCCGGGCCGCGCCTTTCCGGCGTACGTGGTGCGGGGGTCAGGAGGTCTGCGCCTGGCCGGCGCGCGCCCGGGCGGCCGTCAGCTCGGCCGGCTCCTTCGGCATGCCGAGGCCCGCGGCCTTCATCCCGAGGCCGACGACACCACCGAGCAGGACGACGGCCATGCCGGCCCAGAAGCCGAGCGGGTTGGCCGCGACCATGAAGACGCCCGCGACGCAGAAGCCGATGAAGGCGATGATGACACCGGTCCAGGCGGCCGGGGTGTGTCCGTGGCTGCTGCCCGCCATGAGTTGCTCCTCGTTGGTGTTGCGCTGTTGGAATCGCTCGGGTCGCTGTACCGACGGCCCGTGCCGCTGTGCCAGCTCACCGTCATTGTCCCGTACGTGCGGGTAGGACGTGAGCTGGGGGGTCATGCCTCGCGCGTCGGGTCCTCGCCGCGGTCCAGGGCCTTCCACAGGTCTTCGGGCCGGTCGGGGTCGAGCGGGCGCGGGGCCTTGCGGGGGCGGGGGGTGCCGTCGCGTTCGTAGCGGCCGGACATCGTGGGCCACCGGCTGCCGTAGCGCAGGGCGAGCAGCCCGGCGAGCAGGATCAGCAGGCCGCCGGTGGCCGTGACGTACGGCCAGGCGGTGTGGCTGAGGGCCGTGATGGTGGCGGCGCTGTCGCCGCTGGTCTGCGCGGCCTTCTCGTCCAGCGCCCCGCTGTCGGACGCGCCGATGAAGGCGCTGAGCGCGGCGCCGAGTCCGCTGAGCGCGAGGAGTCCGGCGACCACGCGCCGGCCGCCGCCGCGTACGGCGAAGACGGCGACGAGGGCGGCCAGGCCGACGATCGCGAGGGCGGCCGGGAGTCCGGTGACGTCCTGCCCGTCGGCGCTCAGCGGGAGGCTGCCGCCGCCGACGGGGGCCTTGCCCTCGGCCCAGGTCTGCCCGGAGGCGAGCAGGACGACGGTCGCACCGGCCGCCCCGAGGAGCAGGCCGGCTGCCAGGGTGCGGCGGCTCCCCGCACTGTCGGGCGCGGCGGCGGCTTCGGTACGGGGCTGGGGTACGGGGACGGCACTCACGTACTCCACTATCCCTCACCGGCCCGCAACGCCCCACCGCGCCCCTGGCCGGGACGCGTGGGGGTGGGGCTCAGGCGCCGCCGAGGCGGTTGGCGGTGTGGACGGCGCGGAGGACGGCCGCCGCCTTGTTGCGGCACTCGGTGTCCTCGGCGACCGGGTCGGAGTCGGCGACGACACCCGCGCCCGCCTGGACGTACGCGGTGCCGTCGCGGAGCAGGGCGGTGCGGATGGCGATGGCGGTGTCGGAGTCCCCGGCGAAGTCGAGATAGCCGACGCAGCCCCCGTACAGGCCCCGGCGGGTGGGTTCCAGCTCCTCGATGATCTGGAGCGC
Source organism: Streptomyces sp. NPDC008163 (assembly GCF_042956885.1). NCBI lineage: Bacteria > Bacillati > Actinomycetota > Actinomycetes > Kitasatosporales > Streptomycetaceae > Streptomyces > Streptomyces sp. NPDC008163. Next base: position 337,181 of record NZ_JBIBHG010000002.1, on the reverse strand, counting down.
GCGGGGCTTGGGGGCGCCGGAGAGGGTGCCGGCGGGGAAGCAGGCGGTCAGCACGTCGAAGGCGGTGCGGCCCTCGGCGACCTTGCCGGTGACGGTGGAGACGATGTGCATCACGTGCGAGTAGCGCTCGATGGACATGAAGTCGACCACCTCGACGCTGCCCGGTTCGCAGACCCGGCCCAGGTCGTTGCGGCCGAGGTCGACCAGCATCAGGTGCTCGGCGCGCTCCTTGGGGTCGGCGAGGAGTTCGTCGGCGAGAGCCTGGTCCTCCTGCGGGGTGGCGCCGCGGTGCCGGGTCCCGGCGATGGGGTGGACCATGGCCCGGCCGTCCTCGACCTTGACCAGGGCCTCGGGGCTGGACCCGGCGACGTCGAAGCCGTCGAACCGGAAGAGGTACATGTAGGGCGAGGGGTTGGTGGCGCGCAGCACCCGGTAGACGTCGAGGGCGCTCGCGGTGCACGGGGTCTCGAAGCGCTGGGAGGGCACCACCTGGAAGGCTTCGCCGGCCCGGATGCGCTCCTTCACGTCCTCGACGGCGTCCTGGTAGGCCGGGCCGCCCCAGAGCGCGGTGTACGGGGGCAGCTCGGAGGGCGGCAGGGCGGCGGGGGCGTTCTCGACGGGGCGCCGCAGGTCGCGCTCCATCGCGTCGAGCCGGGCGACGGCGTCGGTGTGCGCCTCGTCCACCCCGGTGGCCAGGTCGTTGTGGTTGATGGCGTTGGCGATGAGCAGGACGCTGCCGTCCCAGTGGTCCAGGACCGCCAGGTCGGAGGTGAGCAGCATGGTGAGCTCGGGCAGTTTCAGGTCGTCGCCGCCGCTCTCGCCGATCTTCTCCAGGCGGCGCACGATGTCGTAGCCGAGGTAGCCGACCATGCCGCCGGTGAAGGGCGGGAGGCCGGATTCCCGGTCGTGCGGGGTGTGCAGGGCCTCGATGGTGGCGCGCAGGGCGTGCAGCGGGTCGCCGTCGACGGGGACGCCGACGGGCGGGGTGCCGAGCCAGTGGGCCTCGCCGTCGCGGGTGGTCAGCGTGGCGGCGCTGCGTACGCCGATGAAGGAGTAGCGCGACCAGGTGCGGCCGTTCTCGGCGGATTCCAGGAGGAAGGTGCCGGTGCGCTCGCCCGCCAGCTTGCGGTAGAGCCCGACGGGGGTGTCGCCGTCCGCGAGGAGGCGGCGGGTGACGGGGATGACGCGCCGGTCGACGGCCAGCTTGCGGAAGGTGTCGAGGTCCATGGCGGGAGACCCTACTGTCCGAGAAAGAGGACGTCGGCGTCGAAGCAGGTGCGGTCGCCGGTGTGGCAGGCGGCACCGGTCTGGTCGACCTTGACGAGGACGGTGTCGGCGTCGCAGTCCAGGGCCACGGACTTGACCAGCTGGATGTGGCCCGAGGTGTCGCCCTTGACCCAGTACTCCTGGCGGCTGCGGGACCAGTAGGTGCAGCGGCCGGTGGTGAGGGTGCGGTGCAGCGCCTCGTCGTCCATCCAGCCCAGCATCAGTACCTCGCCGGTGTCGTACTGCTGGGCGACGGCCGGGACCAGCCCGTCGGCGCCGCGCTTGAGGCGGGCGGCGACGGAGGGGTCGAGGTCGCTGGCGGTGCGGGGGGTGCCGGGCTGGGGCGTGCTGCTCATGGGCTCCATTGTGCCGTGGTGGCGAGGGGTGTCCGGGCGGGCGTCCACTGGGCGGACGGGGCACGGCGGTCGTACGCTGGCGGGCATGTCGACCCATGCGAAGCGCGAACGTCTTCTGCTCGCCGACCTGTTGGAGGCGGCGGGTCCGCAGGCCCCGACGCTGTGCCACGGCTGGACGGCCCGTGATCTCGCGGCCCATGTGGTGGTGCGGGAGCGGCGGCCGGACGCCGCGGCGGGGACGCTCATCGGGCCGCTGAAGGGCCGCCGGGACCGGGTGATGGCCGAGTTCACCGAGAAGCCGTACGAGGAGCTGATCCAGCTCATCCGGACCGGCCCGCCCCGGATGTCCCCGTTCGGCCTGAAGCAGCTGGACGAGGCGGCGAACACGGTGGAGTTCTACATCCATACGGAGGACGTGCGCCGGGCGCAGCCGGAGTGGACGCCCCGTGAGCTGGACCCGGTCTTCGCGGACGCGCTGTGGGCGCGTACGGAGAAGGCGGCGCGGATGCTGGGCCGGAAGGCGCCCGTGGGCCTGGTGCTGCGCCGCCCGGACGGGCAGACCGCGGTGGCGCACCGGGGGACGCCGGTGGTGACGGTGACCGGTGAGCCGGGCGAACTGCTGCTGTTCGCGTTCGGGCGGCAGGACGCGGCCCGGGTGGAGCTGGAGGGCGAACCGGACGCGATCGGCCGGGTGACCCGGGCGAAGCTCGGCATGTGACCCGCGTACGCCCCGGTCCGTGACCCGCGTGCACGCCCCGGTCAGCGGGGGAGTTCCGCCCGGCGGAGCGGGGCGAGGACGAGGCCGGTGACCGCACCGGCGGCGCACAGGGCGGCGCTGGCGACGAAGACCGGGCCGGTGCCCCAGAGGGCGACGGCGGCGCCGGTGACGGGGTAGCTGAGCGGCGCGAGCGCGTGCGTGAAGAGCGTGGAGACCGAGGTGACGCGGCCGAGGTAGGCCGGGTCGGTGACGGTCTGCGTGAGCGCGCCGCAGAGCGAGCCGCCGAGACCGGCGAAGAGTCCGACGAGGACCGCGACGGCCGCGGCGAGCGGTACGGACGGCACGTACGCCAGGGCCGCGATGGCGAGGGCCCCGACGAGGACGGTCAGGCACATGACCAGTCCGGCCCTGGGCACCCGGCCCCGTACGGCGAGAAGGAGGGCGGAGGCGCCCGCGCCGACGCCGAAGGCGGCGACGACCCAGCCCATGCCGGAGGCGCCCCAGCCGCGTTCGCCGCTGAGCAGGATGAGGCCGAGGTTGAGGGGCCCGACGAAGCCGAGTTCGCTGACGGCGACGACGAGCATCAGGGGCCCGAGGAGCGGGTGGCGGCGGATGTGGCGCAGCCCGTCCGCCAGTTCGCGCCAGGCCGTGCCGGTGGGCGCCGCCGTTTCCGGTGCGGGCAGCGGGCGCATGCGTACGGCCAGCAGGAGCGGGAGCGACACGGCGAAGAGGATGCCGGCCGCGCCGAAGGCGAGGACCGGGCCGCCGAGGGCGACGGCGACGCCGCCGAGCGGGGCGCCGACCACGTTGGCGGTCCGGGCGGCGAGGCCGCGCATGCCCTGGACGCGGGCGAGCTGGGACGCGGCGGTGATCCGGGGCGGCAGGGCGCCGACGGCGGGCAGGAAGAGGGCTTCGACGGCGCCGAAGACGAGCGCGACGGCGATCAGCATCCACACCGTGGGCGAGGTGAGGAGCAGGGCCCCGGCGAGGCCGAGGATGACCAGGCAGCGGGCGGTGTCGCTGCCGACGACCACGCGGCGCGGCCCGAACCGGTCGGCGAGCACTCCCCCGCCGAGCAGGAGCGCGGCCCGGGGTATGGAGCCCGCGGCGAGCACGAGGCCGGTCTGCGAGGCGTTGCCGGTGCGGGCGGCGGCCCAGGCGAGGGCCATGTAGTACACGCTGTCGCCGATCATGGACGCGGTGTACGCGCCGAGCCAGCGCAGGACGTTGCCGTCGCGGTGGGCCGGGCGGGTGGTGGCCTCGGCGGGGGCGGGCAGGGTCGCGGTCACGGTCTCGTCCTCTCGGGGGGCGGGTCAGGTGCGGAACGGGAAGCCGTACACGTGGAATGCGACGTTCTCGCGGTTCTCGCCGTCGCCGGCCTCCTCACGGGTGCGGCCCTGCTGCTCGTAGCGCTTGATGAGGTCGTTCATCTCCGACGCCAGCGCGGCGAGTTCGTCGGCGGTCAGCCGGGCGAGGAATTCGGAGCTGAAGGCGGCGCGGCGCCACTCGGCGGGCCAGGCGCGGTTCGCGTCGAGGTGGCGGCGGTACATCTCGACGTGCTGGTCGAAGGAGAGCCGGGTGACGGCGGAGTGCGTCGCGGCCTTCTCGGGCGCGTCGCTGAAGTCCTCGTCGTGGAAGGTCAGCCCCTCCGAGGCGGGCTGCCACCAGCGCTCGCGGCCGTCCCGGCCCTGCCGGTCGGCCTCCTCGATCAGCCCGTGGTCGGCGAGCTTGCGCAGGTGGTAGCTGACGAGCGAGACCGCCTCGTCCACCTGCTCGGCGAGCTGGGACGCGGTGGCCTGCCGAGCGATGTAGAGGGCCCGGTAGAGCTTCATCCGCAGGGGGTGCCCGAAGGCCTTGAGGGTGCCGAGGTCGGAGACCCGGCGTGATGCGTCGCTTGCCATGCCCCGATCGTAGATACGAAAGGAAACTTGCGCAATATTTGTTGCGAAAGAAATGTTGCGCTTCCTGGTATGCGGCCGACGGGCGGATCTCGCGGGGTCTCAGCCCGCCAGCAGGCGGCGGGCCGTCAGGGCCAGGGAGACCTCGGTCGCGTCCGAGGGGCGGGTCAGACAGCGGCCGGTGAGCTGTTCGAAGCGGCGGAGGCGGTTGAGGACGGTGTTGCGGTGGCAGTAGAGGCGGGCGCCCGCCCGGGGCGCCGAGCCGTCCGCGTCGAACCAGGCGGTGAGCGTGTCGATGAGCACGCCCCGGTCGGCCGCGTCCAGCCGGTCCAGGGGGCCGAGGACCCGGTCGGCGAGGGCCGCGCCGAGCACCGGGGACGAGACGACCAGGGCGGCGGGCAGCTGCTCGTCCAGCAGGACGGTCCCGCCGCCCGCCGGGCAGGCCCGCAGCGCCGTGTCCGCGAGGCGGCGGGCGTCCCCCACCGCCGCGAGACCGTCCACCGCCGAACCGATACCGGCCCGGGCCCCGGGCGGCACGCACAGTCCGGCGGCCAGCTCGGCGAGTCCGTCCGCCGGGTCCGCGCCGTCGGCCCGGCCCAACGACAGGACGGCGTAATCCGCTTCGGCCCCCGCGTGCCACACCGCCTCGGTGCCGGCGGGCAGTTCGAGGGGCGGGTGCGCCGCGCCGTGCGGGGAGCGGCGGGCGTCGCACAGCGCGAGCACCGCGTACCGGCCGTCCTCCGGCATGCCGAGGGCCGCCGCCGTGTCCGGGAGGTCGGCGACCCGGGCGGTGCCGTCGAGCAGCGCGGCCGTCATCAGGCGGTGCCGGTTCTCCCGGCGCCAGGCGAGGCGGCGCTCGGCCCCGCGATAGGCGTCCGCGACCACCCCGCAGTGCTCGTCCACGAAGTTCCACACGTCCGCGGCGACATGGACGAGGAGCCGGATGTCCTCGGGGTGGCGGCGGGCCGTCTCGTCCACCAGGTCCTGCCAGACCATCGCCCCGCCCATCCGGAACGCGTGCAGCACCGCGTCCAGCGGCACCCCCTGCTCGGCCCGGACCTCGCCGATCCGCCGCGAGGTGCGGTGCGCGGCCTCCCGGAACTCTCGGGGCTGGATGAGCGAACCGACGTTGTGGCGCAGCGACTGGTGCACCTCCTGCCGGATCTCCGCCGGGTCGGCCTCGATCGCCGCGCGATAGCCGGGCTCCCGCTCCCGCAGCGCCTCCACCATCCGGTCCGTCAGCTCCGGGAGCGCCGCCACCAGCACCCGGGCGGCCCGGTGCAGGACGGCGACGGCCTCGCGGTCGGCCAGCGAACGGAAGCGGCGCGGGGCCGGGGCGGCGGGCGGCGGCGCGTGCAGCGCCCTGAGTGGACGTACGACCTGCGGCATGGCGGCCTCCACCGGGATGCGGCCGGTTCGGTGCACGGCCGGTTCCGGCACGCCCCGCCCGGGACGGGGCCGCGGGCGCACCGAATGATCCTGACGCCCGCAGAATGGCATACCGCCCAGTCGGTACCTAGAGGTGTGCGGCCTCCTTCTCATCACGTTCCCGCAACTCCGGTGGTGTCAGCGCCCGTTCCCCAGCAGCCCGGCCAGCTCCGTCCGTGAGCGCACGCCCAGGGCGGCGAAGACGTTGCGCAGGTGGTGGTCGACGGTCCGGGTGCTCACCGAGAGCCGCCGTGCGACCTCCCGGTTGGTGGCCCCTTCGGCCACGCACCGGGCGATCCGCGCCTGTTGCGGGGTGAGCCCGGCCAGCGGCGCCCCGGCCCCGGACGGCCCCGGGGCCTCCACCGCCGCCCCGGCGGCCCTCAGTTCACCGCTCGCCCGGGCCGCCCAGACCGGGGCCCCGCACCGCTCGAAGCCGACGAGCGCGTCCCGCAACGGCTCGCGGGCCTCGCGGGTGCGGCGGCGCCTGCGCAGCCAGGACCCGAACAGCAGCCGGGTCCGGGCCTGTTCGAAGTCCCCGCCGGCCCGGTCGTGGTGGGCGAGGGCCTCCTCGTACCGCCCGTCGGCCTCGGCGTCCGGCGCCAGCAGGGCCCGGCAGCGCGCGAGTTGGGCGGGGACCTGGGGGTCCGTGGTGCGCGTCGCCCACACGGCGAACTCCGCCACCGCCTCGGCCACCGCTCCCCCGTCCCGGACCGCCCGCCCGGCCGGCACGGACGCCTCGACATAGCAGGGCACGGCGAGCATCCGGGTCGCGAAGTGGCCGCGCCGGGGCCCGGGCCGGACGAGCGGATCGAGCCGTGCCGCCGCCTCCGCGGGGCGCCCGGCCGCCAGATCGGCGCGGGCCGTCGCCCAGGTGGCCAATGTCTCCGCCTGGACGAGCCCGTGCGGTGCGGCGCCCGCGAGCGCGGCCTCGGCGTGCGCCGCGCACTCCCGGGCCCCGGCCTCCACGGACGCCGCGAGGGCGAGTACGGCGTGCAGATGGGCGGCGGTGTTGGGCCGCCCGGTACGGCGTGCGGCGCGCAGGCCGTCCAGCGCGTGGGCCCGGGCGCGGGCGTGCCGTCCGGCGCGCAGCTCCGCGTAGGCCAGGTGCTCCAGGACCTGCGGCAGCAGGGCGTCGGCCCCGCTCGCTCGTACGGCGGCGAGGGCGCGGGTCCCGGCCCGGCAGGCGGCGTCGAGGTCGCCGAGGACCAGACCGGCCGCCCCGGCCCGTAACAGCGCCCCCGGCTCGCGGGCGCCGGAGTCGAGACAGCGGCGCAGCAGCAGGTGCCCGGCACCGATCCGCCCGCGCAGCACGGCGCGCATCCCGTCCCGGTAGTGGGCCAGGTCCCGGTCGGCGGCGTCCCCGGGGATACGGGTCAGCGCGTCGAGGTACCCGAGGGCGTCCCCCGCCGCCCAGGCGGCCTCGGCGGCCCCGAGCAGGGCGTCCCGGGCGCGCCCGGGGTCGTGCGGGGCGAGCAGGGCGGCGGCGGTGAGCAGGGCCTCGTGGGCGTCGGGGACGGGCCCGTCGGCGAGGGCGAGCAGGCCCCGGGTGTGGTGGGCGGGGCCGTGGCCGGGCGCGGCGGCCGCCCGTGCCAGCAGGGCGCGGGCCCGCCCCGGGTCCCCCGCGAGCCGGTGCTCCTCTGCCGCCGCCACCCATCGGGCGGACCTCGCCGCTTCGTCTGGGGTCAGCGCCGCCGCGTGGGCGAGGGCGGTCGCGCGGTCGGCGTGCGGGCGGGGCGGGGCGGCGGCGGCCTCCAGTGCGGCGGCGAGCGGGGCGTCGGGGCCGGGGGACGCGCAGGCCCGCTGGATCAGGGCGGCGTACCCGGGCGGGAGGAGACCGGCGAGCAGGGCGTGCACCGCGCGGCGGCGGTCCGGGGGCGCGCGGTGCAGGAGGGCGCGGCGCATCAGGGGCTCGGCGAAGTGGACGCGGTCGCCGGTCCGCCGGAGCACACCGGCCGTGCCGCCCGGGGTGTGGAGGGCGAGGTCGGACGCGGCGGGCGGAACGGCGGCCGAGGCGGCGGCCCGGCGTACGAGGGCGAGGTCCGCCCCCGTGCCCTCGGGCTCGTGCGCGTGGGCGGCCGCCGCGACGAGGAGCAGGGTCCGGGTGGCGGCGGGGAGGTGGCCGACGCGGTCGGCGTGGGCGGCCAGGACCTCGTCGCCGCCGGGCAGTGGATGGGGCAGCGGGGCCCGCCCGGCGAGCTGGTCCGGGGTGAGGCGGGCGGTGAGGGCGGTGAGCAGCCCGGGGTTCCCGGCCGCCTCCCGGAGCAGCGCGTCCCGCACGACCGGGTCGGTCGGGTCCGCCCCGGTGAGCCGGTCCAGGAGCCCGGAGGCCGCCTCGTCGTCCAGGCGGCCGGGGCGGAGGGCGGGCAGCCCGGCGAGGCCGGCCTCGTCCCCGGCGGCGATCAGCACGGCGACCGGGGTGCCGGGACCGAGCCGGCGGGCGGCGAAGGCGAGGGCGGCACGGGAGTCCGGGTCCCAGAGGTGGGCGTCGTCCACGCACACGAGGAGCGGCCGCCCGCCGCCGAGCCGCCGGAGCAGGGTGAGGAGGCCGTCGCGCGGCACTCGGGCGGGGGCGCCGGGCGCGGGGCCCGCCGCGCACCGCAGCGCGTGCAGCCCGCTGTACGGCACCCACCGTTCGTCGGGGGCGCCGACGACGTGGAGGACGGGCCCGCCGCCCCGGTCGCGGTGCGCCGCGACGGCGTGGGCCAGCAGGGCCGTGCGGCCCGAGCCCGGCGGGCCCGTGAGGACCAGCGCCGCGCCTTCGCCGCGCCGAAGACGCGTCAGCAGGGCTTCCAGGGCGCCGGTTTCACCGCTGCGGCCGTACAGCCGGAGCGGACGGTGCACGGTCGTGGGGGGAGTCACGCCCGGCACGCTAGGCCCGTGTGCCGGGTCCGTGAAGGTGCGCGTACGACGGTGGGGCGCCCTCCCAGGGGAGGACGCCCCATGTCTGTGCACGCGCACAGCCGGCCGGTCAGCGCACCGGGTGCCCGGCCTCCGCGAGCGCGCCCTTGACCTCGGAGATGCGCAGGTCGCCGAAGTGGAAGACGGACGCGGCCAGGACCGCGTCGGCCCCGGCGTCGATGGCCGGTGCGAAGTCCGCGAGCCGGCCGGCGCCGCCCGAGGCGATGACGGGGACGCGGACGTGCTCGCGGACGGCGGCGATCATCTCGGTGTCGTAGCCGTCCTTCGTGCCGTCGGCGTCCATCGAGTTGAGCAGGATCTCGCCGGCGCCGAGCTCCGCCGCCCGGTGGGCCCACTCGACGGCGTCGATGCCGGTGCCCCGGCGGCCGCCGTGCGTGGTGACCTCGAAGGTGCCCTCGGGGGTGCGGCGGGCGTCGACCGAGAGCACCAGGACCTGGCGGCCGAAGCGCTCGGCGATCTCCCGGATCAGCTCCGGCCGGGCGATGGCCGCCGTGTTGACGCCCACCTTGTCCGCCCCGGCCCGCAGCAGCTTGTCGACGTCGTCCGGGGTGCGGACGCCGCCGCCCACGGTGAGCGGGATGAAGACCTGCTCGGCGGTGCGGCGCACCACGTCGTAGGTGGTCTCCCGGTCGCCGCTGGACGCGGTGATGTCCAGGAAGGTCAGCTCGTCGGCGCCCTCGGCGTCGTACAGCTTCGCCATCTCGACGGGGTCGCCCGCGTCCCGCAGGTTCTGGAAGTTGACGCCCTTGACGACCCGGCCGTTGTCCACGTCGAGGCAGGGGATGACGCGTACCGCGAGGCTCATCGCGCACCCGCCCGGTAGGCCTCGACCTCGACCTCGACGACCAGGCCCGGGTCCACGAAACCGGAGACCACGACCATGGTGGCGGCGGGGCGGACGGCGTCGAACAGCTCCTTGTGGGCGCGGCCGACCTCGTCGGTGTCCCTGGCGTGCATGACGTACATCCGGGTGCGGACGACGTCCTCGCGGCCGAGGCCCAGCTCCTTCAGCGCGTCGAGGGCGACGCCGAACGCGGTGACCGTCTGGTCGTACGGGCCGCCCGCGGCGATCTCGCCGCCGACCACCGACGTGCAGCCGGAGACGAGCACCAGGCCGTTCGGCAGTTCGACGGCGCGCGCGTAGCCGAACTTCTCCTCCCAGGGGGCGCCGGAGGAGACGCGGCGCACGGATGCGGAATCGGTCATACGGAGACCGCCTCCAGCGCCTCTTCGAGGGTGAACGCCTTCGCGTACAGGGCCTTGCCGACGATCGCGCCCTCGACGCCCGCCGGGACCAGCGAGGCGATGGCGCGCAGGTCGTCCAGCGAGGAGACGCCGCCGGAGGCGACGACGGGCTTGTCGGTGGCGGCGCAGACGTTCTTCAGGAGCTCCAGGTTGGGGCCCTGGAGCGTGCCGTCCTTGGCGATGTCGGTGACGACGTAGCGGGTGCAGCCCTCGGAGTCGAGGCGGGCCAGCGTCTCGTAGAGGTCGCCGCCGTCGCGGGTCCAGCCCCGGCCGCGCAGGGTGGTGCCGCGCACGTCGAGGCCGACGGCGATCTTGTCGCCGTGCTCGGCGATGACCTTGGCGACCCACTCCGGGGTCTCCAGGGCGGCGGTGCCGAGGTTGACGCGGCGGCAGCCGGTGGCGAGGGCGGCGGCGAGCGAGGCGTCGTCGCGGATGCCGCCGGACAGCTCGACCTTGATGTCCATGGCCCCGGCGACCTCGGCGATGAGGTCGCGGTTGTCCCCGGTGCCGAAGGCGGCGTCCAGGTCGACCAGGTGCAGCCACTCGGCGCCGGCGCTCTGCCAGGCGAGTGCGGCCTCCAGCGGGGAGCCGTAGGAGGTCTCGGAGCCGGACTCGCCGTGCACCAGGCGGACCGCCTGGCCGTCGCGGACGTCTACGGCGGGGAGCAGTTCAAGCTTCGGCATTACAGCGTCTCGATCCAGTTGGTCAGCAGCTGGGCGCCGGCATCGCCGGACTTCTCGGGGTGGAACTGGGTGGCCCACAGCGCGCCGTTCTCCACGGCCGCCACGAACCGTTCGCCGTGCGTGGCCCAGGTGACCCTGGGGGCACGGATCTTCGGGTTGGTGACTTCGAGGTCCCAGTCGTGCGCCGCGTACGAGTGCACGAAGTAGTACCGGGCACCGGCGTCGAGTCCGGCGAACAGCTGGGAGTCCTCGGGGGCTTCGACGGTGTTCCAGCCCATGTGCGGGACGACGTCGGCCTTCAGCGGGCCGACCGTGCCGGGCCACTCGTCCAGGCCCTCGGTCTCCACACCGTGCTCGATGCCGCGCTCGAACAGGATCTGCATGCCGACGCAGATGCCCATGACGGGGCGTCCGCCGGCCAGCCTGCGGCCGATGACCCACTCGCCGCGGGCCTTCTTCAGCCCCTCCATGCACGCCGAGAACGCCCCGACGCCGGGCACGAGCAGCCCGTCCGCGTTCATCGCGGCGTCGAAGTCGCGGGTGATCTCGACGTCCGCGCCGACGTGGGCGAGGGCGCGTTCGGCGGAACGGACGTTGCCGAAGCCGTAGTCGAAGACGACGACCTTCTTCTTCGTATCCACGTGTCGCTCGTCGCTTCCTAGTCCCAGAGACCTTGAATGCGCAGGACGCCCGCCACCAGGCACATCAGCGATGCGATGGAGAGCAGGACGATGACGCCCTTGGGCATGCCCTGCTTGGAGAAGGAGTAGACCCCGCCGGCCAGGAACAGGCCGAGCAGGATCAGGATGGTGTTGAGGCCGGTCACAGCGCGCCCTTCGTGGACGGGAGGATTCCGGCCGCGCGCGGGTCGCGCTCGCTGGCGTAGCGCAGGGCGCGGGCGAGCGCCTTGAACTGGCACTCCACGATGTGGTGCGCGTTGCGTCCGTACGGGACGTGGACGTGCAGGGCGATCTGCGCCTGGGCGACGAACGACTCCAGGATGTGCCGGGTCATCGTCGTGTCGTAGGCGCCGATCATCGGCGCCATGTTCTCGGGCTCGGTGTGCACCAGGTAGGGGCGGCCGGAGAGGTCGACGGTGACCTGGGCGAGCGACTCGTCCAGCGGGACGGTGCAGTTGCCGAAGCGGTAGATGCCGACCTTGTCGCCGAGGGCCTGCTTGAAGGCGGCTCCGAGGGCGAGGGCGGTGTCCTCGATGGTGTGGTGCGAGTCGATGTGCAGGTCGCCGTCGGTCTTGACGGTGAGGTCGAACAGACCGTGCCGGCCCAGCTGGTCGAGCATGTGGTCGTAGAAGCCGACCCCGGTCGCGACGTCGACCTTGCCGGACCCGTCGAGGTTGATCTCGACGAGGACGGACGTCTCCTTCGTGGTGCGTTCCACGCGGCCTGTGCGGGGGTTCATGCGTCGTGCTCCTTCTTCAGTCCGCGCACCGCATCGAGGAACGCGTCGTTCTCTGCCGGGGTCCCCGCGGAGACCCGCAGCCATCCCGGTACGCCGTTGTCCCGGACCAGGACGCCCCGGTCGAGGATCTGCCGCCACGCGGCGTGGCTGTCGGCGAAGCGGCCGAACTGGACGAAGTTGGCGTCCGATTCGGTGACGTCGAAGCCGAGTCCGCGCAGTTCGGTGACGATCCGGTCGCGCTCGCTCTTGAGCTGCGCGACGTACCCGAGGAGCGTATCGGTGTGCTCCAGGGCGGCGAGCGCGGTGGCCTGGGTGACGGAGGACAGGTGGTACGGCAGCCGGACCAGCTGCACCGCGTCGACCACGGCCGGGTCGGCGGCCAGATAGCCGAGGCGGAGCCCGGCCGCGCCGAACGCCTTCGACATGGTGCGCGAGAGCACCAGGTGGCGACGGCCCTCGATCAGTGGGAGCAGCGAGGGGTGGTGGCTGAATTCGCCGTACGCCTCGTCCACGACGACCATCGACGGCTTGGCGGCCTGCGCGGCCTCGTACAGCGCGAGGACGGTGTCCGCGTCCACGGCGGTGCCGGTGGGGTTGTTGGGCGAGGTGATGAACACGACGTCCGGGCGGCGCTCGGCGATGACGGCGCACGCGGCGTCGACGTCGATGGTGAAGTCCTCGTTGCGCGGACCGGAGATCCAGCCGGTGCCGGTGCCGCGCGCGATGAGGGCGTGCATCGAGTACGAGGGCTCGAAGCCGATCGCGGTGCGTCCGGGCCCGCCGAAGGTCTGGAGCAGCTGCTGAAGGACCTCGTTGGAGCCGTTGGCGGCCCAGACGTTGGCGGCCTCGACGCGGTGCCCGGCGGTGCGGGTGAGGTAGCGGGCCAGCTCGGTACGCAGCTCGACGGCGTCCCGGTCGGGGTAGCGGTTGAGGTTCCGGGCGGCCTCGCGGACCCGTTCGGCGATGCGGTCGACCAGGGCGTCGGGCAGCGGGTAGGGGTTCTCATTGGTGTTGAGCCGTACGGGAACGTCGAGCTGGGGCGCGCCGTACGGGGACTGGCCGCGCAGTTCGTCGCGGAGGGGCAGGGTGTCCCAGGGGTTGGCCGTGGGGCCGCCCGCGTTGTTCTTCGTCACTGCTGGGGAACCTTCCACCCGAACCTGGCCTTGAGCGCGGCGCCGTGGGCGGGGAGGTCCTCCGCCTCGGCGAGGGCCACCACGTGGTGGGTGACCTCGGCGAGCGCGTCGCGCGTGTAGTCGACGATGTGGATGCCGCGCAGGAAGGACTGCACGGACAGGCCCGAGGAGTGGCAGGCGCAGCCGCCGGTGGGCAGCACGTGGTTGGAGCCGGCGCAGTAGTCGCCGAGCGAGACGGGCGACCAGGGGCCGACGAAGACCGCTCCGGCGTTGCGGACGCGGTCGGCGAGCGCGGCGGCGTCGGCGGTCTGGATCTCCAGGTGCTCGGCGGCGTACGCGTTGACGACGGTGAGGCCGTCCTCCAGGTCGTTGACGAGGACGATCGCGGACTGCCGGCCGGCCAGGGCGGGCTCGATGCGCTCCTCGACGTGCTTGGTCGCGGCGACCTGGGTGACCAGCTCGGCCTCGGTGGCGGCGGCCAGTTCCTCGGAGTCGGTGACGAGGACGGCGGCGGCCATCGGGTCGTGCTCGGCCTGGCTGATCAGGTCGGCGGCGACGTGCACCGGGTCGGCGGTGGCGTCGGCCAGGATGGCGATCTCGGTGGGCCCGGCTTCGGCGTCGATGCCGATGCGGCCCTTGAGGAGGCGCTTGGCGGCGGCGACGTAGATGTTGCCGGGGCCGGTGACCAGGTCGACGGGCAGGCAGTCCCCGGTACCGTACGCGAACATCGCGACGGCCTGGGCGCCGCCGGCCGCGTAGACCTCGTCCACGCCGAGGAGGGCGCAGGCGGCCAGGATCGTCGGGTGCGGCAGTCCGCCGAACTCCTTCTGGGGCGGCGAGGCGACGGCGAGACCGGGGACGCCCGCCTCCTGGGCCGGGACGACGTTCATCACGACGGAGGACGGGTAGACCGCGCGGCCGCCCGGCACGTAGAGCCCGACGCGGTCGACGGGCACCCACTTCTCGGTGACCGTGCCGCCGGGGACGACCTGGGTGGTGTGCGTGGTACGGCGCTGGGCGCGGTGGACGAGGCGGGCGCGGCGGATGGACTCGTCGAGGGCCGCGCGGACGGCCGGGTCGAGCTCGTCCAGCGCCCGGGCGAGGGCGGCGACGGGCACCCGGACCGATTCCAGCCGGACGCCGTCGAACTTCTCCCCCCAGTCGATCACTGCCGCCGAGCCACGATGGCGTACGTCCTCGCAGATGGGCCGCACCGTCTCCAGGGCGGCTTCCACGTCGAACTCGGCACGGGGCAGCAGGTCGCGCAGGGCGCCACCCTCGGGGAGGGCATCGCCGCGCAGATCGATTCGAGAGATCACACCGCAATTCTCGCAGACCGCCGCACGCGGCCGGACGGCCGTATCACTGGCTGATACATGCCGACGCTGTGACGGCTGACTATGTGCGTTCATTCCGTCACTCAGAGGGAATAACGGGATCACGCCTCCGAACGAAAGGGGCACCGGTGACGGAGCGGCACGACGATGATCTCCCGGACGGCCTCAGCGCGGCGGAGCTGGGCATGTGGCAGTCCTTCCGGAACGGCACGACCTACGACCTCCGGTCCCGGGACCGGGCCCTCGACGACCCCTTCGCCCCGCACGAGTGGGGCCCCGAGCGCAGTGTGGCGGCCCGGGTCGTCGCCCGGCTGCTGCTGAGCGGCCCGCCGGCCCGGCCGGGCCGGGTGACGGCGCTGAAGCTCTGGGGCGTACGGATCACGGGGAAGCTGGACCTGGCGGGCGGGCGTGTCGATCCGTACGTGGAGCTGACCGGCTGCCGGTTCGACGAGGAGGTGACGTTCCCGGAGTGTCACTTCACGACCCTGCGGCTGGTGGGGTGCGCGATGCCCCGGTTCGACGCGGCCCGGCTGCGCACCGAGGGCGATCTGCATCTGCCGCGCTGCCGGGTCGAGCACGGCATCCGGCTCACGGACGCCCAGATCGGCACGGACCTGCTGGTCAACCAGATCGAGGTGGGCCCGGACCGGCAGGGGCGGGCGCTGCTCGGGGACGGACTGGCGGTCGCCCAGGACCTCCAGGCCGAGATGGCCGACATGCTGGGCGAGCTGAGTCTGCGCGGGGCGAAGGTGGGCGGTTCGCTGAGCCTGCGCGGCAGCCGGCTGCGCGCGGCCCGGGGCCGCCGCGCGCTGAACGCCCCGCAGCTCAGCGTCGAGCGCACGCTGTACATGAGCGAGGCGTGGGTCAGCATCGACACAGGGAACCAGGGCACCACTCCCCCGTACGGCATCGCCACCTCGCCGACCCCGGCGCACGGCACCCGTTCGCAGGTGTTCCGCTGCCGGGGCGGGGTGCGGCTGGACGACGGCAGGTTCGGTGACGCGGTGGACCTGCACAAGGCGGTCTTCGTGCTGGACACGCACGAGGAGCTGTCGCTGCGCCGGACGGTCACCCCGGAGCTGCGGTTCAACCCGGAGCGGCCGGTGCGCGGCCGGGTGGTGCTCAACGGCGCGAAGGTCGTCACGCTGATCGACATCTCCACGAGCTGGCCGGGCCCGGGCGGCCTCGCGATGGGCGGGTTCGTGTACGAGAACCTGGTGCCGTACGGCCACTTCCCGCTCTCCCGGCGCCTGGAGTGGGTGGCGGCGGCGACCCCGGAGTACGTGCCGGAGCCGTACGAGCGACTGGCGGCGGTGCTCCGCAGCTGCGGCGAGGACGCGGACGCCCGGGAGGTGCTGCTCGCCAAGCAGCGCCGCCGCCGCGAGACCCTGCCGCCGGCCGGGAAGCTGTGGGGCTACCTCCAGGACTGGACGGTGGCGTACGGGTACCGGCCGGGGCGGGCCGCGGTGTGGATGGCGGTGCTGTGGGCGGCGGGCACGCTGGCGTTCTCGCGGTACGACCCGGCGTCGCTCAAGGGCGCGGAGCACCCCCAGTGGAACGCGGCGCTGTACGCGCTGGACCTGCTCATCCCGGTGATCGATCTCGGCCAGCAGGGCTACTGGCGGCTGGAGGGCGGCTGGCAGTGGATGGCGGCCGGGCTGGTCCTGGTGGGGTGGATACTGGCCACCACGGTCGCGGCGGGCGCCTCCCGGCTGCTGCGCCGGGGCTGACCGCCGGTCGCCGGGGCGCGGGCCGCCTGCGCCGGGGCGGCGGGCCGTACGGGCGCCTGGTGCCGCCGGGCAGACTACGGACCTTCTGCCCACCACCCACGAGAACCAGCCAGAAACCCCGGATTCCTTTACCGCTCCTTGACCGGCTGCCGGGCAACCCATCCGCTCGGCACAAATGCTTCACAGCGCACCCCCTGGCGCCCGCCTCCACCAGCGCTTTTGAATGGTCTGCACCATGCCTTTCCTCCGCGCTCTGCTCCGAACCGCGCGCGTGATCCGGCACACCCCGGTGCTCTCCACCGGGGTGCCCGCGGACCACGCGGTGCTGCTCGACGCCCCCGACGAACGGCTGTCCCCGGCGCTGGTGGCCGCCGCGGCCGGGGAGTACGAACCGGCCGCGAAGCTCCTGGCGACCACCCGGGACGCGGCCGAGTGGGAGAGCCGGGACCGCTATCTGAGACGGCTCGTCGCGTTCGCCCGCAACCGGGACGGCTGGCTCGCGGACTGGCTGGCCGCCGCGCCGCACGATCCGGACGCGCTGCTCGTCAAGGCGCAGCTCGCGGTCGACCGTGCCTGGGAGTCACCGGCGCGCGCGGAGCAGCTGCGCGAGGTGGGGCCGCTGATCACGGCGGCCGCGGCGGGTGATCCGCGCGACCCGGTGCCCTGGCGCCTCGCCCTGGACCACGCCCGGGGCACCCAGGCCACGCACACCACCTTCGAGGCGCTGTGGGAGCAGGCCCTCCAGCGCTCCTCGCACCATTACGGCTGCCATGTGGCCGCCCTCCAGTACCTCTCGGCCGCCTGGTACGGCTCGCACCGCGAGTGCTTCGACTTCGCCGAGCGGGCCGCCGAGGACTCGGCGCCCAGCTCCCTGGTGCAGGCGCTGCCGCTGCGCGCGGCCTTCGCGATGCTGACGGAGGGCCCCTGGGACACCCGGTCGACCTCGGTGCAGCAGGAGCGGATCGACGCGGCGGCGGATCTGGCCATCTCGCTGTCGGCCGCCTTCGCCCCGGGCGACCCGTGGCCGGCCGAGGTCCGCAATCTGCTCGCGTATGTCCTGGTGGCACGGGGCCGGTGGGCGGAGGCGCTGGAACAGTTCGGCCGGATCGGCCCGCACGCGTCCTCGTTCCCGTGGGCTTCGGTGTCCGGCGATCCGCTGGGCCGGTTCCTGGACGCACGGGACAGCGCACGGCTGCGGGTGGCCTCCGCGACCCCGCTGAGGCAAGGCTCAGGACGAGGGCGGGCGCGCGGCCATTACGCTTGACCGCTGTGACCACCGCTCGCCTGCCTCTGTTCCCGCTGAACGCGGTGCTGTTCCCGGGCCTCGTGCTGCCCCTCAACGTCTTCGAGGAGCGATATCGCGCCATGATGCGTGAGCTCCTGACCATCGACGAGGACGAACCGCGCCGGTTCGCCGTGGTGGCCATCCGGGACGGCCGGGAGACCGCCGTGACGGGTCTCGGCATGCCGGAGGCGGTCCGCAAGCCCGTCGAACGCGGCCCGGCCGACGGCTTCGGACCCGACCCCCTCCAGTCGCTGCACCGGGTGGGCTGCGTCGCCGACGCCGCGACCATCCGGGAGCGCGCGGACGGCAGCTTCGAGGTCCTGGCCACCGGCACCACCCGGGTCCGGCTCCTGTCCGTGGACGCGACCGGCCCCTTCCTCACGGCCGAACTGGAGGAACTGGAGGAGGACCCGGGCGACGAGGCGGGCCCGCTCGCGGAGGGCGTCCTGCGGGCCTTCCGCGGCTATCAGAAGCGCCTGGCGGGCGCGAGCGAGCGCACCCTCACCACGGGCGCGGAGCTGCCGGACGACCCGTCGGTCGTCTCGTACCTGGTCGCCTCCACGGTGGTCCTGGACGTGCCCGCCAAGCAGCGGCTCCTCCAGGCCCCGGACACCGCGACCCGCCTCCGCGAGGAGCTGCGCATCCTGCGCGCGGAGACCGCGGTCATCCGGCACCTGCCGTCCCTCCCGGCGGTGGACCTGACCGTCGCCCCGACGCATCCCAACTGAGGCCATGGCCAAGAAGCAGAAGAAGTCCCCGTCCGGCGGCACCCCCGCCACGGTCGCCCTGACGGCGGCGGGCACGGCGTTCACCGTGCACGCGTACGAGCACGACCCGGCGTCGCCGTCCTACGGCGAGGAGGCGGCCCAGGCCCTGGGGGTCTCCCCCGACCGCGTCTTCAAGACCCTGGTGGCCGACGTGGACGGCCGCCTGACGGTCGCGGTCGTCCCGGTCGCGGGCTCCCTGGACCTGAAGGCGCTGGCCGCGGCGGCGGGCGGCAAACGCGCCACGATGGCGGACCCGGCCGCGGCGGAACGCACCACGGGCTACGTCCGCGGCGGCATCTCCCCCCTGGGCCAGCGCAAACGCCTCCCCACGGTCCTGGACGCGTCGGCCCGCACCCACCCCACGATCTGCGTCTCGGCGGGCCGCCGGGGCCTGGAGGTGGAGCTGTCCCCGGAGGACCTGGCGGCCCTGACGGGCGCGATCTTTGCGGACATCGGCCGGGGTTGACGCGAGGCGCGGGACCCCCGACGCACCGGTTCCGTCCTCAATCGCCGGACGGGCTCACAAGTAGCCCGGGGCGGAGCCGAACCCCCAGCCCCGCCGGCGTTTGAGGCGCGGGGTCCGGGGCGGAGCCCCGGTTTCGGGAAGGGGCGGGTAGGGGAAAGCCCCGCGCAGCGGCCCTACGCCCCGTCGGACCCGGAAGACGGCACCCCGGACGACGGCGCCGAAGGCGCCCCCGGCGCCCCGGGCCCCCACCCCCCGTAAGACGCCCACTCACCCTCAAAATCCCGCGGCCCCCAAGCCGCGGTCAACGCCAGATGCACCACCATCGCCGCCAGCCCCCAAGCCAGCAGCACCCCATGCGCGTGCATCTCCAACGGCGCGTCGAACACGACCCCCTTGCCGACCTCCCGCGCATGCGCGACCACATCGGACGTAGGCCCCAGCCGCGTCCCGAGCTGCCACGCCAGCAGCGACCCGAGCACGCTGCCCACCGCGAGCCCCACCGTCAGCCAGATCTCGCCGCGCCGGTGGAACCAGAAGACCAGCCCCGCCGACACCGCCCCGAACGCCAGCCCGAGCAGGGCGAACGTGCCATCGGCCCCGATCGCCTCCTCGCCCTCGCTGTCGTTGAGGAACACCGCGGTGTTGTCGGAGATGAGCGGCACCCGGGGCGCCAGCCACAGCCACAGCAGCCCCATCAGGACGCCCGCGACGGTCACCACGGCCGCGACGACGCCCGCCCGCCGCAGATCGGCGCGCAGTTCCTCCCGGTCCACGCCGGGCGAGGCCGCCAGGTGGGAGCCGTGCAGAGCGACGGGACCGCCCGGCGCACCCCCTGGAGCCGGCTTCTGCCAGTCGTGGTGGTCGTCGGGCGAGGGCCGGTTCGGCGGTGTCAGAGGCGCGGTCACCGTGCCATCGTGCCAGGCGCCCGCGAGCCGCGCCTCACCGGACCGCCGCCCTGCGGTACGCCCAGGTGGCGACGGCGAGCGAGACGACGCCGACGGCGGCGCAGACCGCGAGGTCGAGCGCGACGACGGCCCAGTCGGGATGGGCCCCGAAGGACCGGGCCAGCGCCTCCACCCCGTAGGTGGACGGCAGCAGATCGCGCGCCCAGTCCACCGGCTCCGGCAGCCGGTCGGCCGGCAGGACGCCGAGCAGGAGCGCGGCGGACATGCCGAGCTGCCCGAGCAGCGTGGCCAGCTCCTGGCGCGGCGCGAGGAGCCCCAGCGCCGCGCCGAGCCCCGAGAGCGCCGCGCCGGACAGCGGGACGACGGCCACGAGGACCCACAGATGCGCCATCGGCAGCCCGAACAGCACGCTGCCGGTCACCGCGGTGACGACGGTGCCGGGCACGGTGAAGGAGGCGTACGCTCCCGCCGCACCGAGCACGACGGCGGCGGGCGGCACGGGCAGGGTGGCGTAGTGGTCGAGCCCGCCGCCCGCCCTCAGCTGCCCGAAGTACTGGGCGAGGAGGTTCAGCGCGACGAAGGCGACGACCAGGACGCTGGACCCGGCGACGACGGCCCGCGCCTCGGAGCCGCCGTCCACCACCCCGCGCATGAGGATCATGATGCCGATGGACTGGAAGGTCGCCACGAACAGCAGCGGGATGCGGGCCACCCGGGCCCGGGAGAGCTGGGCGCGGTAGACGGCCGCGAGGGAGGGGAACAGCCGGGCCCGGGGGGCGAGCGTCGCGGCCGCCCCGGCCACCGCGCCGATTCCGCTCATGCCTTCACCAGTCCTTTGGTCGCGCCGCCGCCGAGCGCGAGGTAGACGTCCTCCAGGCTCGGCGTCGCCAGGCTGAAGTCGTCGAGCTGCGCGAAGGCCGCGCCCCCGGTCACCGCGGCGACCGCCGCCCGCGCCTCGTCGGGCGCGAGCCGCAGCGCCCAGCGCCGCCCGGACTCCTGGGCGCACCCGCGCAGGGCCGCGACCTCGGGGATGTCCAGCGGGGCGCGCTCGCGCCACACCAGCTCGACCCGGACCTCCCCGGCGACGCGCTCCTTGAGCCCGGCGGGGGTGTCGCAGGCGATGACCTTGCCGCGTTCGATGACGGCCACCCGGTCGAGGACGGTCTCCGCCTCGATGACGTTGTGGGTGACGAGCAGGACCGTGGCGCCGCGCTCGGCGCGCCGCCGGTCGACGGCGGCCCAGACGGCGCGCCGGGCGACCGGGTCCATGCCGGTCGTGGGCTCGTCCAGGACGAGCACGGGGCGTTCTCCGACGAGCGCGGCGGCGAAGCAGGCGAGGCGCCGCTGGCCGCCGGAGAGCTTCTTCAGCGGGCGGCCCGCGAGGTCGGTGAGGCCGAGCTCGTCCAGGACGGCGTCGCGCTCGGCCCGGGCCGCGCGCACCGGGAGCCCGCGCAGCCGCCCGGTGGTCTCGGCGGCGAGGGCGACGGTCAGCTCGTCCAGGGCGGTGGACTCCTGCCCGAGGTAGCCGATCAGCCGGGAGGCCCGCTCGGGGTGGCGCACGAGGTCGTGGCCGAGGATGTCGACGCTGCCGGAGTCGGGGCGCATCAGCCCGGTGAGCTGGCGTACGAGGGTGGACTTGCCGGCCCCGTTGGGCCCGAGCAGTCCGAAGATCTCACCGCGCCGGACGTCGAGGCTGATGCCGTCGGTGGCGCGCACTTCGGGGGTCGCGGGCGCGCCGCGGCGGCCCCGGGCCGGGGGGTAGGTCTTCACCAGATCGCGCACCGCGCACACGGTGCCGCTCGCCGTCGGCGCCTGTACTGTCCCCGTACTCACGAGGTACGAGGGTACGGGGTCCGGGGACCGGCATTACGCCCGGGGCCGCACCGATCGGACATCGGCGCCACCGACCGCGGCCGGGTCGAGCGGCCCTCGGCCCGATGTGGACTCAGTCTCCACCGGGCCCGGATTTCCCGGCCCTCTCCGCGGTCCGCTCAGCCGGCGGGACGTGGTCGGCGGCGGCCCGTACGTCGATCTCGCGCCAGAAGCCCGCCCGGATCGCGTACCGGTCGTGCTCGTCGATCTGGTCGTCCTTGTGGGCGAGGAGGCCGAAGCGGGCCGCGTACCGCAGGAGTTCGCCGTCGATGCGGTGCGGGATGCGCGGGTAGAGCGCGGAGAGCTTCTGGAGGTGGCCGGTCTCCGGCAGCCGTTCCATCCAGCGCCGGGCGAAGACCTGACCCACCTCGAAGGGGTCGCCGCCGACCGTGGTGATGTCCTCCTCGCGGTCGGCCCAGCGCTGTTCGGCGCTGGTGAGCTGGGCGAGCGTCGGCAGGGACGCGGTCTCCGGGGGTTCGCCCAGCGGACCGCCACGCTCCACCCAGCCCCGGTCCGAGGACCAGCGCAGGGTCGCCGCGGGCTGCGGGGCGGGCTGCTGCCGCTCGGCCGGTCCGGCGGGCCCGGCGGGTCCGCGCAGGGTGCCGGCGAGGTCCTTCGGGGTGGGCACGCCCCTGGTGCCGTGCCCGGGTCCCTGCCCATGCCCGTGCGCGGGCGGGTCGGGGGCGTCACCGGGCCGGGGGGCCGCCTCCTCGTCGTCGCGGGCCGCACCGGCCTGCGCGGCGGCCCTGGACGCCCGCTCGGCGGAGGCGGCGAGGGCCGATTCGGGCAGCGGGGCGGAGAGGATCGCGGCGATCTCGGGGCGCGGGGCGGGCGGCGGGGCGCAGGGGCCTCCGGTCTCCTTGGCGCGGACGGCCTGGGTGATCCAGGCCCGGTCGAGGACGCGGCGCTCGTCGGCCTCGGCGACCAGGTCCTCGGACTGGTTGTAGTCGCCGTCGGCGGCCTGGACGGCCCAGAGGTGGACGGCGACACCGTGCTCCTTGGCGGACATCAGGCCGGGGAGCAGGTCTCCGTCGCCGGTCACCAGGACCACGTCGGAGCAGGCGCGGTTGCGGGCGAGCTCGGTGAGCTCGGCGTGCATCGCGGCGTCGACGCCCTTCTGCGCCCAGCGTCCGTCACTGCGGGTGAGGGCGCCCAGCCGAACGGTGACCCGGGGCATCACGCGCAGCCTGCGGTGCTCGGGCTGCGGGACGCGGTCGGGGGCGCCGTCGAACCAGTAGATCCGCAGCAGCGGCTGCGCGGTGTCGGCCTCGGCGCGTTCGCGCAGCTGCTGGATGAGGGCCGCGTGGTCGACGGTGATGCGGGACCGGGCGGGCTCTCCTGCCAGCAGACTCGCGGCTGCGCCCAGCAGATAGCCGGCGTCCACCAGGACGACGCAACGGTCCACGCGTTCCACCCTCTTCCAGGCATTCGGGATCGGGTTTTCTCAGGGTTCCTTCGAGTCTGCCCGACCGCGCCGGGGTTAACGGCCGGAACTCGATCATCGGCGTGGCGGATCACGAAAAGCGCGCATCATACTCCGTCACTACGCACGGTAATGATCCGACATGCGATGTTTATCCGATTATGTGAATCTGACGGTGGTCCTGGCCCCGAGAGTCCTTATAGGAGGAACACCATGGCCAAGAACAAGAACCGCAAGCAGGGCAGCCAGCAGGACCGCGCTTCGCAGGCGGAGCGCGGTGCTCAGGAGGCACGCTCGACGGCCACCGAGGCGCGGAGCTCGATGGAGTCGCAGGCCCAGGGCAGCCCTGCCGATGTTGCGCGTAAGCATCAGCGGCGCTTCGGCCACAACTGACCGGACTCCCGGTAAGGCCGGCACACCGAGAGGGGCGACCCCGCGCAAGCGGAGCCGCCCCTCTCGTACGCGTACCGGAACTCAGCCGGCCAGGCAGGACGGCCCGAGCAGCACCTTCAGGTCTCCGAAGAGCGCCGGGTCCGGCTTCACCCGGTGCCGGTCGAGCCGGAGCACCGTGGTCTTTCGGGGGCCCTGGAGCCGGATGCGCACCTCGGTGTCGCCCCGGTGGCTGTTCAGCACCTCGCCGAGCCGGCTGACCATCGGCGGGGTGACCCGGACCGTGGGGATGGTCAGGACGACGGGCGCGTTGGTCCCCGCGTTGGAGATGTCGGGGACCTGCATCTCCATGGCGACCAGGCGCGGCACGTCCTCGCGCTTGTCGAGGCGCCCCTTGACGAAGACGACCGTGTCCTCGACGAGCTGGGTGGAGACCAGCTGGTAGGTCGCGGGGAAGAACATGCACTCGATGGAGCCCGCCAGGTCCTCCACGGTGGCGATGGCCCAGGCGTTGCCCTGCTTGGTCATCTTGCGCTGGAGGCCGGAGATGATGCCGCCCACCGTGACGATCGCACCGTCGGCGTGCTCACCGCCGGTGAGCTGCGAGATCGACGCGTCCGACTTGTCGGACAGGACGTGCTCCAGACCGAACAGCGGGTGGTCGGAGACGTAGAGCCCGAGCATCTCGCGCTCCTGGGCCAGCAGATAGGACTTCTCCCACTCGACGTCGGAGAACTCCACGTCGAGCCCGAAGCCCGGCTCGTCGCTGTCCTCCTCGCCGCCGCCGAAGAGGTCGAACTGCCCCTCGGCCTCCTTGCGCTTGACCTGCACCACGTTGTCGATCATGGGCTCGTGGTGGGCGACGAGCCCCTTGCGGGTGTGGCCCATCTCGTCGAAGGCGCCCGCCTTGATGAGCGATTCCACGGTCCGCTTGTTGCAGACGACCGCCTCGACCTTGTCCAGGAAGTCGGGGAAGGTGCTGTACTTCCCCTTCGCCTTGCGGCACCGGATGATCGAGTCCACGACGTTCTGGCCGACATTGCGGACGGCCGTGAGCCCGAAGAGGATCACGTCGTCGCCCTGGGCGGCGAAGTTGGACTCCGACTCGTTGACGTTCGGCGGGAGCACCTTGATGCCCATGCGCCGGCACTCGTTGAGGTAGACCGCGGACTTGTCCTTGTCGTCCTTGACCGAGGTCAGCAGGGCGGCCATGTACTCGGCGGGGTAGTTCGCCTTGAGGTACGCGGTCCAGTAGGTGACGAGCCCGTACGCGGAGGAGTGCGCCTTGTTGAACGCGTACCCGGCGAACGGGACCAGGACGTCCCAGAGCGCCTTGATCGCCGCGTCGGAGAAGCCCTTCTTCTTGGCGCCGGCCTCGAAGAGGACGAAGTTCTTCGCCAGCTCCTCGGGCTTCTTCTTGCCCATCACGCGGCGCAGAATGTCGGCCTCGCCGAGCGAGTACCCGGCGACGATCTGGGCGGCCTTCTGCACCTGCTCCTGGTACACGATCAGGCCGTAGGTGAGGCCCAGGACCTCCTTGAGCGGCTCCTCCAGCTCAGGGTGGATCGGAGTGATCTCCTGGCGGCCGTTCTTGCGCTCGGCGTAGTTCGTGTGCGAGTTCATGCCCATCGGGCCCGGCCGGTAGAGGGCCGAGACGGCGGAGATGTCCTCGAAGTTGTCGGGCTGCATCTGGCGCAGCAGCGAGCGCATCGGCCCGCCGTCGAACTGGAAGACGCCGAGCGTGTCACCGCGGCACAGCAGCTCGTAGGTCTTCGGGTCGTCCAGCGGGAGGGCGAGCATCTCCAGGTCGATGCCCTTGTTGGACTTCACCATCTTGATGGCGTCGTCCATGATCGTCAGGTTGCGCAGCCCCAGGAAGTCCATCTTGAGGAGGCCGAGCGATTCGCACTGCGGGTAGTCCCACTGCGTGATGGTGACGCCGTCGGTGTGCCGCACCCAGACCGGGGCGTGGTCCACGATCGGCTCGCTGGACATGATGACGCCGGCGGCGTGCACGCCCATCTGCCGGACCAGGCCCTCGACGCCCTTGGCGGTGTCGATGACCTTCTTGACGTCCGGCTCGTTCTCGTACATCCCCCGGATCTCGCCCGCCTCGCTGTAGCGCGGGTGGCTGGGGTCGGTGATGCCGTTGAGGTCGATGCCCTTGCCGAGGACGTCGGCGGGCATGGCCTTGGTGAGCCGGTCGCCCATGGCGTACGGGTAGCCGAGGACGCGGGCGGAGTCCTTGATCGCGTTCTTGGCCTTGATCTTGCCGTAGGTGCCGATCATGGCGACCTTGTCGGCGCCGTACTTCTCCGTCACGTACCGGATGACCTCGACGCGCCTGCGCTCGTCGAAGTCGATGTCGACGTCGGGCATGGAGACGCGTTCGGGGTTGAGGAACCGCTCGAAGATCAGCCCGTGCTCGATCGGGTCGAGGTCGGTGATGCCCATCGCGTACGAGACGATCGAACCGGCCGCGGACCCTCGGCCGGGGCCGACCGCGATGCCGTTGTTCTTGGCCCACATGATGAAGTCGGCGACGACCAGGAAGTACCCCGGGAACCCCATCTGGATGATGATGTCCATCTCGTACTCGACCTGCTTCTGCCGGTCCTCCGGGATGCCGTTCGGGAAACGGCGGTTCATCCCGGTCCGGACCTCCTCCTGGAACCAGGTGATCTCCGTGTAGCCCTCGGGGATGTCGAACTTCGGCATCAGGTCGCGCTTCTCGAACATCCCTGAGGTGTCGATCTGCTCGGCGACCAGGAGGGTGTTGGCGCACCCCTCCTGCCAGGCGTCGGAGGAGTCGACGCCGTACATCTCGTCCGTGGTCTTGAGGTAGTAGCCGGTGCCGTCGAAGCGGAAGCGGTCCGGGTCGGAGAGGTTCTTGCCGGTCTGGATGCAGAGCAGGGCGTCGTGCGCGGTCGCCTCGGAGGCGTACGTGTAGTGCGAGTCGTTCGTCACGAGCGGCGGGATGCCGAGCTTCTTGCCGATCTCCAGGAGCCCGTCGCGGACCCGGCGCTCGATCTCGATGCCGTGGTCCATCAGCTCCAGGAAGTAGCGTCCCTCGCCGAAGATGTCCTTGTAGTCGGAGGCGGCCTTGACCGCCTCGTCGAACTGGCCGAGCCGCAGCCGCGTCTGGACCTCGCCGGAGGGGCAGCCGGTGGACGCGATCAGGCCCTCGGACCACTGGGAGATGGTCTCCTTGTCCATACGCGGCCACTTCTGGAGCCAGCCCTCGGCGTAGGCGTCGGAGGACAGCTTGAAGAGGTTGTGCAGACCGGTGCTGTTGGCCGCCCAGATCGTCTTGTGGGTGTAGCCACCGGAACCGGAGACGTCGTCGCGCTTCTGGTGCGGCTGCCCCCACTGGATCTTCCGCTTGTGCTTGCGCGACTCGGGCGCGACGTACGCCTCGATGCCGATGATCGGCGTCACGCCCGCCTTCTGCGCCGAGTGGAAGAAGTCGTACGCCCCGTGCAGGTTGCCGTGGTCCGTCATCGCGATATGGGTCATGCCCATGTCGTTGCACGCGGTGAACATGTCCTTGAGCCGCGCGGCACCGTCCAGGAGTGAGTACTGGGTGTGGACGTGAAGGTGCGTGAAGGGCGGCTTGGTCACGGCGCTGTGCCTCCGGGGAAATGGGGACGACGGGACGGGGGATGTCTGGGGGGACA
The DNA here is from genome assembly GCF_042956885.1 of Streptomyces sp. NPDC008163. Lineage (NCBI taxonomy): Bacteria > Bacillati > Actinomycetota > Actinomycetes > Kitasatosporales > Streptomycetaceae > Streptomyces > Streptomyces sp. NPDC008163. The sequence goes on along the minus strand of NZ_JBIBHG010000002.1, from coordinate 310,264 downwards.
GCGTGGAAGTCTACGTCTCCGAGGGACGCGGCGACGGGCACTCCGCGATACGGTCGCGCGTTGGAAGGGCGGGACCACCCGTCCCTTTTGTCATGCACGTCATCACCCAGGTCAGGTACCAGGAGGCAGTCACAGATGTCGGACACGCAGACCGGCGCGGAGCGGCGCGGGGAGCAGATTCTCGAGGTCTTCGACGCCGCCTTCGGGCAGCTCCTCGCGGCCGATCCGGCCGCCTTCCGGGTCAAGTTCCGCAAGATGGCGGGCTCGGCCTTCGCGTTCTACCGGGGCACGGCCTGCCTGTTCTACAACGACCTGGAGCAGGAGCGGCACGGCGGCCCGTATCTGGACGAGCGCACCGGCCGGGTCTGGATCCACGGCGACCTGCACGCGGAGAACTTCGGCACCTACATGGACGCCAACGGCCGCCTCGTCTTCAATGTGAACGACTTCGACGAGGCGTACGTCGGCCCCTTCACCTGGGACCTCAAGCGCTTCGCCGCCTCGGTCGCCCTGCTGGGGTACGCGAAGGCGCTGGGCGACGAGCAGATCACCGAGCTGGTACGGATCTACGCGGCGGCCTACCGCGAGCGCATCCGCGCCCTGGCCACGGGCGCCAAGAACGACGAGGTGCCTCCCTTCACGCTGGACACCGCCGAGGGCCCGCTGCTCGGCGCGCTGCGCACCGCCCGCTCGCTGACCCGGTTCTCGCTGCTCGACTCGATGACCGAGATCCGCGACTTCGAGCGCCGGTTCGCCGAGGGCGGCGGCGCGATCGATCTGGACGCGGCGACGCGGTACAAGGTGCTGGCCGCGTTCGACGGCTATCTGGAGACGCTGCCGGAGTCGAGCCTGACCCGGCCGGACTCCTACCGGGTCAAGGACGTCGTGGGCCGGCGCGGCATCGGTATCGGCTCGGCGGGCCTGCCCTCGTACAACATCCTCCTGGAGGGCAACAGCGACGCCCTGGAGAACGACGTCGTGATCTATCTCAAGCAGGGCCAGACCCCGGCCGTCTCCCGGCACATCACGGACCCGGCCGTGCGCGGCTACTTCCGGCACGAGGGACACCGCACGGTGATCTCGCAGCGCGCCCTCCAGGCGCACGCCGACCCGTGGCTCGGCTGGACCGAGCTCGACGGCGCCGGCCAGCTCGTCGCCGAGGTGTCGCCGTACGCGGTGGATCTGGACTGGTCCGACATCGACGAGCCCGACGAGATCGCGGCGCTCGTCGCCGACCTCGGCCGGGCCACGGCCACGATGCACTCGGCGGCGGACGACGAGAGCGGCCACTCCCTGGTGCCGTTCTCCACGGAGCGGGCGATCGACGCCGCCATCGCGGCCGATGAGGAAGGCTTCGGGGAGCTCCTGGTGGACTTCGCCCACAGCTACGGCGCCCGGGCCCGCGCGGACCACCAGATCTTCGTGGACCTGTTCCGCAACGGTCGCATCCCGGGGCTGTAGCCGGCGAAACGGAACCTTTAGGGGTCGCTTACAGGTTCGCATGCGACACTCCTGGGCGATGGACATATCCGGGACGCAGCTCAGAGCGGCACGCGCGGCGCTTTTCACAGCGCTCGTCGTGACGCTCTCCGCCGCGTCCCACGTCCTGCTCTCCCAGGTCGCACTGCCCCTGGTCCCCGTCGCCGTGCTGGCCGGGGCCGTCTTCGCGGCGGCGTACGCCCTGGCCGGCCGCCAGCGCGGCTTCGGGGCCATCGCCGGGCTCCTGGTCCCCCTGGAGCTGGCCGCCGACACCTTCTTCACCACCGGCCAGCACCTCTGTTACGGAGCGGCGGGCGGCCCCATAGCGGGCCCCCTGCGCTCGGTGGGCGTCGACGTCCTGTGCGGCGGCGGCGACCTCGGGCCCGGCACCGCACAGCTCGGCGACGTCGGCACCCCGCTCGCCTCGGTGACCGCGGGCGGCCAGGGCGCCGCCGCGCTGCTCGCCTCCCCCGGCCCCCTGGTCCCCTGGCTGCTGCTGGCCGCCCATGTCACGGTCGGGCTGCTCGCCGCCGCCTGGCTGCACCGCGGGGAGCTGGCGCTCGCCGGGCTGCTCCGGGCGGGCGCGCTGCTGGCGTTCCGGCCGCTGCTGATCGCGGTGGCCGTGGTGCGCGCGGCGGGCCGTCCGCCGCGGACCGGGGCCCGCTCCGCCGCGGCCTGGCCGCTGCTGCCGGGCCGCGCCCGCCTCCTCGTGCACTCCGTGGGACGGAGGGGGCCGCCGCTCGGGGCCTGTGCCCTCTGAGCAACGCGAGCCCCGCACCGTACGACCCCACTCCACGGAGAAACACCACCATGAGCAAGCGCAACAGCCAGGCCAACAAGTCCGCCGCCCGCGAGCGGCTGCGCGCGGAGCGCGAGCGCCAGGCGAAGAAGGACAAGGCCCGCCGGCAGGTCGTCGTCGGCGTCTCGGTCGTCGCCGGTCTCGCCGTCGTCGCGGGCATCAGCTACGCGGTGATGCAGCTGAACAAGCCGTCCCACTGGGACTCCCTCAAGGACGAGAAGACGGTCGTCGCGCCCAAGAACACCTCGGGCAAGGACGGCACCACCGTCGTCATCGGCAAGGACAGCGCGAAGAAGACCCTGAAGCTGTACGAGGACTCCCGCTGCCCGATCTGCGCCTCGTTCGAGCAGACCGTCGGCTCGACCGTCACCAAGGACGTCGCGGACGGCAAGTACAAGATCCAGTACATAGGCGCGTCGTTCATCGACGGCGACAGCCTCGGCGGAGACAAGCCGTCCGTCGGCACCCGCGGCGAGGGCTCCAAGAACGCCCTGAGCGCGCTGGGCGCGGCGCTGAACGTGAGCACCGACGCCTTCCTGGAGTACAAGAGCGCGCTGTACTCGGCCGAGTTCCACCCGGACGAGTCGGACGACAAGTTCAAGGACGACAGCTACCTGATCAAGGTGGCCGACTCGGTGAAGGACCTCAAGGGCAACAAGGAGTTCCAGAAGGCCGTCGAGGACGGCACGTACGACGCCTGGGCCCTGAAGATGTCCAAGGCCTTCGACGAGAACAAGGACGACGTGACCGGCACGCCGACCCTCGTCATGGACGGCAAGAAGATCACCGGCAGCGACGGCAAGAACGCGCCGATGACGGTCGAGGACTTCAACACGGCGATGACCGCCGCGCTGAAGGGCTGACCCGCACCCTTCGAAGGGCTCCGCGCGGCCACCGCGCGGAGCCCTTCGCGCGTCACAGCGTGGCGAGGAACCCGATCGCGACCTTCCAGGCCAGCTCCGCCGCCTCCCGGTCGAAGTCCGGCAGCTCGGGGTCGGTGAAGAGGTGGCCGGCGCCCGGGTAGCGGTAGACCTCCACGTCCGCCCCGGTCCGCTGCATGTCCAGGTACCAGGAGTTCAGCCAGTCGGCCGTCTCGTACGGGTCGGGGTCGGCGACGTGCAGCTGTACGGGCAGCTCGTCCACGGAGGCGTTCTCGGCGATGTCCGAGGTGCCGTGCAGGAGCAGCAGCCCGCGCGCCTTCTCGTCGCCGAGCGCCAGCGTCTGGGCGACCGAGGCGCCGAGCGAGAAACCGGCGTAGACGAGGCCCTGGTCGGAGTAGGGCGCGGCGGCGAGCACGGCCCGCTTGAGCAGCTCTTCCTTACCCGTCTCCTCGCGGAACGCCTCCGCTTCCTCCACCGAATCGAAGGTGTGCCCCGCGAACAGATCGGGCACGCGCACCTCGTGCCCCGCGGCGCGCAGCCGGTCGGCTGCGGCGTGCACGGCGGGGCGCAGACCGTACATCGAGTGGAAAAGCATGATGTTCATGACGCCCATGGTGCCAGTTGCGTTCGAAGGGATGGAGAGCGACAGCATGGAGAGTGTTCTGCGGCCGTTGATCGTCCTCGGCGGTTCGGTGGTGATCACCCTGGCAGCGGGCTGGCTCTTCGACTTCCTGCTGAGGCGCGCCGACGCCAGACACCACGAGACCCCCCTGTGGGGCCTGCTGCGGCAGTGCCGGATCCCGTTCCAGCTGGTCATGTGCGCGGCGCTGCTGCGCGGTACGTACGCGAGGACGGGCCTCGGCATGGTCCAGAGCCACCGGGTGGGCATCGGGCGGCTGCTGACGCTGGTGCTGATCGGGGCTTCGGCCTGGCTGGTGGTGCGGATCGCCATCGCGGTCGTGGACTCGGTGTACGCGCGGTACGCGGCGGCCCACAACCGGGACCCGGCGCGGGTGCGGCGGGTGCGGACGCAGGTGACGCTGATCCAGCGGGTGGTCATCGCGGTCGTGACGATCCTGGCCGTCGCGGCGATGCTGCTGACGTTCCCCGAGATGCAGGCGGTGGGCACCTCGATGCTGGCGTCGGCCGGTCTCGTCGGCATCGTGGCCGGTGTCGCCGCCCAGTCCACGCTGGGCAACCTCTTCGCCGGCCTCCAGATCGCGTTCGGCGACATGGTCCGCATCGGCGACACCGTGGTGGTGGACGGCGAGTGGGGCACGATCGAGGAGATCACGCTGACCTTCCTCGCGGTGCGTACGTGGGACGAGCGGCGGATCACGATGCCGGTCTCGTACTTCACGGGCAAACCGTTCGAGAACTGGTCGCGCGGCGGGGCGCAGATGACCGGCTCGGTCTTCTTCCACCTCGACCACTCGGCGCCGATCGAGGCGATGCGCGACAAGCTGCGGGACATCCTCGGCGAGTGCGCTGCCTGGGACGGCCGGAACTGGTCCCTGGCGGTCACGGACACCACCCCGACGACGATCCAGGTGCGCGCGGTGGTCACGGCGAAGGACGCGGACGACATCTGGACGGCGCGCTGCGCGGTCCGGGAGCAGCTGATCGGCTGGCTGCGCGACCACCACCCGTACGCGCTGCCGCGGGTCGCGACGGCCCCCGCGGCGCTCCCGCCCGGCGACGCCTGGCCGTCGGTGAACATGAACGGATCCGGCAAGGACGAGAAGGCCGCCAGCGGCTGGAACCGGACCCCGCGCACCGGCCGGGGCTGAGCTCAGCGCAGGCTGCGTACGTCCAGCTGCCGCAGCACCCGGTCCACGACCTCCGGGTCCGAGCCGGGCTCGCTGCGGGCGGCGAGGACGGCGTGGCGGGCGGCCGACATCATCTCGCGCTGGATCCGGCTGACCGCCTGGAACCGTTCGACGCGCTTGGCGTAGGCGTCGCGCCGTTCGTCGTCCACCATCTCCGGGCTGATCCGCGCCCCCACGTCGTAGGCGAGCCGGTGCAGCCGCTCGGTGACCTCCTCGGGGAAGTCCTCGGTCTCCTCGATCTCCTTGAGCCGCTGCCGGGCCGCCTTGGCCGCCCGGATCGCGAGGTCCTTCTCCAGGGCCGCCTCGGCGTCGGTGTCCGCGCGCACCCCGAGCTTCCGCACCAGCCAGGGCAGCGTCAGCCCCTGGAAGACCAGGGTCACCATGATCACGGAGAACGCGATGAAGACGATCTCGTCGCGGCCGGGGAACGGCTTGCCGTCGTCCGTCTCCAGCGGGATCGCGAGGGCCAGCGCGACGGAGGCCACCCCGCGCATCCCGGCCCACCACATGATCACGGTCTCCCGCCAGCTGGTGGGGATCTCCTCGCTGACGTCCCGCCGGGTGTGCAGCCGCTTCGCGAGCCAGGTGGCCGGCAGCAGGTACAGCAGCCGCACGCCGACGACGACGGCGACGACCGCGAGCCCCCAGCCGGCCATCTCCAGCTCGCGGCCGTTCGCCGTGCCGAACACGTTGTGCAGTTCGAGGCCGATGAGCCCGAAGGCGATCCCGGTGACGAGGGTGTCCACGATCTCCCAGAAGGTGCGTCCGGTGAGCCGGCCGAGGACGTCGTCGGCGTCCGCGGTGTGCTCGGCGAGGAAGATCGCGGTCATCAGGACGGCGAGGACACCGGAGCCCATCAGCTCCTCGGCGAGCACGTAGCTGACGAACGGCACCAGCAGGGTCAGGCCGACCTGGAGAGTGGCGTCGCCGAGCAGCCCCATCAGCTTGATGGTGAGCCAGCCGAGCGCCACGCCCACCGCGACGGCGACGACCGCCGACAGCACGAGCAGCCCGAACGCCTCGGGCCACGAGAAGGTCCCGCTGACGGCCGCCGCGATGGCCACGTGGTACAGCACGATCGCGGTGACGTCGTTGAACAGCCCCTCGCCCTCCAGGATGGAGACGAGCCGCCGGGGCAGCCCGACCGACCCGGCGACGGCGGTCGCGGCGACCGGGTCGGGCGGGGCGACGAGTGCGCCGAGGGCGACGGCGGCGGCGAGCGGCAGCCCCGGCACGATCGCGTCGGCGACCGCGGCGACGGCGGCGGTCGTGAGGAAGACCAGGGCGACGGCCAGCAGGAAGATGGGCCGCTTGTTCGCGGCGAACTGCCGCCAGGAGGTGCGCTGCACCGAGGCGTAGAGCAGCGGCGGCAGCAGCGCGGGGAGGATGATCTCCGGCGGGATGTCCACGTTCGGCACGAAGCTGAGGAAGGCCAGCACGACGCCGAAGAGCGTCATCAGCACCGGCGCCGGCAGCTTCAGCCGGTCCCCCAGCGGGACCGTGACCACGGCCCCGAGCAGCAGCAGGAGCAGCAGTGACATCTGGTCCACGGGGTGCCTTCCGAAGCGCTCCGCCCGGGCCCGGTCCCACGCCCGGCCGATGCCCCTCACCCTGCCATGCGCCGCCCGCCGCCCGGGGTCAGGGGGTGCGGCGGGGCGTCAGATCGTCCGGCGCATCGCCCGGTGCGGGATGCCCGCGTCCATGAACTCGGGGCCGTACGGCTCGTAGCCGAGGCGCTCGTAGAAGCGCAGGGCGTGCGTCTGGGCGTGCAGGTCGACGGCGGTGAGGCCCTGGCTCCTGGCCGCGTCCTCGATGGCCCGCACGAGCGCGGCGCCGACGCCGAGCCCCCGGGCCTCCTTGCTCACGGCGAGCCGGCCGAGCGAGCCGACGGCCGGGTCCCCGCCGGTGTGCGAGGCGGCGGCGGGGCCGTGCAGCAGCCGGCCGGTCCCGAGCGCGGTGCCGTCGGCGGCGACGGCCAGGACGTGCAGCGCGTCCGCGTCGTGGGCGTCGTACTCGATCTCCTCGGGCACGTTCTGCTCACCGACGAAGACCTCCTTGCGCACCTGGAAGCAGGCGGCGCGGTCCTGGTCGTCGGCGGCGGTCCGGGTGGTGTACGCGAGGGGCCCGGCGCTCACTGGCTCTCCGCCGCGATGCGGTCCAGCGCCTGCTGGAGGTCGTCGGGGTAGGTGCTGGTGAACTCGACCCAGCTCCCGTCGGCGGGGTGCTCGAAGCCCAGCTTCACCGCGTGCAGCCATTGCCGGGTGAGGCCGAGGCGCTTGGCCATGGTGGGGTCGGCGCCGTAGGTGAGGTCGCCGACGCAGGGGTGGCGGTGGGCGGACATGTGAACCCGGATCTGGTGGGTGCGCCCGGTCTCCAGCTTGATGTCGAGGAGGCTGGCCGCCCGGTACGCCTCGATGAGGTCGTAGTGCGTCACCGAGGGCTTGCCGTCCGCGACGACCGCCCACTTGTAGTCGTGGTTCGGGTGGCGGCCGATGGGGGCGTCGATGGTGCCGCTCATCGGGTCCGGGTGGCCCTGGACCAGCGCGTTGTACTTCTTCTCCACGACCCGGTCGCGGAACTGGGCCTTCAGCAGCGTGTAGGCGCGCTCGGACTTGGCGACGACCATCAGCCCGGAGGTGCCGACGTCGAGCCGGTGCACGATGCCCTGGCGCTCGGCGGCGCCGGAGGTCGAGATCCGGTACCCGGCGGCGGCGAGGCCGCCGATGACGGTGGTGCCGGTCCAGCCGGGGCTGGGGTGGGCGGCGACGCCGACGGGCTTCACGATCACCACGATGTCGTCGTCGTCGTGGACGATCTCCATGCCCTCGACGGGCTCGGCGACGATCTGCACCGGCGCGGGCGCCTGCGGCATCTCCACTTCGAGCCAGGCACCGCCGTGCACCCGCTCGGACTTCCCGACGACCGAGCCGTCCACCTGCACCTTGCCTGCGGCGGCCAGATCGGCGGCCTTGGTGCGGGAGAAGCCGAACATCCGGGAGATGGCGGCGTCGACGCGTTCGCCCTCCAGGCCATCGGGGACGGGCAGGGTGCGGACCTCGGGTTGCGTACTCACCAGTCGAGTATGCCTTGCCCCCGCCGGTCCCCGTTCCTCGGTCCTCGTTCCCTCAGTCCTTGTGCACGGTGCCGTCGGGGTCCAGGCCCTTGAAGGAGAGGAGCACGATCAGGATGCCGCCGCAGACGATCGCGGAGTCGGCCAGGTTGAAGACGGCGAAGTGGGCGGGGGCGATGAAGTCCACCACCGCGCCCTCGAAGACGCCCGGCGCGCGGAAGATGCGGTCGGTGAGGTTCCCCAGGGCACCGCCGAGCAGCAGGCCGAGCGCGATGGCCCACGGCAGGCTGTACAGCTTGCGGGCCAGCCGCGCGATCACCACGATGACGGTCGCCGCGATGATCGTGAAGATGATCGTGAACGCCTCGCCGAAGCCGAACGCGGCGCCCGAGTTGCGCAGGGCGTCCAGCTTGAGCCAGTCGCCGATGAGCTCGATCGGCTCCTGGTGCTCCAGCTTCGCCACGACGAGCATCTTGCTGCCGAGGTCCAGCAGATACGCGACGACGGCGACGCAGAACAGCAGGATGACGCGGCGCCGGCGGGTGGCCGGCGAGCGGTCGACGGCCGCGTCCGCCGCGGTGGCCCCGGTTTCCCGGGCCTCCGGCGCGCCCGGGTCCGGGGAAGCGGCCGAGCCGTCCGGCCCGCTCTCTCCGCTTCCCTCAGCCCCGGTGATGTCCGGCGTACCGATGATGCGCTCCGCCTCTGCCACGTGAGTCCCTCAACCTAGTTCCCGACTGAGGACGAGAGTACGGCACGCCCGTGCGAATCAGCCGCGTCGCTCCTGCTTCTGTTTGTCCTCGACACACAGCGTGGCCCGGGGGAACGCCTGCATCCGCGCCTTGCCGATCGGCTTGCCGCAGACCTCGCACAGCCCGTACGTGCCGGCCTCCAGGCGGGCCAGGGCGCGCTCGGTCTGGTCCAGCATCTCCTGGGCGTTGGCGGCGAGCTGCATCTCGTGCTCGCGGGTGATGTTCTTGGTGCCGGTGTCGGCCTCGTCGTCGCCCGCCCCGTCGCCGGAGTCACGCATCAGCCCGGCCAGCGCGAGACCGGACGCCTCCAGCTCGTTGCGGAGCCGGGTGGCCTCGCCGGTCAGCTCGTCCCGCGCGGCGGCGACCTCCTCCGGCGTCCAGGGGTCCTCGCCCGGCCGTACCGCCAGGTCTCCCGGCGCCGTGGCGACCCGGGCGGGCGGCACGGGTGCCGCGTCCTCGCCCGGGGTCCGGGTACCGGCCGCGCTCTTCTTGGCTACCACCGTGTGGGCTCCCGTCTGATCGGCGGCCTCGGCCGCCCCCGTGGTCGCCGAGGCCGCGGTGGCCCCGGTCTTCTTCGGCGTGGTCTTCTTCGACGCGGTCTTCTTCGACGCGGTCTTCCGGGCCGCCGCCTTCTTGGCGGAGGTCTTCTTGCCGGGCGCCTTCTTCTCCACCATGGCCGCGGCCCCTTCACACACTGTGATCTTGCTCGCGAGTCGTGCTGGGACGATAAGTCGACCCCCGGCCCGCGGCAACGGGGCACGCCGCCGCATCCCGCCTCCCCGTGTCCGGATCACCGTGTGCCTGCCTCCGTTGTGCCCAGCTCCCCGCCGGGTAATCCGGCTTTCCGGCGCGCTCCGCGCCGCGCTCGGGCCGGGTCAGCCCCGTATGACCATTCGGGTCACGCCCGGGCCCTCCGTAAACCGGTCGGAGGCCGTGCCCCCGGGCCCGTACACTGGCCTCAGCGAGAGGCGTGGATGGGACGAGTAGCGTCGTACGCAGCCAGCAGCGACCCGGGGACGGTGGGAGCCCGGGGGCGAGCGCGTCGTGAAGATCACCCCGGAGCCGCCGGAAGAAAGCCCCGAGGGGCCAGTAGAACCGGCATCGCACCCCAATGAGGGGGCCCGGGGCGCACGCCCGGGGCCAAGGAGGGTGGTACCGCGGGGACCGGCTCGGTTCTCGTCCCTCCGACGGAAGTGGAAGACGTCCGCCGGAGGAAGCCCGCACATGACATCGCCGCAGTACCGCCAGGTACCCGCCCAGGTCGACCTGCCCGCCCTCGAGCACGCCGTGCTCGACTTCTGGCGCGAGAACAAGGTCTTCAACAAGAGCCTCGACCAGTCCGAGGGCCGCCCCGAGTGGGTGTTCTACGAGGGGCCGCCGACCGCCAACGGCATGCCCGGCGCCCACCACATCGAGGCCCGCGTCTTCAAGGACGTCTTCCCCCGCTTCCGCACCATGCAGGGCTACCACGTGGGCCGCAAGGCCGGCTGGGACTGCCACGGCCTGCCGGTCGAGCTGGCGGTCGAGAAGGAGCTGGGCTTCAACGGCAAGAAGGACATCGAGGCGTACGGCATCGCCGAGTTCAACGCCAAGTGCCGCGAGTCCGTGACCCGGCACACCGACGCCTTCGCCGAACTCACGACCCGCATGGGCTACTGGGTCGACCTGGACGACGCGTACCGCACGATGGACCCCGAGTACGTCGAGTCCGTGTGGTGGTCGCTCAAGGAGATCTTCAACAAGGGCCTGCTGGTCCAGGACCACCGCGTCGCCCCCTGGTGCCCGCGCTGCGGCACCGGCCTGTCCGACCACGAGCTGGCGCAGGGCTACGAGACGGTCGTCGACCCCTCGGTCTTCGTGCGCTTCCCGCTCACCTCGGGACCGCTGGCCGGTGAGGCGGCGCTCCTGGTCTGGACGACGACCCCGTGGACGCTGGTCTCGAACACCGCCGTCGCCGCGCACCCCGACGTCACGTACGTCGTCGCGACGAACGGCGAGGAGGGGCTCGTCGTCGCGCAGCCGCTGGTGGAGAAGGCGCTCGGCGAGGGCTGGGAGCTCACCGGCCAGTCGTTCACGGGCCGCGAGATGGAGCGCTGGACCTACGAGCGCCCGTTCGCCCTGCTCGACTTCCCGGCCGAGGCGCACTACGTCGTCAACGCCGAGTACGTGACGACCGAGGACGGTACGGGTCTGGTCCACCAGTCCCCCGCCTTCGGCGCCGACGACCTCCTGGTCTGCAAGGCGTACGGCCTGCCGGTGGTCAACCCGGTCCGCCCCGACGGCACCTTCGAGGAGGACCTGCCGCTGGTCGGCGGGGTCTTCTTCAAGAAGGCCGACGAGGCGCTGACCGAGGACCTCGACGACCGCGGCCTGCTCTTCCGCCACGTCCCGTACGAGCACAGCTACCCGCACTGCTGGCGCTGCCACACCGCGCTGCTGTACTACGCGCAGCCGTCCTGGTACATCCGCACCACGGCGGTCAAGGAGCGGCTGCTCCAGGAGAACGAGAAGACCAATTGGTTCCCGGACTCCGTCAAGCACGGCCGCTTCGGCGACTGGCTGACCAACAACGTCGACTGGGCGCTCTCCCGCAACCGCTACTGGGGCACCCCGCTGCCCATCTGGCGCTGCGAGGAGGGCCACCTCACCTGCGTCGGCTCGCGCGCCGAACTGGGCGAGCTGTCCGGCACGGACCTCTCGGACCTGGACCCGCACCGCCCGTTCATCGACGACGTCACCTTCGCCTGTACGCACGACGGCTGCGGCCTGGAGGCGCGCCGCGTCCCCGAGGTCATCGACGCCTGGTACGACTCTGGCTCGATGCCGTTCGCGCAGTGGGGCTACCCGTACAAGAACAAGGAGATCTTCGAGAGCCGCTACCCGGCGCAGTTCATCTCGGAGGCCATCGACCAGACCCGCGGCTGGTTCTACACGCTGATGGCGGTCGGCACGCTCGTCTTCGACAAGTCCTCGTACGAGAACGTCGTCTGCCTCGGCCACATCCTCGCCGAGGACGGCCGGAAGATGTCCAAGCACCTGGGCAACATCCTCCAGCCGATCCCGCTCATGGACCAGCACGGCGCGGACGCGGTGCGCTGGTTCATGGCGGCGGGCGGCTCCCCCTGGGCGGCCCGGCGCGTGGGCCACGGCACGATCCAGGAGGTCGTCCGCAAGACGCTCCTCACGTACTGGAACACGGTGGCCTTCCAGGCCCTGTACGCCCGTACGTCGGGCTGGGCGCCCTCGGCGGCGGACCCGGCGCCCGCCGACCGCACGGTCCTGGACCGCTGGCTGCTCGGCGAGCTGAACACGCTGGTGGAGCAGGTCACACAGGCGCTGGAGGGCTACGACACGCAGCGGGCCGGCAAGCTGCTCTCCGCGTTCGTGGACGACCTGTCCAACTGGTACGTGCGCCGCTCCCGGCGCCGCTTCTGGCAGGGCGACAAGGCGGCGCTGCGCACGCTGCACGAGGTGGTGGAGACCGTCACGCGGCTGATGGCCCCGCTGACCCCCTTCATCACCGAGCGGGTCTGGCAGGACCTGGTCGTGCCGGTCGCCCCGGACGCGCCGGAGTCGGTCCACCTGTCGTCCTGGCCCCAGGCCGACCCGGCGGCGATCGACCCCGCGCTCTCGGCGCAGATGGCGCTGGTGCGGCGCCTGGTCGAGCTGGGCCGGGCCACGCGTGCGGAGTCGGGCGTCAAGACCCGCCAGCCGCTGTCCCGGGCGCTGGTCGCGGCCTCGGGCTTCGAGGCCCTGTCCGCGGAGCTGCGCGCCCAGATCACGGAGGAGCTGAACGTCTCCTCGCTCGCCTCCCTCTCCGAGGTGGGCGGCTCGCTGGTCGACACCACGGCCAAGGCGAACTTCCGGGCGCTCGGCAAGCGCTTCGGCAAGGGCGTCCAGGCGGTGGCCAAGGCGGTCGCGAACGCGGACGCGGCGGCCCTGTCGCTGGCCCTGCGCGAGGGCACGGCGTCGGTGGAGGTGGACGGCGAGACGGTCACCCTCGCACCGGACGAGGTGATCGTCACGGAGACCCCGCGCGAGGGCTGGTCCGTCGCCTCGGACTCGGGCGCGACGGTCGCCCTGGACCTGGAGATCACCCCGGAGCTGCGGCGCGCGGGCCTGGCCCGTGACGCGATCCGCCTGATCCAGGAGGCCCGCAAGAACAGCGGCCTGGACGTCGCGGACCGCATCGCCGTCCGCTGGACCTCCACGTCCCCCGCGACGGCGGAGGCCCTCACCGAGCATGCGACGCTGATCGCGGACGAGGTCCTGGCCCTGGACTACGCCCAGGGCGAGGCGGACACCACGTACGGCACCCCGTTCGAGGACGAGGGCCTGTCCCTGACGTTCCACCTCCGCAAGGCGTAGCGGACCGGAGTCCCGGGGGCTCTGCCCCCGGGCCCCGCTCCTCAATCGCCGGAGGGGCTTGATCTGGCCGCGCGGCAACCTCCAGCCATGCCGGCGTTTGAGGCGCGGGGTCTGGGGCGGAGCCCCAGTTCCGGGAAGGGGCGGGGTGGGGAACAAGCCCCGCGCAGCGAATCGGGTACGCACAAGGGCCGGGCCCCGGGGAAACCCCGGGGCCCGGCCCTTTGCCTGCCGACGGCTACGCGCTCACCGCGCGAACGCCCGTCAGTTGTCGTCCTCGTCGATCAGGAACCCACGCATCGGCGACGGCGCCTGCTGCATCGGCTGCGGCGCCTGCGGCCGGACCGGCGCCATCGGCTGCGTCATCGCCGGCGACATCTGCTGCTGGCCGCCGTACGACGGGCCACCGCCCATGGACGGGTTGCCCCCGCCCATCGGCTGACCGCCGTGGTTGCCGCCCATCGTGTGCCCCATGGCACCCGCACCGGCCGGAGCCAGCGAGGGCGACGGCGGCAGCGACGCGGCGGCCGGGGTGCGCGGCGGAGCCAGCGAGTCGTCCGCCTGGGTCTCCAGCTGACGCAGCTGGCTCTCCAGGTAGGACTTCAGACGCGTGCGGTACTCGCGCTCGAAGCCCCGAAGGTCCTCGACCTTGCGCTCCAGCGTCGCGCGGGCCGACTCCAGCGAGCCCATCGCCACGCGGTGCTTCTCCTGCGCGTCCCGCTCCAGCGCGTCCGCCTTGGCGCGGGCGTCCCGCTCCAGGCCCTCGGCGCGGCTGCGTGCCTCGCCGACGATCTTGTTGGCCTCGGAACGGGCCTCCGCGATCGCCTGGTCGGCGGTCTGCTGGGCCAGGGACAGGACACGGGCGGCGCTGTCGCCACCGGGGCCCTGCTGCTGCATCTGCGGCGGGGGCTGCATCTGCTGCATCTGCTGCTGCGGGTTGTGACCGCCCATGGGACCGCCCATCGGGCCGCCCATGGGACCACCCTGCATCGGGCCGGGGCCGTGCGGGCCCTGCGGGCCGGGGCCGTGCGGGCCCTGGGGGCCGTGACCGCTGGGACCGGCGGGCAGCTGCGGAGCACCACCGGGCAGCTGGGGGGGACCCATCTGCGGGGGCTGCTGCTGGACCGGCGGACCCGATATGGCGGCGGGCACCGGGGCACCCGGCCGGTCCTGCTGCTCCGGCGGCTTGCGCATACCCTGCTGCTGGTTCTGCGCAGCGGCACGCGTGGCGGCGGCCAGCTTGGCACGCAGGTCCTCGTTCTCACGGAGCAGGCGGGTCAGCTCCGACTCGACCTCGTCGAGGAAGGCATCGACCTCGTCCTCGTCGTAGCCCTCTCGGAGGCGGACCGTCGTGAACTGCTTGTTCCGCACATCCTCGGGAGTCAGCGGCATCTCTTCTTCACCTCTACGTAGTCGTCGGCAGTCGGCAAGACCGTATCGCTCACAGCCTGACCACGATGCTGATCAGGATGGAAACGATGATCATCAGAACGAAGAAGGACAGGTCGAGTGCCACGCCCCCGAGACGCAGCGGCGGGATGAACCGCCGCAGGAGCTTGAGCGGTGGATCGGTGACCGTGTAGGTCGTCTCCAGGACGACCACCATCGGCTTGCCCGGCTGCCATGAACGTGCGAACTGGAAGACGTAGTCCATGACGAGCCGGAAGATCAGCACGATGAGGAAACACATCAACGCGATGTAGACAACACTTTGTGCGACGCCCATCTCTCGCGCTTCCCTCTCCCCTGGCTCTCGTAGCACCGGCCTCTCGGCCGGGTTGTTCCCGGTGTCGTGTTCTCAGCTCTGGTTGAAGAATCCGCCCTCTGCGATGCGGGCCTTGTCCTCCGCCGTGACATCGACGTTAGCAGGCGACAACAGGAACACCTTCTGTGTCACTCGCTCAATGCTGCCATGGAGACCGAAGACGAGTCCCGCGGCAAAGTCGACAAGTCGCTTCGCGTCCGTATCGTCCATCTCCGTGAGATTCATGATCACCGGAGTGCCCTCACGGAAGTGTTCCCCGATGGTACGGGCCTCGTTGTACGTCCTGGGGTGCAGCGTCGTGATCCGGTAGGGCTCGCGCTCGGACACGACCTTGGGCATGATCACCGGTGCGTTCTTCTCCATGTTCGGACGTTCAGGTGTGATGGATGCCACGGGTGCGATCCGGGCGGGTCGCTCACGCTCCGCGGGGATCTGGACCGGCTCCCGCTGCGCCGGCGGCTGGACCGCGCGTACCGGCTCGTCGCGCTCGCGGTCCCGCTCCACCTGATGCGCGGACTGGTGCCGGCGCCGGTCGCGCTCGGGCTCCGGCTCGGGTTCGAATTCGTCGTCGGGGTCGAACCCCGGGCCGTCGTACCCATCGTCCTCCACGAGGCCGAGGTAGACCGCCATCTTGCGCATCGCGCCGGCCATGCTCTGAGTCCTCCGCTCTGTGGTGGATCGGCATCTGTCACCAAGTGCCCGCGATCCACTCCGGTCCTCCCGCGCTGGGCGGTAATGACCATATTTTCTGCTGTGGTCCGACTTCTTGGCGACGTTACCCGAGCCCGGGTCGGACTCCGAGTACCGCAGTACCGACGCGCACATGTGTCGCTCCGGCCGCGATCGCGTCCTCCAGGTCCGCACTCATCCCTGCAGAGACCATGTTCGCAGCCGGATGGTTCCCGCGCAGCCGGGATGAGAATTCCATCAGCCGGTCGAACGCGGCCCGTTGCCGCCCGGCGAAGGGGCCGGCGAGCGGCGCGACGGTCATCAGTCCGTCCAGCCGGAGACCGGGCGCGGCGGCGACGGCGTCCGCCAACTCCTCGATCCCGTCGGGCGCGACGCCTCCGCGGGCCCCCCGCTCACCGCTCTCCGCGTCGAGCGCGACCTGGATCAGGCAGCCGAGTTCGCGCTCGCGTCGCCCGGCCGCCGCCGAGAGGGCGGTCACCAGTTTCGTACGGTCCACGGACTGCACGACATCGGCGTAACCGGCCACGGAACGGACCTTGTTGGTCTGCAACTGACCGACAAAGTGCCAGGAGAGGGAAAGATCTGCGCATTCCGCAGCCTTGGGGGCGGCATCCTGGTCGCGGTTCTCGGCGACCAGGCGCACACCGAGTCCGTGCAGGATCCGCACATCGCTCGCGGGGTAGGTCTTGGTGACCACGATCAGGGTCACCTCCTCCCGCTTGCGACCGGCCGCGACGCAGGCCGAAGCGATCCGTTCCTCCACCCGCGCCAGATTCGCGGCGAGTTGTTCCTTGCGTTCCGTCATGCCCTATCAGTCCAGCCAGACATATCCGGCGAGCCGCCCGGTGATGCGGTCGCGTCGGTACGAGAAGTGGTCGCCCGATTCCAGGGTGCAGAAGGGCGACGCCTGCCGGTCGGTGACGCCGAGCTCCGCGAGCTGGGCGTGCACCCCGCCGGTGACGTCCACCGCGGGGGTGCCCCAGCTGGTCTCGGACCAGGAGCCGGGCACGCGCGCGGCGACCTCGTCCCGCATCGCCGCCGGCACCTCGTAGCACCGCCCGCAGACGGCCGGCCCGGTCCGGGCGGTGATCCGGGAGACCTCTGCGCCCAGCCGGACCATGGCCTCGACCGCGGCCGGCACGACCCCGGCGACCAGCCCCGGCCGCCCGGCGTGCGCCGCGGCGACGACGCCGGCCTCCGGGTCGGCGAGCAGGACGGGGGTGCAGTCGGCGGTCAGCACGGCGAGTGCGAGCCCGCGCCGCGCGGTGACCACCGCGTCCACGGCGGGGATCTCCGCCGCTTCGCCCCAGGGTCCGTCGACCACGGCCACGTCCCGGCCGTGGACCTGGTTCATCCAGACGACCCGCGCCGGATCGAGCCCCCGGGCGCGCGCGGCCCGCTCGCGGTTGGCGAGAACGGCGGCGGGGTCGTCGCCGACCGCGCCGCCGAGATTGAGCTCCGCGTACGGGGCGGCGCTCACTCCGCCCCACCTGTCGGTGAAGGAGAAATGAGCGCCGCCCCGCGAAAAGACGGAGACCGTCGGGTTCACTGCGTCATGCGGACCTATCACTTCAAGAAGTCCGGTACGTCCAGCTCTTCGGCCTGGGAGTCCGAGTAGGGACGGGCCGGCGGGACGTGCGGCGGCGAGACGACCGGCGGAAGGTGGGTCTCACCCGACACCGGAGCCGGCTCGGCCTGTGCCGGCGGCTCATCGCGCGGCGGCACGGACCCGAGTCCGCCGGACGACTGGCGCACCGGCTCGGGCGCGGACCGGACCGGCGTCGGGGCCGGCTCCTCGCGCTTGGCGCTGTTCGCGCCGAGGACGTTCTCCCGCCGGGCCGGCGGCTGTCCGCCGTCGAAGCCCGCCGCGATCACGGTGACCCGCACCTCGTCGCCGAGGGCGTCGTCGATGACCGCGCCGAAGATGATGTTCGCCTCCGGGTGGGCCGCCTCGCTCACCAGCTGGGCGGCCTCGTTGATCTCGAAGAGACCGAGGTCGCTGCCGCCGGAGATGGAGAGCAGGACACCGCGAGCACCGTCGATGGACGCCTCCAGGAGCGGCGAGGAGATCGCCATCTCCGCGGCGGCCACCGCGCGGTCGTCGCCGCGGGCGGAGCCGATGCCCATGAGCGCGGAACCGGCCTCGGACATGACCGACTTGACGTCGGCGAAGTCGAGGTTGATCAGGCCCGGCGTCGTGATGAGGTCGGTGATGCCCTGGACACCCGAGAGCAGGACCTGGTCGGCCGACTTGAACGCGTCGAGCACGCTGACCTGGCGGTCCGAGATGGACAGCAGCCGATCGTTGGGAATGACGATGAGGGTGTCGACCTCTTCGCGGAGCTCGGCGATGCCGTCCTCCGCCTGATTGGCGCGACGCCGGCCCTCGAAGGTGAACGGGCGGGTGACCACACCGATCGTCAGGGCGCCGAGCGAGCGCGCGATGTTGGCGACGACGGGTGCGCCACCGGTGCCGGTGCCGCCGCCTTCGCCTGCGGTGACGAAGACCATGTCGGCCCCCTTGAGGACCTCCTCGATCTCCTCACGGTGGTCCTCTGCCGCCTTACGACCGACGGCCGGGTTCGCCCCGGCGCCGAGGCCGCGGGTGAGTTCGCGGCCGACGTCGAGCTTGACGTCGGCGTCGCTCATCAACAGGGCTTGCGCATCCGTGTTGATCGCGATGAACTCGACGCCCTTGAGACCGACCTCGATCATTCGGTTGATGGCATTGACACCACCGCCGCCGACACCGATGACCTTGATGACTGCGAGGTAGTTCTGCGGTGCTGCCACGTCGAAGGCCTCTCGCCTCGAGTTACGTGTCGTCGCTTCGCGGTGATCCCGCTGCGACGACGGATGCCGATTGGGACGGTCCGAACGCCGACCCAAACCCTAACGTTCAAGTTTAGGGTTACCAGTGTGTCTGCTTCATGGACTCTTCCGAACAGGACACTAAGTCGACAAGTGGCGCACGTTCAACGAACACGCCGAACCTCCCGTTTTTCTTTTCACCCTATGTGATCACCCGTAGCGCTGACCAACCAGGGTGCTGGCCAGGCCAAATGTGCGTCAACCACCCGACACCGCGGGGGCGGTGGGGGCACTCACGTCGAAGTGTCCCGCTTTGGGGGCGGCCTTCATGAGAGCGGTGAGGACTTTCGCCTTCGCCGCGCCCGCTCCGCTGCTTCCCCACATCACCGTGCGATCCCCGCCGAGTTCCAGGGAGATGGCGTCGAACGAGTCCACCCGGACGACCCGGGTGTCCTCGGCGACACCGTCCGGGAGGTCACCCGCGACCCGGACCGCTTCCCGCACCAGCCGGTCACCGCCGAAGCGGCGCGTACTCGCGGAACGGCCCGTGGCCACTTCCAGCAGAGGCACATGCCCGGGCGACTTGTCCACCGTCGCGAAGTGCACGCCCTCGTCGTCCACTTCGATGAACTTTCCGCCCTTTTTCACCAACAGGACCGGCTGTCGTTCGGTCACCTTAAGTCCGATGCCGTGCGGCCATGACCGAACGACATCCACCTCGTCGATACGAGGCAACTTCTGGCGCAACCGTTCTTCGATGGCGCCGGTGTCCGCGGAGACGAGCGGGGCGCCCATCGGCACCGCCGCGGCCCGCTCCACCTCGGCCGGCGTCAGCACCCGGACGCCGGTGATCCTGACCTGTTCGACCCGCAGCCAGGAGGAGCCGTACAGCGCCCAGACGACGCCGGATCCGAGCAGCAGCACGGCTCCGGCGATCAGGAGGAGCAGCCGGCGCCGGGAGACGCGGCGCCCCTCGGGGCGTGGGCGCGGCGGCCGGTCCGGGGCGTCCTCCTGCTTTCCTGCACCGCGCTGGGCGGTCGTCGGTCCGGCCACGCTCGCTCCTTATGCCGGGTCCGGGGGCCACCGCCCCCGGACCCGTCCGCCTCACGCGTTACGGCGCGCGGCAATCGCCTCGTACACCATGCCGACCAGCAGATCGTCGGCGTCCCGTCGGCCGAACTCGGCGGCGGCCCGGGACATTTCATACAACCGGTGCGGATCTGACAGCACCGGGAGGACGTTGCCCTGCACCCACTCGGGGGTGAGCGCGGCGTCGTCCACCAGCAGACCGCCGCCGGCGTTGACCACCGGCTGGGCGTTGAGCCGCTGTTCGCCGTTGCCGATGGGCAACGGGACGTAGGCGGCGGGCAGTCCGACGGCGGAGAGTTCGGCGACGGTCATCGCGCCCGCACGGCAGAGCATCATGTCGGCCGCGGCGTACGCGAGATCCATCCGGTCCACGTACGGTACCGGGATGTAGGGGGGCATCCCGGGCATGTTGTCCACGCGCGGCAATTCGTTCTTCGGCCCGACCACGTGCAGGATCTGGATGCCGGAGCGCTGGAGCAGCGGAGCGACGCGCTGCACCACCTCGTTGAGGTGGCGGGCGCCCTGCGAACCGCCGGAGACGAGCAGCGTCGGCAGATTGGGGTCGAGGCCGAACGCCGCGCGCGCCTCGGGGCGGACCCGGGCCCGGTCGAGGGTGGCGATGGTGCGGCGGAGCGGGATGCCGATGTAGCGGGCGCCGCGCAGCTTGCTGTCGGGCGTGGAGACCGCGACGCCGTGCGCGTACCGCGAGCCGATCTTGTTGGCCAGGCCGGGGCGGGCATTGGCCTCGTGGACCACGATCGGGACACCCACGCGCTTGGCGGCGAGATAGCCCGGCAGGGCCACGTAACCGCCGAAGCCCACCACGCAGTCGGCCCTGGTGCGTTCCAGGATCTGCTCGGCGGCCTTGATGGTGCCGCGCAGCCGGCCCGGGACGGTGATGAGTTCGGGGGTGGGCTTGCGCGGCAGCGGTACGGCCGGGATCAGCGCCAGTTCGTATCCCCGCTCGGGTACGAGTCTGGTCTCCAGTCCGCGCTCCGTGCCGAGAGCGGTGATCCCCACGCTCGGGTCCTGCCTGCGCAGGGCGTCCGCGAGGGCAAGCGCGGGCTCGATGTGGCCGGCGGTCCCCCCGCCGGCGAGTACGACATGCACCGAATTTCACCGCTCTCCGGACGGACGCTTCTTGACGCGCCGTCTCATCGTCTTCCATCTCACCCCGGGCCTCCGCACGGCCAGGGCCGCCTTCGCGGCGGGCTCGTCCCGCGCGAACGCGATCAGCAGCCCGACGGCGAACATGGTCGGCAGCAGGGCCGACCCCCCGTAGGAGAACAGCGGGAGCGGGACACCGGCGATCGGCAGCAGGCCGAGCACCGCACCGATGTTGATCACGGCCTGCGCCGTGATCCAGGTGGTCACACCTCCCGCTGCGTACCTCACGAAGGGGTCCTCCGTGCGTCCGGCCACGCGGATACCCGCATAGCCTAGAGCCGCGAAGAGGGCGAGCACCGACAGCGTCCCCGCCAGCCCCAGTTCCTCCCCGGTGATGGCGAAGATGAAGTCGGTGTGCGGTTCGGGAAGTTGGCCCCATTTTTCCACACTCGCACCGAGGCCGGAACCGAACCATCCGCCTGATGCCAGAGCATAGATGCCGTGCACGGCCTGCCAGCAGGAGCCTCCCGGCCCCGGCTCGCTGGCCCCCATGCAGTCCAGCCTGGACATGCGGTTGGGGCTGGTCTTGATCAGCAGGAATCCGATGAGCCCGGCGGAGGCGAGCACACCGGCGAACAGCCGGGTGGGCGCCCCGGCCAGCCAGAGCAGGCCGAAGAGGATCGCCGTGAGAATGATCGCAGTGCCCATGTCACCGCCGAGCATGATGAGCCCGAGCAGCATGAAGGCGACCGGCACCAGTGGCACCAGCATGTGCTTCCACTGGGTCAGCAGCCGCTTGTCCTGTTTACGGGCGAGCAGGTCGGCCCCCCACAGCACGAGCGCCAGCTTGCCGAACTCGCTGGGCTGGAGCTGGAAGGGCCCGCCCAGGTAGAGCCAGTTGCGGTTGCCGTTGACCGACATCCCTATCCCCGGCACCTGGACCAGCACCATCAGGAAGACGGCGCCCATGAGCAGCGGGTAGGACAGCGCCCGGTGCAGCTTCACCGGCATCCGGGCGGCCAGCGCCATCAGCCCGGCCCCGATCACGGCGGCCAGGAACTGCTTGCGGAAGAAGTAGGTGCCGGGCTTGCCGAGCTCCAGCGCCTTGATCATCGAGGCGGAGTAGACCATCACCAGACCGAGCACGGTGATCAGCAGTCCGGCGCCCAGGATCACGTAGTACGCCGTCAGCGGCCGGTCCCAGGCCCGCCGGGCCCGCTCGTACAGCCGTCGCACTCCGCCGCCGCGCGGGCTGCGGGGGCTGCCGGTGCTCCGGGCCCGCACCGACGCGGGCCGCCGGGCCTCGGCAGCGGGCCTGACCCGCACGCTCTCTTCGGCCGGCATGTCCCTGTCCCCTCCACTGCTCGTGCCCGGGGCGCGGCGGCCGGGCCCGTCAGACGCTCTCGGCGGCGCGTGCGCGGACGGCGTCCGCGAATGCCTCGCCCCGCTTGTTGTAGTTGACGAACATGTCCATCGAGGCGCAGGCCGGGGCCATCAGTACGGTGTCTCCCGGCCGGGCGAGCCGTGCGGCTTCGCGGACCGCCTCGGACATCGCCCCAGTGTCGGTCCGGTCGAGGTCGACCACGGGTACCTCGGGGGCGTGTCGCGCGAGGGCTTCGCGGATCAGGGCCCGGTCCGCGCCCATGAGCACGACGCCCCGAAGCCGCTTGGCGCACCCGGTGACCAGTTCGTCGAAGGTGGCGCCCTTGGCGAGGCCGCCGGCGATCCAGACGATGGAGTCGTAGGCGGCGAGCGAGGCCTCGGCGGCGTGCGTGTTGGTGGCCTTGGAGTCGTCCACGTACGCGACCCCGGCCACGTCCGCGACGTGCTCGATGCGGTGCGGGTCGGGGCGGAAGTTCCGCAGCCCGTCCCGCACGGCGGCGGGCGCGACGCCGAAGGCGCGGGCCAGAGCGGCGGCGGCCAGGGCGTTGGCGATGTTGTGCGGGGCCGGCGGATCGACGTCCGCGACCTCGGCCAGCTCCTGGGCCTGCTTCTGGCGGTTCTGGACGAACGCCCGGTCGACCAGGATGCCGTCCACCACGCCGAGTTGCGAGGGCCCCGGCGTACCGAGGGTGAAGCCGATGGCGCGGCAGCCCTCCTCGACGTCCGCCTCGCGCACCAGGTCCTCGGTGGCCGGGTCGGCCGCGTTGTACACGCAGGCGATCCGGTTGCCCTCGTAGATCCGGCCCTTGTCGGCGGCGTACGCCTCCATGGAGCCGTGCCAGTCGAGGTGGTCGGGGGCCAGGTTGAGCACGGCGGCGGAGTGGGCGCGCAACGAGGGCGCCCAGTGCAGCTGGTAGCTGGAGAGCTCGACGGCGAGCACGTCGTACGTCTCCTCGCCGAGGACGGCGTCCAGCAGGGAGACGCCGATGTTGCCGACGGCGGCGGTGCGCAGCCCGGCGGCCTCCAGGATGGAGGCGAGCATCCGTACGGTCGTGGTCTTGCCGTTGGTGCCGGTGACCGCGAGCCAGGGGGCCGGCTCGCGGCCGTCCCGGCCGCGCAGCCGCCAGGCGAGTTCGACATCGCCCCAGACCGGGACGCCCGCGTCGGCGGCCGCGGCGAACAGCGGCTTGCCGGGCTTCCAGCCGGGGGCGGTGACGATCAGCTCGGTGGACTCGGGCAGGGTGTCGCCGTCGCCGAGGCGCACGGTGATGCCCTGCGCCTCCAGCTCGGCCGCCTGGGCGCGGGAGCGCTCGTCGTCGCCGTCGTTGACCACGGTGACGACGGCACCGAGGCCGTGCAGCACCCGGGCCGCCGGGATTCCGGAGACCCCGAGCCCGGCGACCGTGACGTGCTTGCCCTGCCAGTCCACGTTGCTCACTTCTTGGCTGCCCATCCTGCGTAGAAGAGGCCGAGTCCGACGATCACGCACATGCCCTGGATGATCCAGAAGCGGACCACGACAAGGACTTCGGACCACCCCTTGAGTTCGAAGTGGTGCTGGAGCGGGGCCATGCGGAAGACGCGCTTGCCGGTCATCTTGAACGAGCCGACCTGGATGACGACGGACATCGTGATCATCACGAAGAGGCCGCCGAGGACGGCCATCAGGAATTCGGTGCGCGAGCAGATCGCGAGGCCGGCGAGCGCGCCGCCGAGGGCGAGCGAGCCGGTGTCCCCCATGAAGATCTTGGCCGGCGAGGTGTTCCACCACAGGAAGCCGAAGCAGGAGCCCATCAGCGCGGAGGCCACGACCGCCAGGTCGAGCGGGTCACGCACTTCGAAACAGGCACTCGGGTTCGTCAGGGTGCCGGCGTTGGCGCAGGACTCCTGGAACTGCCAGAGCCCGATGAAGGTGTACGCGCCGAAGACCATCACCGACGCGCCGGTGGCCAGGCCGTCCAGACCGTCCGTCAGGTTCACGCCGTTGGACATGGCGAGGATCATGAACAGCGCCCAGACGACGAAGAGCACCGGGCCGATCGACCAGCCGAAGTCCTCGACGAACGAGAGCTTGTCGGACGCCGGGGTGTTGCCGCGGGCGTCGGCGAACTGGAGCGAGAGCACCGCGAAGGCGATCCCGACTATCAGCTGGCCGGCCATCTTCGCCTTGGCGCGCAGACCGAGCGAGCGCTGCTTGACGATCTTGATGTAGTCGTCCAGGAAGCCGACGAGCCCCATGCCGGCCATCAGGAAGAGGACCAGCACACCGGAGAAGCGCATCTCCTCGCCGGTGATCACCTTCGCCAGGAAGTACGCGATGAGCGTCGCCAGGATGAAGGCGATGCCGCCCATCGTGGGCGTGCCCTTCTTGGACCCGTGGGTACGCGGGCCGTCGTCGCGGATGAACTGCCCGTATCCCTTGCGGGCCAGGAGCTTGATCAGCAGCGGCGTGCCGACCAGGGTCAGGAAGAGCCCGATGGCTCCCGCGAAGAGGATCTGCCTCATCGGCCCGCGACCTCGCCCTCGGTCGCGTTCTCCAGCAGTGCTGTGACGACCTGCTCAAGGCCGACCGACCGGGACGCCTTCACCAGCACCACGTCTCCCGGGCGCAGTTCCCTGCGCAACAGGTCGACGGCAGCCTGTGCGTCGGACACGTGCACCGACTCCTCACCCCACGAACCCTCGTTGTATGCGCCCAGTTGCAGCCAGGAGGCTTCTCTGCCCCCGACCGCGACGAGCTTGCTGACGTTGAGCCGGACGGCGAGCCGTCCGACCGCGTCGTGCTCGGCGAGCGAGGCGTCGCCCAGCTCGGCCATCAGGCCGAGCACCGCCCACGTACGACGCCCCTTCCCCATGGCGACCAGCGCGCGGAGCGCTGCCTTCATGGATTCGGGGTTGGCGTTGTAGGCGTCATTGACGAACGTCACGCCGTCCGGACGCTCGGTGACCTCCATGCGCCAGCGGGAGAGGGTGCCCGCCTCGGAGAGCCCTTCGGCGATCTCGTCTGCGGACAGGCCCAGCTCATGGGCGACGGCGGCCGCGGCGAGCGCGTTCGACACGTGGTGCTCACCGTACAGGCGCATGGTCACCTCGCTGCACCCGGTGGGTGTTCGGAGGCGGAACGCGGGGCGTCCGTCGTCGGTGAGGTGCACGTCTTCGCCCCGTACGTCCGCATCCGCGCCCTCGCCGAAGAGGACGACGCGGGCCTTGGTACGGGAGGACATGGCGCGTACGAGGGGGTCGTCGGCGTTGAGCACGGCGATGCCGTCCTCGGGGAGCGACTCGACCATCTCGCCCTTGGCCTGGGCGATCTGCTCCTTGCCGCCGAACTCGCCGATGTGCGCGCTGCCCACGTTGAGCACGAGGCCGATGCGCGGCGGGACGAGTCCGGTGAGGTAGCGGATGTCCCCGATGTAGCGGGCGCCCATTTCGAGGACCAGGTGCTTGGTCTCGTCGGTGGCGCGCAGCGCGGTGAGCGGCAGGCCGATCTCGTTGTTGAGGTTGCCCTCCGGGTAGACGGTGGGCCCCTTGCGCTCCAGGAGTTGCGCGATGAGGTCCTTGGTGGAGGTCTTGCCCGCGGAGCCGGTGAGGGCGACGACGGTGGCGCCGAGGCGGCCGACGACGGCGCGGGAGAGCGCGCCGAGGGCGGCCACGACGTCGTCCACGACGATCGCGGGCACGCCGACGGGGCGGGTGGCCAGGACGAGGGCCGCGCCCGCCTCGACGGCGCGCTCGGCGTAGTCGTGGCCGTCGGCCCGTTCGCCGGCGAAGGCGACGAAGAGGCTGCCGGGGGTCACCTTGCGGGAGTCGATGACGACCGGTCCGCTGACGGTTACCGACGGATCCGGTATGTCGTGCGTCTGCCCGCCGACGATTTCGGCGATCTCGGCGAGGGAAAGGGCGATCACTTGGTCATCCCTGACTGTTGTTCTCGTGGTGGGAGGCACGGGGTCCGGCGCCCTCGTGCCCCAGGGAGCGCTCGATGGCCTCGCGCAGGACGATCCGGTCGTCGAAGGGGCGGACGACGCCGTGGACGTCCTGGCCCTGCTCGTGGCCCTTGCCGGCGACGAGCACGGTGTCACCGGGCTCGGCCCGGGCCACCGCGGCGGCGACGGCCGCGGCGCGGTCGGCGTCGACCAGGACGTCGCCGCGCTCGTGGACGGGCACCTCGGCGGCGCCCGCGAGCATGGTGGCGAGGATGCCGAGGGGGTCCTCGGAGCGGGGGTTGTCGGAGGTCAGTACGGCGGTGTCGGCGAGCCGGGCCGCCGCCGCGCCCATCGGCGCGCGCTTGGTGGTGTCGCGGTCGCCGCCGCAGCCGAGGACGATGTGCAGCCGGCCCTTGGTGACCTTGCGCAGGGACCGCAGCACGGACTCGACGGCGTCGGTCTTGTGCGCGTAGTCGACCAGGGCGAGGTAGGGCTGTCCGGCGTCGATCCGCTCCAGCCGGCCGGGCACTCCGGGGACGGTCGCGATGCCGTCCGCCGCGGTCTGCGGGTCGATGCCGGCGACGGCGAGTGCGACGATCGCGGCCAGCGTGTTGGCGACGTTGAACGGGCCGGGCAGCGGGGCCTTGGCGGTGGCCCGCTCGCCGTTCGGCCCGACGACGGTGAAACCGGAGCCGAGCTGGCCGACGACGACGTCCTCGGCGCGCCAGTCGGCGTCCGGGTGGCCCTCGGCGGAGAAGGTCGTGATGGGCACCGTCGCCTCGGTGACGAGCCTGCGGCCGTACTCGTCGTCGTAGTTGACGACGCCCCGCTTGCTGCGGCGCGGGGTGAAGAGCTGGGCCTTGGCCTGGAAGTAGTCCTCCATGCCGGAGTGGAACTCCATGTGCTCCGGGCTGAGGTTGTTGAAGACGGCGACGTCGAAGACGCAGCCGTCGACCCGGCCGAGGACCAGCGCGTGGCTGGAGACCTCCATGGTGACGGCGTCGGCGCCGCGTTCGCGCATGACGGCGAACAGGGCCTGGAGATCGGTGGCTTCGGGCGTGGTGCGCTCGGACTTGATGCGTTCGTCGCCGATCCGCATCTCCACCGTGCCGATGAGCCCGGTGGCGCGTCCGGCGCCGCGGAAGCCGCCCTCGACCAGGTAGGCGGTGGTGGTCTTGCCGGAGGTGCCGGTGATGCCGATCTGGAGGAGGCCGGTGCCGGGGTGGCCGTAGATCTCGGCGGCGAGTTCGCCCATCCGGGCGCGCGGGTTCTCGGTGACCAGGACCGGCACGCCGGTCGCCCGGGCGCGTTCGGCGCCGGAGGGGTCGGTGAGGATCGCCGCCGCGCCGAGGCCGGCCGCCTGGGTGGCGAAGTCGGCGCCGTGCAGGCGGGCGCCGGGCAGGGCCGCGTACAGGTCTCCGGGGCGCACCGCACGGGAGTCGTGGGTGATGCCGGTGATGTCGCCGGTGCCCGGCGGTTCAAGTCCGAGCCGTTCGGCCAGCGTGACCAGGGAGGTGGGCCGCAGGCGGTCCGGGCGAGGCGCTCCCGGGTAGTTCACAGGTGCGTCCTTCTGGGTCGTTCGGGGCTGTTCGGCGTGGGGCACGGCGGTGAGCGTACCGGGCTCACCCGGCCTCTCGCGAAGTGAGGGGCCCGGCGGGCGGAGGTTCTCGTTCCGGTTCCCGGGGTCGGGGGTGATGGTTGTCACTGGTGGTCTCCGCGCGTTCACTCGCCGGTTCCGAAGAACACCGGCAGCTTGGCCGGCTCACGGCCGGACGGGGGTGTCTGGAGCGTCTTGAGGGCGAATTCCATGACCTGCTTGTAGATGGGTCCACAGGTCTGGCCGCCGAAGTGGCTGCCCTTGGTGGGGTTCTGGATCGCGCAGTAGACGGTGACCTGGGGGTCGTCGGCGGGGGCGAAACCGGCGAAGGACGCGGTGTAGCCGTGGTAGCCGCCGCGCACCGGGTCGACGCGGTTGGCGGTGCCGGTCTTGCCCGCGACCCGGTAGCCGGGGATCTGGGCCTTGGTGCCGGTGCCCTCCTGGTCGGCGACCACCGATTCGAGCATGGTGGCGAGCGTCTTCGCGGTCTTCTCACTGACCACGCGCGTCTGTTCGGGAGCCTCGGCCGGGGTGAAGCGGCCGTCCGGGCCCCGGGTGCCGCGTACGAGCGTCGGCTGGATCCGTACGCCGCCGTTGGCGATGGTCGAGTAGATCGAGGCGGCCTGCATGGCGTTGAGGGACAGCCCCTGGCCGAACGGGATCGTGTACTGCTGCGAGGTGGACCAGTCCTGCGGCTTGGCGAGGAGGCCGGGCGTCTCTCCGGGGTAATCGAGCCCGGTGGGCGATCCGATGCCGAATTTCCTCAGATAGGAGTACAGCACCTTGTTCGCCTCGGCCTGTGTCTTGCCGAGCTGGCCGGTGGCCATGATGGTGCCGATGTTGCTGGACTTGGCGAGTACGCCGTTGAGCGTGAGCTGCCAGGTGGCGTGGTCGATGTCGTCCTTGAAGAGGCGGTCGCCCCGGTGCAGCCGGTTGGGGACCGTGACGTGCGTGAGGGGCGTGGCGGCGCCCTCTTCGAGGACGGCGGCCATGGACATCACCTTGCTGGTGGAGCCGGGCTCGTAGACGTCCTGGAGGGCCGCGTTGCCGAGCGAGGCGGCGTCGGCCTGCGAGAGGTCGTTGGGGTCGAAGCCGGGGGCGTTGGCCATGGCGAGGACCTCGCCGGTGCGGGTGTTCTGCACGATGACGTAACCGCGGTCGGCCCCGGACTTCGACACCTGCTCGGAGATGGCCTTCTGGGCGGCCCACTGGATGTCGCGGTCGATGGTCAGCTCGATGTCGGAGCCGGGGACCGCGGGGACCTCCTTGGTGCCCGCCGTGGGCACCCTGCGTCCGCCGGACTGGGCGTACTTGATGGTGCCGTCCTCGCCCGCGAGCTCCTTGTTCAGCTGGGATTCGAGGCCGCCCGCGCCCTTGCCCTCGGCGTTGACGTAACCCAGTATCCCGGCGGCCAGGCTGCCGTTGGGGTAGATCCGCTTGGTGGTGGACTCCTGGAAGACGCCCGCCAGCACATTGGCGCCGGGCCCGCCGGCCGCCTTGTCCTTGGCGGCCTTCTCGGCGAAGACGGACTTGAGGTCCTTGATCTGCTTCCAGACCTGCGGGGTCTGCCTGCGCGCCAGGACCGCGTAACGGCTCTTGGGCTTGGAGAGCTTCTTGACGAGACCGTCCGCCTCGACGCCGAGGATCGGCGCGAGCAGGGCGGCGGCCTGCTGGGGGGCGTCGGGCGCCTTGCTGTCGGCCGGCGTGAACATCTTCGGGTCGGCCGTGATGTCGTACGCGTCCACGCTGGTGGCCAGCGCGATGCCGCTGCGGTCGGTGATCTCCCCGCGTTCCGCGGCGACCGTGTAGCTCAGGTAGCGGTTCGTCTCGGCCTTCGCGGCGTACGCGTGCGCGTCGACGGCCTGGACCTGGAGGAGCCGCACGACGAACGCGATCATGACGAGCGTCAGGGCGAGGCTGACCAGCCGCAGCCGGGGGCGCGGGCTGCCCAGCCGCAGCGGCCGCCGGGTGCGGGCGCGCTGCGCGGCGGACGGGGGCCGGCGGCGCTGCTGGGGCCGGGGGCGGCCGGACCCCGGGGAGGCGTTACGGGGACGCGCGGGGCCGGGTACCCGGCGGCGCGGCGGTTCCTTGGGGGGCACTGCGTCACCTGCCGGGGCTCGTGGAGGGCTGGGCTGCCGGTGTGCCGGAGGGCGTGGACCCGGTGGGTCCGGGCGCCGGAGTGGCGGCGGCCGGGCCGGCCGGAGTGGGCGTGGGGGTCGGCGTGGGCGTCGGCGTGCTCGGCGGGGGCGCGACGACCGGGGCCGGAGCGGCCTTGGACGGGACGCCCCGGACCCTGCCGTCCGGGCCGAGGAAGGCGGGGCTGCCGCCGGGGACCATGCCCAGCTCACGCGCGCGACGGGCCAGCGCGTCCGGCTCGAAGGAGGCGTCGACGTCGTGCTGGAGGGCCTGCTGCTCGTCGGTGAGTTCGGTGGTCCGCTTCTTCAGCTCGCTCAGCTCGAAGGAGCCTTCGTTGAGCGCGGAGTTGAGCAGGAGCAGCGTGATCAGGCCGCCGCCGAGGAGCACCACGACCAGCAGGACGAACGGGGTCCGGGCCGCAGTGCTCGGCCCGGCGGGCATCAGCCGGGTGAGCCGTGCGACGCGGCCCTTGGGCTGCCCGGCCGGTTTGCTCACCGCGCCGCTCCGTCCCCGGCGCGCGCGGCGGTCCGCCGGCTCACCGCTCGTCCTCGCGGATGCGCTGGGCGCCGCGCAGCCGGGCGGGGGCGGCGCGCCGGTTCTCGGCGACCTCCTCCTCGGTGGGGAGTTCGGCGCCCCGGGTGAGGAGCTTCAGCCGGGGCTGGTAGCGCTCGGGGACGACGGGCAGGCCGGGCGGGGCGGTGTTGGCGGCGCCCGCCGCGAGGACCTGCTTCACGAGCCGGTCCTCCAGGGACTGGTACGAGAGGACCGCGATGCGCCCGCCGACGGCGAGCGCGGCGACGGCGGCCGGGATGGCCCGCTCCAGGACGGTGAGCTCCCCGTTGACCTCGATGCGCAGGGCCTGGAAGGTGCGCTTGGCGGGGTTGCCGCCGGTGCGCATGGCGGCCTGCGGCAGGGCTTCGCGGATGAGTTCGACCAGCCGGGCGCTGTTGGTGAAGGGCTCCTTCTCGCGCTCGCGCACGACGGCGGAGACGATGCGCTTGGCCTGCTTCTCCTCGCCGTACGCGCGCAGGATGCGCACCAGTTCGCCCGGCGGGTAGGTGTTGAGGACCTCGGCGGCGCTCACGCCGGTCGTCTGGTCCATGCGCATGTCGAGCGGTGCGTCGCGGGCGTAGGCGAAGCCCCGGTCGGACTCGTCCAGCTGCATCGAGGAGACGCCGAGGTCGAACAGGATGCCCTGCACCTTGGGGATGCCGAGCCGGTCGAGCACCTCGGGCAGTTCGTCGTAGACGGCGTGCACCAGGGTCGCGCGGTCGCCGTAGGGGGCGAGCCGCTCGCCGGAGAGGCGCAGGGCCTCCTTGTCCCGGTCCAGGGCGATCAGCCGTGCGGTGGGGAAGGCGGCGAGCAGCGCCTCGCTGTGGCCGCCGAGGCCGAGGGTGCAGTCGACGACCACGGGGGGCTGCGGGCCGGGGGCCTCCAGAGCCGGTGCCAACAGGTCCAGGCATCGCTGGAGCATCACCGGGACGTGTCGGGTCTGGCTCATGCGCCCTCTCAGGCTCAGCTCCCGGGTGGCGGGACGTACGGCCTGGTCCCCGCCCGCTCGCGAAGGGGAGGTCCGCCGGCGCCGGGGAAGGGGCGTCAGCCGACCGGCGAGCGGGAGAGGGCCGGGCCGTACGTACGCCGCGCACACGGGTAAAAGTTCGAAATGTGCAGGGTGTCGGTAACTTCCCGTCACTTTAGTCCACCCTGCCACTCGATCGATTCCCGATCAATCAACCCGACAGCGCGTCGGCCGTCGCGCGTTCACCCGCACGGGTGGCCGGAGGCGGGCTTGTGGATTACCTCACAACAAGCACCGTTGACGTTTTTTGTCCGCTTCCCTCTCGCCCGGGGGCAGGGGGCGAGGGCTAACGTCTTGGGCATGTCGACTTCCGCGCACTCCCCCGCCTCCACCCCCACCGTCACCGACCGCCTGGTCGAGGCGAACAGCCTTTACGCAGCAGACTTCAAGGACCCCGGCATGGACGCCAAGCCGGTGCTCCAGGTCGCCGTGGTCGCCTGCATGGACGCCCGTCTCGACCTGCACAAGGCGCTCGGCCTCTCGCTGGGCGACTGCCACACCATCCGCAACGCGGGCGGCGTGGTCACCGACGACGTGATCCGGTCGCTGGCGATCAGTCAGCGGGCGCTCGGCACCCGCAGCATCGTCCTGATCCACCACACCGGCTGCGGAATGGAGTCGATCACGGAGGACTTCCGCCAGGAGCTGGAGCACGAGGTCGGGCAGCGGCCGTCCTGGGCCGTCGAGGCGTACACCGACGCCGACCAGGACGTGCGGCAGTCGATGCAGCGGGCCCGCACCTCGCCGTTCCTCAAGCACACCGACGACGTGCGCGGTTTCGTCTTCGACGTGACCACCGGCAAGCTGCGCGAGGTCCTGCCCGCCTCCTGACCGAAGGCCCGGGGGACACCGGACCACCACCTTCCGGTGATGAAATCCTCACCCAGTCCGACAAATCGCCCCCGGTTGTCCACAGGCGAGTGACACGAAGCGGTAACGGCAACAAGAATGCGTGAGTGACACCCCGCCGGACCTCGTCCGGCGCGGTGTCCGCACATTCGGGGTGGGCCGGGCCGCACGAGGGCACCGGCCCGTGACTGGGGAATCCCCTGCTCCTGGCGAGCGTGGGGCGGGGCCGAGGAGGGCCGGGGTGACGACCTATGACGATCGAGCGAGCCTCACAGATCTGACCACCACCGTGGACCGGGTGCGCAGGTCGATGGAGGCCGTGATCGAGGGGAAGCCCGAGGTCGTGCGGCTCTCGCTGACCGTGCTGCTCGCGGAGGGGCACCTCCTGATCGAGGACGTCCCGGGCGTCGGCAAGACCATGCTGGCCAAGGCGCTGGCCCGGTCCGTCGATTGCTCGGTGCGGCGCATCCAGTTCACGCCCGACCTGCTGCCCTCGGACATCACCGGGGTATCCATATACGACCAGCAGCGCCGGGACTTCGAGTTCAAGCCAGGTGCGATCTTCGCGCAGGTCGTGATCGGCGACGAGATCAACCGCGCCTCCCCGAAGACCCAGTCCGCGCTCCTGGAGTCGATGGAGGAGCGCCAGGTCACCATCGACGGGCACACCTACGAACTGCCCGACCCCTTCATGGTCGTGGCGACGCAGAACCCGGTGGAGATGGAGGGCACGTATCCGCTGCCCGAGGCCCAGCGCGACCGGTTCATGGCCCGGGTGTCGATCGGCTACCCCAGCGCGGAGGCCGAGCTGCGGATGCTCGATGTGCACGGCGGCACCTCGCCGCTCGACGACCTCCAGCCCGTGGCGCACGCGCACGACATCGTGAAGCTGATCGAGGCGGTGCGCACGGTCCATGTCGCCGAGGCCGTGCGCAGATACGCGGTCCAGCTCGTCGCGGCCACCCGCGGCCACCTCGACCTCCGGCTCGGCGCCTCGCCACGCGCCACCCTGCACCTGCTGCGCGCCGCCAAGGCGTCCGCGGCGCTGGCCGGCCGGGACTACTGCCTGCCGGACGACGTGCAGGCCCTGGCCGTCGCGGTGCTCGCCCACCGGCTGCTGCCCACCGCGCAGGCCCAGCTCAACCGCCGCACCGCCGAGCAGGTGGTGCTGGAGATCCTTCAGCAGACCCCGGTGCCCACGGCCTCGGGCGGCTCCGGCCCCCAGGCTCCCGCGTATCCGGCGGGCCCGGCGTACGGCGGCCAGCAGCAGCCCGGCACGCGGCGTCCGTGATGGCCGCGTCGGGGCCCGTCGCGGTGGACGGCGACGACAGGGGCGGGCTGCGGGCCGCGCTCGGCGGGCTGACCACCCGTGGCCGGTCCTTCCTCGCGGCCGGAATCGCGGCGGCGGTCTGCGCCTATGTGCTGGGCCAGGGCGACCTGCTGCGGGTCGGACTGCTGCTCGCCGTGCTGCCGCTGGTCTCCGTGACGGTGCTCCACCGGACCCGCTACCGGGTCACGGGCACCCGCAGGCTCTCCCCCTCGCGCGTCCCGGCCGGCTCGGAGGCCCGCGTCCACCTGCGCATGGACAACGTCTCGCGGCTGCCCACGGGTCTGCTGATGCTTCAGGACCGGGTGCCGTACGTGCTCGGGCCGCGGCCCCGCTTCGTGCTGGACCGGGTGGAGGCGGGCGGGCGCCGCGAGGTGTCCTACCGGGTCCGGTCCGACCTGCGCGGGCGCTATCCGCTCGGCCCGCTGCAACTGCGGCTGAGCGACCCCTTCGGCATGTGCGAGCTGACCCGCTCGTTCAGCGCCTACGACACCCTGGTCGTGATCCCCCGCACCGAACCGCTGCCCCCGGTGCCCCTGGCCGGTGAGTCCTCCGGATACGGCGAGGGGCGCCAGCGGTCCCTGGCGCTGGCCGGTGACGACGACGTGATCCCGCGCGGTTACCGCTACGGGGACGATCTGCGCCGGGTGCACTGGCGTTCCACCGCGCGCTACGGGGAGCTGATGGTGCGCCGCGAGGAGCAGCCGCAGCGCGCCCGGTGCACGGTCCTGCTGGACACCCGCAGGACCGCCTACCGGGGGTCGGGGCCGGACTCCGCGTTCGAGTGGGCCGTCTCCGGGGCGGCGTCCGCGCTGGTGCACATGCTGGAGCGCGGCTTCGCGGTCCGGCTGCTGACCGACGCGGGGAACGCGGTGCCGGGCGAGGGCGAGGGCGGTTTCGCCGGTGCCACGCAGGCCACGGCGGACGCGGCGGGGCTGATGATGGACACCCTCGCGGAGATCGGGCGCTCCGACGGCGGGGGCCTCTCCCGCGCCCATGACGTGCTGCGCGGGGGCGGCGAGGGGCTGCTGATCGCCTTTCTCGGCGATCTGGACGAGGAGCAGGCCGCTATGACCGCCCGGATGCGGCAGCGCAGCGGCGGGGCCGTGGCCTTCGTCCTGGACAGCGCCGCCTGGGTGAGCGGTGAGTCGCCCGCCGGCCGGGAGGCGGCGGAGCGGCGGCTGCGGCTGTTGCGCGAGGCGGGGTGGACGGTGGTGCCGGTGGAGCCCGGCGCGCGGCTGGCCGAGTTGTGGCGGCTGGCGGGCCGGCACGGTGCGGTGGCCGGGTCCGGCAGTGCGGCCGGTCCGGCGGGATTCGGGGGTTGGTCATGAGGGGGCTGGGCTTGAGGGGGAGGTCATGAGCGGTCGGGGCAGGCTGGCGCTGGCCGCCTTCGCGGCGACGCTGATGGCGTCCTGTTCGATGCTGCCGCTGGTGGACCCGGTGAGCTGGCTCGTGCAGGCCGCGTTCCTGCTCGCCGTGCAGTGCGGGGTGGGGGTGCTGGGGCGCCGGGTGCCGTTGCCCCGGCTGCTGACGGCCGCCGCCCAGGCGCTGGTCATGGTGGTGCTGCTGACCGTGGCGTTCGCCCGCGAGCAGGCGGTGGCGGGCGTGCTGCCCGGACCGCAGGCCGTGCGGCAGCTGGTGGACCTGCTGACGGCGGGCGGGGACGACGTCGGGCAGTACGCGATCCCGGCGCCGGCGACTCCGG
The DNA here is from genome assembly GCF_042956885.1 of Streptomyces sp. NPDC008163. NCBI lineage: Bacteria > Bacillati > Actinomycetota > Actinomycetes > Kitasatosporales > Streptomycetaceae > Streptomyces > Streptomyces sp. NPDC008163. The sequence goes on along the minus strand of NZ_JBIBHG010000002.1, from coordinate 275,128 downwards.
GCATCCGGCTGATGCTGGTGGGCGGTGTCCTGCTGGTCGGTCTGCTGGTGGACACGCTGGCCGTGACGTTCCGCAGCGCCGCGCCCGCCGGGCTGCCGCTGCTGGCGCTGTATTCGGTGGCCGCCGGGCTGGCGGAGGGCAGTGCGGGGTGGCTGTGGTTCCTGCTGGCCGCCTGCGGCTATCTGCTGCTCCTGCTGGCCGAGGGGCGCGACCGGCTCTCCCAGTGGGGCCGGGTCTTCGCGGGCGCCGCGCGGCCCCGGGGTTCGTCCGCCGGGCTCGACACCTCGGGCGGCGGCCGGGCGCTGGCCCCGGTGCGCACGGGGCGCCGGATCGGGGCGGTGGCCCTCGGGATCGCGCTCGTCGTGCCCGCGGCGCTGCCGGCGCTCGACGGCGGCCTGCTGGCCGGTGCGGGCGGCGGGGGCGGCAGGGGGGGCGGGGGCGGCACGATCTCCGCGGTGAACCCGCTGGTCTCGCTCCAGGACAACCTCAACCAGCCGGAGAACCGGCAGGTGATGTCGTACCGCACCAACGCGAGCAGCCCGGGCGACTTCTATCTGCGCATCCTGGCCCTGGACCAGTTCAACGGGAACGAGTGGCGTGCCTCGACGCGCCGGCTCCAGGACGTGCCGAAGCGGCTGCCGGCCCCGGCCGGGCTGTCCTCGTCCGTCGCGGTCGCGGAGATCAGGTCGACCGTCTCGGCGTCGGCCTCCTACAAGCAGACGTATCTGCCGCTGCCCTATCCGGCGTCCGAGGTGCGGGTCGGCGGCCGGTGGCGCTTCGAGCCGGAGGGCCGCACCCTCGTCGGTGACGACGGGGAGACCACCGGCGGCGCGCAGTACACGGTGACCAGCCTCGACGTGCAGCCGACGTCCGACCAGCTGGCCCGCGCGGGCGCGGTGCCGCCGGACCTCCTGCGCGAGTACACGCAGGTGCCCGATTCGCTGCCGAAGGTGGTCGCGCGGACGGCCGACGAGGTCACGAAGGGGGCCGCCAACTCGTACGAGCGGGCGGTGAAGCTCCAGGACTACTTCTCCACCGACGGCGGGTTCCGGTACGACACCTCGGTCGACTCCGGCACGGGCAGCGCGGCGATCGCCCGCTTCCTGAAGGACAAGCAGGGCTTCTGCGTCCACTTCGCGTTCACGATGGCGGCGATGGCCCGGACGCTGGGCATCCCGGCCCGGGTCGCGGTGGGCTTCACCCCGGGCAGCGCGCAGGCGGACGGTTCGTACTCGGTGGGTCTGCGCGACGCGCACGCCTGGCCCGAGTTGTACTTCGAGGGGATCGGCTGGACGCGCTTCGAGCCGACGCCGACGCGGGGCTCCGTCCCGTCGTACACGCTGCCCGACGCGCCGACCGGTGACACGGCGGACCCGGCGCGGCCGGAGGCGGACGCCTCGGCGCCGGTCGCGGCCACGCCGTCCGCGTCGGAGAGCTGCCCGGCGCAGATGCGCAAGCAGGGCGAGTGCGGGCAGTCCGCCGCGCCCGGTGCCGCCGCGCCGACGGACCCGGGGACGCCGACGGGGACCGTGCTGGGCGTGGCCGCCGCGGTGGTGCTCGTCCTGCTGCTGCCGCTGCTGCCGATGTTCTGGCGGCTGCGGGCGCGGGCTCGCCGCCTGGGTTCCTCGGGCGGCCGCACGCCTGCCGACGCGACCGCGCGGACGCTGGCCGTGTGGCGGGAGGTCACCGACACGGCGTGGGACCACGGCATTCCCCCGGACGAGGCGCTGACCCCGCGCCGGGCCGCCGAGCGGCTGGTGCGTCTGGGCCGGCTGGACACGGAGGCGGCGGACGCGGTGCACCGGGTGGCGGGAGCGGTGGAGCAGGTGCTCTACGCCCCCGAGCCGCGCCCGGCGTCGGGCCTCGCCGAGGACGCACGGGCGGTACGGACCGGTCTGGCCCTGTCGGCCGGCCGCCCGGCCCGCCTCCGCGCGCTCCTCGCCCCGCGCTCGTCCGTACGAGTGGCCTGGGCCCTGTCCAAGCGCCGAACGGCCTTGTCGGCCCGCTTCCGCCTCCCGCCCCGCCCGGCATGGACCCGGCGCCCGTCCCGCCAGGAAGGCTAGGGGGCCGCGGGGCCCGGGGCCTACGGGTCCGCCGGACCGGGACCCGGGCGGTGTGCGCCCCGGTCCGGGACGGCCGCCCGGGCCTGCGGCCGAGAGGCTCGCGAGCCGCGTTCCGGCCCGTGCGGGCACCGAACGTCCGGAGCCCCACGCGGCCCGAGGCCGGACGGGGAGGCACCTGCGGCCCGGAGCGACCGCCGACGCCCCGTCCGCCAGGCCGCCGACACCCCGGGGCCGCACGGCCCGGGGAGGCGGAGGTGGCCGGGGAGGCGGAGGTGCGCCTCCCGCCTCGGGCGGCCGGGAAGAGGGCAGTGCGCGGGCGGTGCGCAGCCCGCAGCCAGGGCGGCCATACGCGTGAAGGGGCGGCCGCCCACATCGCGGCCGCCCCTTCAGCTGAAGCGTTCTGTGTCTACTGGCCCTGCTCGTCGCGGCGGCGCTGCCACCGTTGTTCGATCCGGTTCATCACGGACCGGCGCTGCCGGGACTGCCTGCGGTCACCCGCGCCGCCCGTGCGCACCGACTGCTGTTCGCCCGGCTTGGGCGCCTTGCGCCATCCGGTAACCGCGAGCACCGCGCAGCCCAGCATGACGAGGAAGCCCACCACGCTGATCCAGATCTGCTGAGCGACCATTCCGGCCATGAGGAGCGCGATACCCACCAGAAAGCCAGCGATCGCCTGGTAGACCCGTCGCCGGGTGTACGTACGCAGCCCACTTCCCTCGAGCGCTGTCGCGAACTTGGGATCTTCGGCGTACAGCGCTCGCTCCATCTGCTCGAGCATTCGCTGCTCGTGCTCCGAGAGCGGCACGGAGTCCTCCTCGTCGTCGGCCGCGGGGGGCGGCCGGTATGCGGCCCTTCCAGGATAGGCAGGGAATCGCCCCCGTGAAACCCGCCCTCATTGCCAAACAGCCAGTCCGGGCCGCCACGACGGCTCAGCTGCTGAGTTGATTCCCCAACCTCCGATCCGTCATGCCGGATGGTGTCCCCCGATCATACGGGGCCGGAGCGCCGAACGGGGCGGTCGGTGCGTACTCCGTCTGCCGCTGCGTCGCTGATCAGCCGCGCTCCCGCCGGTAACCCCCCGGGGGTTCAGCCCCGCTTGGTGCCCAGGACGTGCAGCTGGGTGGCCACGGAGTGGAACGCCGGCAGTTCGGCGGCGGCGGCCTCCAGCCGGAGCAGGGCCTCCATCGCGCCCGGCTCGGTGTCCACCAGCACCCCGGGGACGAGGTCGGCGAAGACCCGGACCCCGTGCACGGCGCCCACCTCGACATCGGCGGCCGTGACCAGCTCGGTCAGCTGCTCCGCGGTGTACCGCCGGGGCATCGGGTCCCCGTCGCCCCACCGGCCCTCGGGGTCGCCCAGCGCGTGCCGCGCCTCGTTGAAGTGGCCGGCCAGCGCGCGGGCCAGGACGGCGCCGCCCAGACCGGCGGCGAGCAGGCTCAGCGCCCCGGCCGGACGGAGGGCCTCCACGGCGTGCCGCACGCCCTCGGCGGGGTCGTCCACGTACTCCAGGACGCCGTGGCAGAGCACCGCGTCGTAGCCCCCGCGCTCGACCACGTCGAACAGGCCGAGGATGTCGCCCTGCACCCCGTGCACCCGGTCGGCGACCCCGGCCTCGGCGGCGCGGCGCTCCAGTGCGAAGAGCGCGTTGGGGCTGGGGTCGACCACGGTGACCCGGTGGCCGAGCCGGGCGGCGGGCACCGCGAAGTTGCCCGTGCCGCCGCCGGTGTCCAGCACGTCCAGGGCGTCCCGGCCGGTCGCCTTGACCCGGCGGTCGAGGGCGTCCTTCAGGACCTCCCAGACCACGGCGGTACGGAGGGAGGCACGGGGGCGCAGCGGGTCGGACACGGCAGTTGACTCCTCGGCACGGGCCGCCCTGGGGCGGAGCGTGAACAGCGCAGGTAACAGGTACCGCCCACCCTATGGCCTGGCGCCGCCCACGCGGTCACCCCGCGTCGGGCCGCTCCCCGCGCGGCTGCGGCAGCACCGGCTGGAGCGCGAGCAGCCGCTCCACGAGGCGCAGGAACATGGCGGCGTCGCGCAGCAGATCGTCGGCCTGCCGCCGGCTGGCCGCCCCGGGTATGCCCGCCTCGGCGCGGGCCCGCCGGGCGGCACCGGAGGCGAAGAGGGCGCTCCACTCGGCGAGTTCGGGCGCCAGCTCCGGAAGGATCTCCCAGGCGCTGCGGATCGGCTCCCGGCGCCGGCGCGCGGGCTCGGGGCGGGCCCGTGCGGCGAGGACGGCGGCCGCGGTGCGCAGGGCGGCCAGATGCGCGGTGGCGTACCGCTCGTTGGGCACGGAGAGGACAGCTGCCTCGTCCAGGCCTGCGCGGGCCTGGGCGAGGAGATCGAGGGCGGCGGGCGGTGCGGTGGTACGCCGGACGACGGGGTGGACATCGCGGGCCGGGCCGGTCGGTGAGGGAGCAGGGCCGTCTGCGCGGCGTCGCGGAGCGGCGGCTGCGGACGAGTGGGCCATGACAGAACCTCCTGTCTCGGTGACGACTCTGTGGCCGTCTGTATCCATCGTGACCGCCCCCACTGACAATTAACCTCTGCACCGCCCTGACCTGGCCTTTTGCTTCGATCGCAAGTTCGGGCTACTTTTTGAACTGACCAGTCAGTTCAAATGAGGGGTGGGGTGCGTGGAGAGTCCGCACGGGGCGGCCGTCACCGCCGAGGACCTGGGTCTCGAAGGGCCGCGCGGCTGGGCCTTCCGGGGCGTGAGCCTCCGCGCGGAGCCCGGCGCCCTGATCGCCGTCGAAGGCCCGTCCGGCTCGGGCCGCACCTGCCTTCTGCTCGCTCTCACCGGCCGCATGCGCCCCACCGAGGGCGAGGCCGCGACCGCAGGCCTCGCCCTGCCGCGCCGGGCCGCCGCCGTCCGCCGCCTCGCCGCCCTGGGCCCGGTGCCCGGGGTCAGCGAACTGGACCCGGCGTTCACGGTCGCCGAGCACCTGCGCGAGCGGGCCCTGCTCCTGCGCCGCTACGACGGCTCCCCGCGCGCCCTGCTGCGCCGGCCCCGGGCGCGGGCCGCCGCCGCCCGCGCCCGGATCGGCGCCGCCCTGGAAGCCGCCGGGCTCGACCCCGCCACGCTGCCCAAGGCCGAGCGCACCGCCGTACGGGACCTGGAGCGGACCGAGGCGCTGCGGCTGTCCGTGGCCCTCGCACTGATGGGCCGGCCCCGGCTGCTCGGGGTGGACGACACCGATCTGAAGCTGTCCGACGACGAGCGGGCCGAGGTGTGGGAGCTGCTGCGCTCCGTCGCCGCCGCCGGCACCACCGTCCTGGCCGTCTGCAGCGAGGCCCCCGAGGACGCCGTCACCGTACGCACGGGCACCGCCCCGGAAACCCACGCCACCACGCACGAGGAGGAACCGGCCGATGCGTTCGCCGAGACTGGCCGCGCTTGAGCTGAGGCGCTTCGGAAGGGGCCGGCTGCCGCGCGCCGCCCTCGCCGCGCTCCTGCTGCTCCCCCTGCTCTACGGCGCCCTGTACCTGTGGTCCTTCTGGGACCCGTACGGCAGGCTGGACCGCATCCCGGTCGCCCTGGTCAACGACGACAAGGGCGCCACCGCCGACGGCAAGCGGATCGCGGCCGGGGACCGGATCACCGGCAAGCTCCTCGACTCGAAGACCTTCGACTGGCACGAGGTGAGCGCCGAGGAGGCCGACCGGGGCGTCGAGAACGGCACGTACTACCTCTCGCTGCGCATGCCCGCCGACTTCAGCGCGCGCATCGCCTCCAGCGCCGGTGACTCCCCCGAGACCGGCGCGCTCCAGGTGCGTACCAACGACGCGAACAACTACATCGTCGGGCAGATATCCCGGACGGTGTTCTCCGAGGTCCGCACGGCCGCGTCGGCCAACGCCTCGCGCGGGTTCCTCGACCGGATCTTCATCAGCTTCTCCGATCTGCACGACCGGACGGCGAAGGCGGCGAAGGGCGCGGCCGACCTCAAGGACGGGATCGGCAAGGCGAAGAAGGGCTCGAAGGACCTCGCGGACGGGCTGAAGGACGCCAAGGCCGGCAGCAAGAAGCTGGCCGGCGGGATCGTGAAGCTGGACAAGGGCGCGGGCGACCTGGAGACCGGCTCGCGCCAGGTCGCCGACGGCACCCAGCTCCTCGCCGACAAGGTCAACGGGGTCGCCGCCGACGTGCGCCCGTTCCTGAAGGACAACGGGAAGACCATCGGTGACACAGCCCGGCTGGTCGCCGACTCGTCGAAGACCGTGCGGGACAATCTGGACCTGCTCGTGAAGGCGGCGCCCACCGCCGCCACCGCCGCGCACACCGCCGCCGACGACCTCGCCGACGTCCACCGCACCCGCTGCCAGGAGCAGCCGGTCCCCGACCCCACCGTCTGCCCGCCGCTGAAGCGCGCCGTGACCGCGGCGGCCGACGTCGCCGCCGTGGCCGACGACGTGAACACCCTGGTCAAGAACCAGAACGGCGACCTGAAGAAGCTGCGCACCCAGCTGACCACGCTGGAGACGCAGGCGAACGGCCTCGCCGCGCGCTCCCCGCACCTGGACGAGGACCTGGGAGCCGCGGTCAGGAAGATCAACGCGCTGAACACCGGCGCGCACAAGGTCGCCACCGGCGCGGACCGGCTGCACACCGGGCTGGGCACGGCGAAGACCGGCTCGTCCGACCTGGACACGGGCGTCGGCAAGCTCAAGAAGGGCGCCACCGGCCTCGACAGGGGCCTCGTCCGCCTCAAGGACGGGTCCACCACGCTCGCCCAGGGGCTCGGCGACGGCGTCGACAAGATCCCCGACTACGGCAAGAAGGACCGCGACGCCCGCACGGAGGTCATGGCCGACCCCGTACGGCTGGCCTCGCGGTCGCTGCACTCCGCCCCGAACTACGGCACGGGCTTCGCGCCCTACTTCATCCCGCTCTCCCTCTGGGTCGGCGCGATGGTGGCGTACATGCTGATCCAGCCGCTCAGCGGGCGGGCCCTGGCGGCCGGGGCACCGGCCCGGCGGATCGCCCTCGCGGGGTGGCTGCCGGTGGCCGGGATCGGGCTGCTCCAGACGGCCGCGCTGATGTCCGTCCTGCACTGGGGCCCCGGCCTGGACATGGCGCACACCGCCGGGACGCTCGGCTTCCTGGCGCTGGTCACCTGCTGCTTCGCGGCGATCGTGCAGTGGCTGAACGCCTGCTTCGGCGCGGCCGGGCGCATCCTCGTCCTCGCGCTGCTGATGCTCCAGCTGACCTCGGCCGGCGGCACCTACCCCGTACAGACCAGTCCCGGCTTCTTCAACGCGATCCACCCGTACCTGCCGATGAGCTACGTCGTGGAGGGGCTGCGCCGGCTCATCACGGGCGGCGGGCTCGGCCCGGTCTGGCAGGGCTGCGCGGTGCTGGTGGCCTTCACCGCCGGGGCGCTCGCGCTGACCGCCCTGTCGGCCCGCCGCAAGCAGATGTGGACACTGGAGCGGCTGCATCCGGAGCTGAGCCTGTGACCGTGCCGGGACCTGTGAGAATCAGGTCCATGGAAAGCAGTAGCAGCGCGCGCCGCCAGGCCACCCGGCAGAGGCTCTACGAAGCAGCCGTCACCCTCATCGCCGAGAAGGGCTTCTCGGCGACCACGGTGGACGAGATCGCCGACCGGGCCGGGGTCGCCAAGGGCACGGTCTACTACAACTTCAAGAGCAAGACCGAGCTCTTCGAGGAGCTGCTGCGCCACGGCGTCGGCCTGCTCACCTCCTCGCTGCGCGCGGCAGCCGAGGAGACCGGCGCCCGCGGCGGCAGCCGGGTCGAGGCGCTGGACGCCATGATCCGGGCCGGTCTGGTCTTCATCGACCGCTACCCGGCCTTCACCCAGCTGTACGTGGCCGAGCTCTGGCGCACCAACCGCGCCTGGCAGTCCACGCTCCTGGTGGTGCGCCGCGAGGCGGTCGCCGTGGTGGAGGGCGTCATCGCGGAAGGCGTGGCGAACGGCGAGCTGAGCGAGGAGATCGACGTGCCGCTGACGGCGGCGGCGCTCGTCGGGATGGTGCTGGTGGCGGCGCTGGACTGGCAGGCGTTCCAGCCGGAGCGCTCGATCGACGATGTGCACTCGGCGCTGTCCCTGCTGCTGCGCGGCCGCGTCAGCGGGCGCTGAGCCCCCTGTACGCACGAAGGCGCCGGTCGCGCGTGGCCCGTCCCCCGAGCCCGCCCGACCGGCGCCTTCCGTGCTGCGGAGGACCGTCCCCCGTGACCCCGTGTCCCCCGTGGTCCCGAAGTCCTCCGTCGCGCACCCCCGTTCGGAAGGGAGCGACCGCCCCGCCCCGCCGCCCCGTGCCGGCGCCCCTTCCGTGGACACCCACTCTGCCGTTCCAGCAGGTCACGGCCCATCCGTGCGGCTACTCATCCCGCGCTCTGAGTACGGATACTCAGAGCTGGGTTTCCCGCGCCCTGCCGGAGGGCCGGACCCGCTGGCTACGATCGCCTGCGTGTCGGTACTCCCTCTGGTGTTCACAAGCGGCTGGGCGAGCGGGATCAACGCGTACGCGGTGGTCCTCCTGCTCGGCATATTCGGCGCGACCGGTGTCAGCGACGAGGTGCCCGCCTCGCTCCAGCGCACCGACGTGCTCGTCGTCGTCGCGGTCCTCTTCCTCTGCGAGGTGGTCGCCGACAAGGTCCCCTATGTCGACACCGCGTGGGACGCGGTGCACACGGTCGTCAGGCCGGTGGCGGGCGCGGTGGTCGCGGCGCTGCTGGCCGGCGAGAGCGGTTCGCTCCCGGAGATCGCGGCCGGTGCCATCGGGGGCTCGACCGCCCTGGTGAGCCACCTGGTGAAGGCCGGGACTCGGATGGCGGTCAACACCTCACCCGAGCCGTTCAGCAACATCGCGCTGAGCGCCGTCGAGGACCTGGGCGTCGCGGGGGTCGTCACCTTCGCGATCTTCCATCCGTGGATCGCCGCCACCCTCGCCGGGACGTTCCTCGTCGTGGGCCTCGCGATCGTGATCTTCCTGGCCTCCCGGATCCGCAGGTTCTGGCGCCGCAGGGCGGAGCGCCGTGCGGCGAAGCGCGGCGGGCAGCAGCCCGTCCTCCCCTCGGCCAACCCTCCCTGGGGCTGACGGCGGGTCTTCCGGTGGCGGCCGTTAAGGTCGCCTGCATGGCACGAATTGCGGTGATCGGCGCCGGGATGGGCGCGATGGCGGCGGCGGCCCGGCTGGCCGTGGCAGGCCACCGGGTGACGGTGTACGAGCGGTCGGAGACGTACGGCGGCTCGCTCGGGCAGCACGCCGAGGAGGGCTTCGTGTTCGACACCGGGCCCGGGCTGCTCCCTCTCCCCGCGGTCTACCGCGACCTGTTCGTGAAGACCGGCAAGGAACCGCTGGAGCGGTGCGTCACGCTGACCCAGGTGGACCCGGCGAGCCGGCACCTCTTCGCGGACGGCACCGCCGTCTCGCTGCCGAACGCCTCGCGCGCCGGGACCGTCGCCGCCCTGGACACCGCGCTCGGCGGTGGCGCCGGCGCGAAGTGGGGGGCCTTCCTCGACCGGGCCAGGGACGCCTGGGACCGCTCGCGGCGGCCGCTCCTGGAGGAGCCCCTGCGCCCCGACTGGCAGGTGCTGGGCCGTGATCCGTATCCGGCCGAGGAGCGCAAGCGCCTGCTGCGCCCGGCGCGGCGGGCCGGGACGGTGGCGGAGATCGGGGCCTGGGAGCTGGCGGACCCCCGGCTGGCGGCCCTCCTCGACGGATACGCCCTCGCGTACGGCCTCGACCCCGCGCGCGCCCCGGCGGGCGCGGCCCTCCTGCCGTACATGGAGGAGACGTTCGGCACCTGGTACGTGAGCGGCGGCATGCGGGCGCTGGCCCGGGCGGTGTACGAGCGGTGCCTGGCCCGGAAGGTGGAGTTCGTCTTCGGCGCCGAAGTGGCCCGGGTCGTGGAGAAGGACGGCCGTGCGGCGGGCGTGGAGCTGGCGGACGGGACGGTCGCGGAGGCCGCCCATGTGGTGCTCGGGGCCCGGCCGTGGCCCGGTCTGGTGCCGGGTCAGGAGCTGTGGGCGGACGGGGAGGTGACGGTGCGTGCGGACGCGGCGGGGGCCGGCCGGTTCGTGGTGATGCTGTCGCTGCGCGGCGGGCGGCCCGCGGACGCCGTGCACCGGACCGTGGTGCACCCGGCGGACGGGGCGGCCGAGCGCGAGGCGGTGTTCGGGGGCCGGATCGCCGCGCACCCGACGGTGACCGTGCTGCGCCCCGACGATCCGTCGACCCGCCCCGACGCGGAGCACGAGGCGGTGACGCTGGTGGCGACGGTGGCCCCGCACGGCCCGGTGGACTGGACGGACGAGGCGGTGCGGGCCCGGTTCGCCCGGACGCTGACCGAGGCGGCGGGCGCGGCGGTGCCGGGGCTGCGGGAGCGGGTGCTGCGGACGCGGGTGCGGACGCCCGCCGAGACCGCCGCGGACACGGGCGCCGAGGGCGGTGCGGTGCCGCCGCCGGCGCTGGGCGGTGCCGGGGGCGCGTTCCTGCATCCCGCCAACCGGACCCGGCTGCCGGGTCTGTTGCTGGCCGGCGGCTGGTCGCATCCGGGCGGCGGACTCGCGCACGCGGGCATGTCCGGGGCGTTGGTCGCGGGGACCGTGGTGGAGGGGGACGGCTTCCGCGGCTCGCAGTGAGCCCGGGGGCGCCTCAGTAGCGGTACTGCTCGTTGTAGCCGGTGTCGTAGCCGTTCGGGTACGGGGCCGGCTGGGCGGCGGGCTGCTGCGGATAGTGCTCGCCCTCGCGCTGCTGCGGCACCCAGACACCGCCCGGCGGGGTCTCCGAGCCGTAGGTGTCGCCCTGCGCGTACGGGTCGGGGTACTGCTGCTGGCCGCCGTAGCCGTCGTAGTTCCCGTAGCCGTCGTACGTGCCGTACTGCGGGGTGCTCGCGGTGGTGCCGATGTACGGGTCGGAGTAGGCGGCGTAGCTCTGCGGATCGGTGCCGTAGTCGTACTGCCCGGCCCCGGCATAGGTGTCCTGGCCCTGGGGCTGCTGGACCGGGTAGCCGTAGGGGTCGTACGCCTCGTGGCTCTGCGCGGCCGGCGGCTCCTCGGCCGGGCGGGGCGGGACGGGGTCGCTGTAGACGCCGTACTGGCCGGTGTCCTCGTCCATCGGTTGGGTCGCGTAGACGGCGGGGGCAGGGGCGGACGGCGGGTCGGACGGGGCCTCGGGGGCTCCGCCCTCGTACTCCACCTCCAGGTCCGAGACCTCCAGGGTGGGCTTGCGTGCGGCGGCGCCACGCCGGCGGCGGCTCTCACCGGGCTTGCCCCCGATCGCCCAGCCGGTGGAGAAGCCCTTGCGGAACGAGAGCGTGACGTAGGTCTGGCCGGTGGCGAAGGCGACCGCGCCGAGGGCGATGACGGGCACGGACGGCATCAGGACGCCGACCACCACACCGAGGAAGCCGGTGAAGGCGAGGAGGCGCCAGCGCAGCCGCGCCTTGTACTGCAGCAGCACTTCGCCGAGCAGCCACAGCGCGACGACACCGAACGCGATGTAGAGGACCGTCCAGCCCATGCCCGCCCCCTTCTACGGCCACCGCACCGGTTGGTGGCGGGTACGGCCGGTCACGACTGCTTGTGCAGTCCGAGATTCTCGTAGATCTCGAGCGTCGCAGTCGAGTTGTTCAGCGTGATGAAGTGCAGTCCGGGCACGCCCTCGGAGAGCAGCTTCGCGCTGAACCGCGTTGCGAAGTCGATGCCAATGGAGCGTACAGCGGCGGCGTCGTCCTTGGCAGCGAGGATGCGCTCTTTCAGGTCGTCGGGCAGCGCCGCGTCGCTGAGCTGGGAAAGCCGCTCCAGCTGACGGACGTTGGTGACCGGCATGACCTCGGGGATGATCGGTGTGTCGCAACCGGCGGCGACCACCCGGTCACGCATCCGGAGATACGCCTCGGGGTCGAAGAACATCTGCGTGATCGCGTAGTCGGCGCCCGCGCGGCACTTGTCCACGAAGTGCCGGATGTCGGTGTCCCAGTCGCCGGAGCGCGGGTGCCGCTCGGGGAACGCCGCGACGCCGACGCAGAAGTCGCCGGCCTCCTTGATCAGCCGGACCAGGTCCGCCGCGTACTTCACGCCCTGCGGGTGCTCGACCCAGGGGCCCATCGGGTCGCCCGGCGGGTCGCCGCGCAGGGCGAGGATGTTGCGGATGCCGGCGTCCGCGAACTGGCCGACCATGTTGCGCAGTTCGGCGACCGAGTGGTTGACGGCCGTGAGGTGCGCGACCGGGGTGAGCGTGGACTCGGCGGCGATGTCCTGGGTGGCCTTCACCGTGCCGGAACGGGTGGAGCCGCCGGCCCCGTACGTCACCGAGACGAAGCTCGGGGCGACGGCCTCGACCCGGCGCAGCGCGTTCCACAGGTTGCGCTCGCCCTTCTCGGTCTTGGGCGCCCAGAACTCGAACGAGTACGAGGTCGCGCCGGTCGCGAGCATCTCACGCACGGTGCGCGCGTGATCTGTCCTGGTGGAAGGTGTGCCAAGGGCCATACGGGCAGGTTAACCAGGGCGGGGCGGGCCCCCAACCGAACCGGAGGCATTTGCCGGAATTGACTGATTCTTGTCCATCCTTCGGACAGATTCGTCCCAGGCCGGTACCGGCCGGTGCCGGACCTCCGCTCCGGAGGCGGCTCTCCGCCGTCAGGCTCCGGCGCGCTCGCGGACCCGTCGTGCCAGCTCAGCGGCGGCACCACCGGGGTCGGACGCCTCCGTGACGGCCCGTACGACCACGACCCGCCGGGCCCCGGCGTCCAGCACCTGGTCGAGGTTGTCCGCGTCGATGCCCCCGATGGCGAACCAGGGGCGGGCCGGGGCGAGCGAGGCGGCGTACCGCACGAGGTCCAGGCCGGGCGCGTGGCGGCCGGGCTTGGTGGGGGTGGGCCAGCAGGGGCCGGTGCAGAAGTAGTCCACGCCGGGCTCGGCGACGGCGGCGTCGACCTCGGCCTCGGCGTGCGTGGAGCGGCCGATGACCGGCTCGGCGCCGATGATCGCGCGGGCCGCCGGGACCGGCAGGTCGCCCTGGCCCAGGTGCAGCACGTCGGAGCCGATGGCGTGGGCCACGTCCGCCCGGTCGTTGACGGCGAGGAGCTTGCCGTGCCGCTTGCAGGCGTCCGCGAAGACGGCCAAGTGGTCCAGCTCCTCACCGGCCTCCATGCCCTTGTCGCGGAGCTGGACGATGTCCACCCCGCCGGCGAGGACCGCGTCGAGGAAGTCGGGCAGGTCTCCCTGGCGCCTGCGGGCGTCCGTGCACAGGTAGAGCCGGGCGTCGGACAGCTGGGCGCGAGGCGTGGACATGGTGCGGTTCCCCCCGGGGACGGTGATGGCGGATCGGTGGTGCGGCGCGGGGAAGCGGGCCGCCCGCTCGTGCGGTGCGGCCCGCTTCCCCGGGCGGTTCAGACGGCGAGCGCCTGGGCGCGGCGCTTCACCTCCGTGCCGCGATTCTCACTCAGTGCCTGCGCGGGGGTGCCGGGCAGGGTCGGGTCGGGGGTGAAGAGCCATTCGAGCATCTCCTCGTCGGAGAAGCCGTCGTCCTTCAGGAGCGTCAGGGTCCCGGAGAGGCCCTTGACCACCTTGTTGCCGTCGATGAAGGCGGCGGGCACCTGAAGTGCCCGGTTCTCCCCACGGCGTACGGCGATGAGCTGGCCCTCCTTGACCAGCTGCCGCACACGCGTCACCTCGACATCGAGCATTTCCGCGATGTCGGGCAGGTGGAGCCAGGCAGGGACGAGAGCATCGATCTTTGCGTCAATCTCGGTCACGGGACAAGCCTGCCATCCCGGACTGACAGCCGAAACCCGGACTCGGCCCTTCAGGTCCCGGGCCGTTACGGCAGGACCGCCGACTTCAGCGGTACGGAGGGGTCCCCGCCCCGGTCCGCGTCGAGCCGGGCCCCCGCCTCGATGAGCCGGCGCCCCTGCGCCAGGTCGCGCGGGCGGCCGACCGCGACCACCGCGACCAGGGCGCCTTCGCGCAGCCAGCACACGGACCAGGCGGGTTCGGCCGGGTCGCCGCGCCACAGCAGGGTGTCCGCGTCCGCGTGGTGCCCGGCGTACTGCACGAAGCGGCCGAACTGCTCGGACCAGAAGTAGGGCACCGGGTCGTACGGCGGGATGTCGGCGCCCTCCGTCGCGATGTGGGCGGCGGCGGTCCTGGGCCCCTGGAGGGCGTTGTCCCAGTGGTGGACGACCAGGCGGGTGCCGTAGCGGGCCGAGGGGAAGGAGGCGCAGTCGCCGACCGCGTACACGTCGGGCAGCGAGGTGCGCAGCGCCGCGTCGGCGGTCACCGAGCCCTCGGGCCCGAGCGCGATCCCGGAGCCGGCGAGCCAGCCGGTGGCGGGGCGGGCGCCGATGCCGACGACGACCGCGCCGGCCGGGAGGGTGCGTCCGTCGGTGAGGACCACCGTGCCGGGCTCGACGCGGGCGACCCGGGCGCCGGTGAGGAGCCGGGCGCCGCTCTCCTCGTACCAGGCGGCCATCGGGGCGGCGACCTCGGCGGGCAGGGCGCCGGCCAGGGGGCGGTCGGCGGCTTCGACGACGGTGACCTCGCAGCCGGCGGCACGGGCGGCGGTGGCGAACTCGGCGCCGATCCAGCCGGCGCCGACGACCACGACGGGGTGCCCGGCCTCCAGGACGGGCCGCAGCCGGGCCGCGTCGTCGAGGGTGCGCAGCAGATGCACGCCGGGGATGCCTTCGGAGCCGGGCAGGGCGACGGGTTCGGCGCCGGTGGCGAGGACCAGGACGTCGTAACGGACCGGGCCCCCGGAGGTGTCGAGTTCATGGGCGCCGGCGCGGACCCCGGTGACCTCGCAGCCCAGCCGCAGGGTGATGTCCAGCCCCTCGAAGTCGATGTCGAAGGCGGACTCCTCGGCCTTGCCCAGCAGCACCGCCTTGGACAGCGGTGGCCGGTCGTAGGGCTGGTGGGGTTCGGCGCCGATCAGGGTGACGGGGCCGGTGAAGCCCTGTTCCCGCAGGGCGACGGCGGTCTGCACGCCCGCCATGCCCGCGCCCGCGACGACGACCCGGCGTTCGGTCCGCTCTGCCCGCTGCTGCTCGCTCACCTGATCCACCTTACGTACCTGACGGGACGTCAAGAAAGGGCGCCCCCTCCCCCGGCCCTCCCTACCCGGTCCGCCGGGCGGGGTTTAGGGTGGCCACCGTAAGACACGCGGGAGCCCGGACGGACCGGGCTGAGAGGGAGGCTGGACGGCCTCCGACCGTACGAACCTGATCCGGGTCATGCCGGCGAAGGGAGGGGCTGGACGCCCATGCGCACCCATCCCACCGAAGGGTCCGACGTCCTCGTCATCGGGGGCGGCATCATCGGCCTGGTGACCGCCTGGCGGGTCGCCCGGCGCGGCCTGGCCGTCGCGCTCGCCGACCCGGGGCCGGGCGGCGGAGCGGCCCGGGTCGCGGCCGGCATGCTGGCCGCCGTCACCGAGCTGCACTACGGCGAGGAGACGCTGCTCGGGCTCAACCTCGCCTCCGCCCGGCGCTATCCGTCGTTCACGGCGGAGCTGGAGGAGGCGAGCGGGCAGGACATCGGCTTCCGCGCCTGCGGCACCCTGGCCGTCGCGCTCGACGCCGACGACCGCGCCCATCTGCGCGAGCTCCACGAGCTGCAACGCCGCTCGGGCCTGGAGTCGGAGTGGCTGACCGGGCGCGAGTGCCGCCGCCTGGAACCGATGCTCGCCCCGGGCGTGCGCGGCGGCCTGCGGGTGGACGGCGACCACCAGGTCGATCCGCGCCGCCTCGCCGCCGCGCTGCTCACCGCCTGCGAACGGGCCGGAGTGGTCTTCCACCGCCGCCGGGCCGACCGCCTCTCGGTGGTCGCGGACCGGGCCGCGGGAGCCGTGCTCGACGACGGTACGGAGCTGGCCGCCGGCCAGGTCGTGCTCGCCGCGGGCAGCCTCAGCGGCCGGCTCGCCGGGGTCCCCGCCCATGTCCTGCCGCCGGTCCGCCCGGTCAAGGGCCAGGTGCTGCGCCTCACCGTGCCCCCGGCGTACGCCCCCTTCCTCTCGCGCACCGTGCGCGCGGTGGTCCGGGGCAGCCACGTCTATCTCGTGCCGCGCGAGAACGGCGAGCTGGTCGTCGGCGCCACCACCGAGGAGATGGGCTGGGACACCACCGTCACGGCGGGCGGGGTCTACGAGCTGCTGCGCGACGCCCACGAGCTGGTGCCCGGGATCACCGAGCTGCCGCTCACCGAGACCCGCGCCGGTCTGCGCCCCGCCTCCCCCGACAACGCCCCGCTGCTCGGCCGCACCGCGCTGCCCGGCCTCCACCTCGCCACCGGCCACGGCCGCAACGGCGTGCTGCTCACCCCCGTCACCGGGGACGCCATGGCGTCGCTGCTGGCCGACGGCGAGCTGCCCGAGGCGGCCCGCCCCTTCTCCCCCGGCCGGTTCGCCCCGGCCCCCGCATCCCAGGAGCAGCCCGCATGACCGACCCGACCCCGCTCACCGTGTCCGTGAACGGAGCCCCGGCCGCCGTCGCGCCGGGCACCACCCTGGACGCCCTCGTCGCGACGCTGACCGACGCGACGGCGGGGGTGGCCGCCGCGCTCAACGAGACCGTGGTGCCGCGCGGCCAGTGGTCCGCCGCAGCGCTCGTCGACGGCGACCGGGTCGAGGTCCTGACCGCGGTCCAGGGAGGCTGACGATGTCCGACGACCTGTTCACCCTCGGCGGCACCGACTTCGCCTCACGGCTGATCATGGGCACCGGCGGGGCGCCCAGCCTGGACGTGCTGGAGCGGTCGCTGATCGCGTCCGGCACCGAGCTGACCACCGTCGCGATGCGCCGCCTCGACCCGACCGTGCAGGGCTCGGTGCTCTCCGTGCTGCGGAAGCTGTCCATCCGGGTGCTGCCGAACACCGCCGGCTGCTACACCGCCGGGGAGGCCGTGCTCACCGCCCGGCTGGCCCGTGAGGCGCTGGGCACGGACTGGGTGAAGCTGGAGGTGGTGGCCGACGAGCGGACGCTGCTGCCCGACCCGGTCGAGCTGCTGGACGCCGCCGAGATCCTGGTGGACGACGGCTTCACCGTGCTGCCGTACACCAACGACGACCCGGTCCTGGCCCGGAAGCTGGAGGACGTGGGGTGCGCGGCGGTCATGCCGCTCGGCTCCCCCATCGGCTCGGGCCTGGGCATCCGCAACCCGCACAACTTCCAGCTGATCGCCGAGCATGCCGGCGTCCCGGTGATCCTGGACGCCGGCGCCGGGACCGCCTCGGACGCGGCGCTCGCGATGGAGCTCGGCTGCTCGGCCGTGATGCTCGCCTCGGCGGTGACCCGGGCCCAGGAGCCCGAGCTGATGGCCGCCGCGATGCGGCACGCGGTGGAGGGCGGGCGGTTCGCGTACCGGGCCGGGCGCATCCCGCGCCGCCACTTCGCGGAGGCGTCCTCGCCGACGGCCGGGCGGGCGGTGCTCGATCCGGAGCGGCCGGCTTTCTGACACGCGCCTGTCACGGCTCGGCTGCAGTACTGCCCCGGGTTCGCTCCGCCGCGGCGGGCCTGTCCGCGGCGGCTCGTAGACTCGCATGGTGGATACGACCCTCCAGGACCCCCTCGTCGGGCAGCTGCTCGACGGCCGATACCGCGTCGATGCCCGCATCGCCGTGGGCGGCATGGCCACGGTCTACCGGGCCATGGACATGCGGCTCGACCGGGTGCTCGCCCTCAAGGTGATGCACCTGGCGCTGGCGACCGACGCCTCGTTCGTCGAGCGCTTCATCCGCGAGGCCAAGTCGGTGGCGCACCTCGCCCACCCCAATGTGGTCGGGGTCTTCGACCAGGGCGCCCAGGGTCAGTACGTCTACCTCGCCATGGAGTACGTCGCCGGGTGCACCCTGCGCGACGTGCTGAGCGAGCGCGGCGCGCTCGCGCCGCGGGCCGCGCTGGACATCCTGGAATCGGTCCTCGCCGCCCTCGGTGCGGCGCACCGGGCGGGCTTCGTGCACCGCGACATGAAGCCGGAGAACGTGCTGATCGGGGACGACGGCCGGGTCAAGGTCGCCGACTTCGGTCTGGTCCGGGCCGTGGGCTCGGTGACGAACACCACCGGGACGATCCTCGGCACCGTCTCGTACCTCGCCCCGGAGCAGATCGAGCACGGCACGGCGAACACCCGCGCCGATGTGTACGCCTGCGGGGTCGTGCTGTACGAGATGCTGACCGGCGACAAGCCGCGGGACGGGGAGTCCCCCGCCCAGGTCATCTACCAGCATCTGCACGAGGACGTGCCGCCCCCGTCCGCCGCCGTCCCCGGGCTGGCGCCCGAGCTGGACGCGCTGGTGGCGGGCGCGACCGCCCGGGACCCGGAGGCCCGCCCGTTCGACGCGGTGGCGCTCCTCGCCATGGCCCGCCGGGCGCGCGCCGCCCTCACGGACGCGCAGCTCGACGCCGTACCGCCGCAGGCCCGGCCGGAGGCCGCCCCGGGCGGTGGGGCGGAGGGGTCCGACGCGCGGACGACCGTGATCCCCCGGGTGCTGCCGAAGGACCTGGGCACCGCCCACCACACCAGCCGGCTGGAGATGCCCCCGCCCGCGCCGCCGCGGCATCCGCTGCCGCCGCGCCGGAGGGGGCCGCTCGGCGGTCCCCGGCGCGGGCTGCTGGCGGCGGTCCTGGCGGTGCTCGTCGTCCTGGGCGTCGGCGGCGGTGTCTGGTACATCAACTCCGGGCAGTTCACGAAGGTCCCCTCACTGCTCGGCCAGACCGAGAAGACGGCCGGGAAGCGGCTCTCCGACGCGGGCCTGGAGCTGAAGGGGGTGCGGCGGGCCTTCAGCGACACCGTCGACCGGGGCAAGGTGATCAGCAGCGCCCCCGAGTCCGGCGCGCGGATCAGGGGCAACGGCTCGGTCTCGCTCGTCGTCTCCCGCGGCCCCGAGATCATCAAGGTGCCCGATGTCGCGGGCGACCGGCTCGCCGCCGCCAAGCAGCGGCTGACGAAGGCGGGCCTGCTCCCCGGCCTCGTCACCAAGGAGTTCAACGACGACGTGGCGGCCGGTGAGGTGGTGCGCACGGACCCCGAGGCGGGCACCGAGCGCCACCCGGACTCGGCGGTCGCGATCGTCGTCTCCAAGGGCAGCCCCGTCGACGTCCCCGATGTCACCGGGCTCTCCGTCGACGACGCCACCGACACGCTGGCCGACGAGGGCCTGAAGGTGAAGGTGAAGCCCGGCCGGGTGCACTCGCCCGAGGACGAGGGCGACGTCGCCGCGCAGTCACCGGAGGAGGGCGACGAGGCGGCCGAGGGCGACACCGTGACGGTGACGGTCTCCGCGGGGCCGCGCATGATCGACGTGCCGGACGTGGTCGGCAAGGACGTGGGCGACGCCGAGGACGAGCTGAAGGCCGCGGGTTTCGAGGTCAAGGTCGACCGCGGGTTCCTCTCCTTCAGCGACAAGGTCTCCAGCCAGTCCGTGGACGGCGGCGACCGGGCCCCCGAGGGCAGCACCATCACCATCAAGACCAAGGGACTGTAGAGATCCGTATGCGCAACCCAGTCGGCGGCCACGTGCCGGTGGCCGGCGGCCTCGCCAAGGTCGGCCTCCCCTACGCCCGCGAGATGGGCGCCGAGGCCGTCCAGGTCTTCGTGGCCAACCCGCGCGGCTGGGCCACCCCGGCCGGGAATCCGGCGCAGGACGAGCTGTTCCGCGAGCAGTGCGCCGCCGAATCGGTACCGGCGTACGTGCACGCCCCGTATCTGATCAACTTCGGCTCGCACACCCCGGCGACGGTGGAGCGGTCCGTGGAGTCGCTGCGCCACTCGCTGCGCCGGGCCCGGGAGATCGGGGCGCTGGGCCTCGTGGTGCACACGGGGTCGGCGACCGGCGGACGGCCCCGCGAGGAGGCGCTGGCCCAGGTGCGGACGCACATGCGGCCGCTGCTGGACGAGCTGACGCACGACGACGACCCGTTCCTGCTGCTGGAGTCCACCGCCGGGCAGGGGTCCTCGCTCTGCTCACGGACCTGGGACTTCGGCCCGTACTTCGAGGCACTGGACGCCCATCCGAAGCTCGGGGTCTGCCTGGACACCTGCCACATCTTCGCGGCGGGGCACGACCTGGCCGGGCCCGGCGGGATGAAGGAGACGCTGGACCTGCTGGTGGGGACGGTCGGTGAGGGCCGGCTGAAGCTCATCCACGCCAATGACTCCAAGGACGTCTCCGGCGCCCACAAGGACCGGCACGAGAACATCGGCTCGGGCCACATCGGCGAGGAGCCGTTCCGCGAGCTGTTCGCGCACCCGGCCACCGAGGGCGTGCCGCTGGTCATCGAGACCCCTGGCGGCAAGGAGGGTCACGCGGCGGACGTGGCCCGGCTCCAGGCGCTGCGCGACGGCGGCTGATCCGGGTCCGGGTGCCGGTTCAGAGTTCCGGGCCGTCCCCTGGCTCCTCCTGGTAGGAGTAGCGCTGTTCCTTCCAGGGGTCGCCGATGTTGTGATAGCCGCGCTCCTCCCAGAAGCCGCGGCGGTCGGCGGTCATGTATTCGATGCCCCGGACCCACTTGGGCCCTTTCCAGGCGTACAGATGGGGAACGACGAGCCGGAGCGGGAAGCCGTGTTCGGCGGTGAGCAGTTCGCCGCCCTTGTGGGTGGCGAACAGGGTCCGGTCGGAGAGGAAGTCGTCCAGCCTGAGGTTGGAGCTGAAGCCGTATTCGGCCCAGACCATCACATGCGTGACCTGGGGGGCGGGCGGCGCGAGGGCGATCACGTCGCGGGCGAGCACACCGCCCCACTCGGCACCCAGCATGCTGAATTTGGTGACGCAGTGGAGATCGGCGACGACCGAGGAGAACGGCAGTGCCGAGAATTCCTCGTGGTTCCAGCAGCGCTTCTCACCGTCGGCGGTCGCGCCGAAGACACGGAATTCCCAGCGTTCCGGTTTGAACTTGGGGACGGGCCCGTAGTGGGTCACCGGCCACCCGCGCTGCAGCCTTTGGCCCGGCGGAAGCTCGGACTCCTCTGACGCGCGGTGTTCCCGGCTTTCCGGCTGACCCATGACTCCATGGTGACAGACAGGCGGGGGTGGTCGTGACCAGGGCGGAGCCCATTCGGGCAACTCATACTAAGCATGCACTTACTGGACGGTCACCGGGTCCGGTGCGAGGATGCCGCCAACGTGCCCGGTTCACCGTTGGAAGGAGCCTCTGCGATGCAGGGCGACCCCGAGGTCATCGAGTTCCTGAATGAACAGCTGACCGCCGAATTGACTGCGATCAACCAGTACTTCCTGCACGCGAAGATGCAGGACAACTTCGGCTGGACCAAGCTGGCGAAATACACGCGTGCCGAGTCCTTCGACGAGATGAAGCACGCCGAGATCCTGACCGACCGCATTCTCTTCCTCGACGGTCTGCCGAACTACCAGCGGCTGTTCCACGTACGGGTCGGCCAGACGGTCACCGAGATGTTCCAGGCCGACCGGCAGGTCGAGGTCGAGGCGATCGACCGCCTCAAGCGCGGGATCGAGCTGATGCGCAACAAGGGCGACATCACGTCGGCGAACATCTTCGAGTCGATCCTCGCGGACGAGGAGCACCACATCGACTATCTCGACACCCAGCTGGATCTGGTCGAGAAGCTCGGGGAGCCGCTGTACATCGCCCAGCTCATCGAGCAGCCGGAGAGCTGACCGCGCTCAGGCGGCTTCAGGAAGTCCTTCCACCGGGGCGGCCGCGGTGGCGGGCGTCTGCTTCCGCTCCAGGAGGTCGCGGCGCGGGCAGGCACCCCGGCCGAGCATCGCCTGGATGGTACGGACGCAGCCGCCGCAGTCCGTGCCGGCCTTGGAGGCGGAGGCGATCTGGCGGGGCGTGCAGGCCCCGGCCGCCGCATGATCCTTGACCTGCTGCTCCGTAACGCCGAAGCACGAGCAGACGTACATGCGGTTCACCTCCCGGGCGGGGACAGGTCGTGACGCCGCCCCGATGATCGGTGAGGCTAACCTAACCTTACCCGCCGCGGGTGGGTGGCAAAAGCCCGGAACGCCCTGTGGGGCACGGATCACATCGATCCGTGCCCCACAGTCGTACGGTGCGCCTGCCGCGGCCCCTACTGGTCGCGGTACATCTCGGCGACGAGGAAGGCCAGGTCGAGCGACTGGCTGCGGTTGAGCCGGGGGTCGCAGGCCGTCTCGTAACGCTGGTGGAGGTCGTCCACGAAGATCTCGTGGCCGCCGCCGACGCACTCGGTGACGTCGTCGCCGGTCAGCTCGACGTGGATGCCGCCGGGGTGCGTGCCGAGGCCCTTGTGCACCTCGAAGAAGCCCTTGACCTCGTCCAGGACGTCGTCGAAGCGGCGCGTCTTGTGGCCGGAGGCCGCCTCGAAGGTGTTGCCGTGCATCGGGTCGGTCACCCAGGCGACGGTGGCGCCGGAGGCGGTGACCTTCTCGACCAGCTCGGGCAGCTTGTCCCGGACCTTGTCGGCGCCCATGCGGACGATGAACGTCAGCCGGCCGGGCTCGCGCTCGGGGTCGAGGCGCTCGATGTAGCCCAGGGCCTCGTCGACGGTGGTCGTCGGGCCCAGCTTGATCCCGATCGGGTTGCGGACCTTGGAGGCGAACTCGATGTGCGCCCCGTCCATCTGGCGGGTGCGCTCACCGATCCACACCATGTGGCCCGAGGTGTCGTACAGGTGGCCGGTGCGGGAGTCGGTGCGGGTCAGCGCGGTCTCGTAGTCGAGGAGCAGGGCCTCGTGCGAGGCGTAGAACTCGACGGCCTTGAACTCGGCCGGGTCGGTCCCGCACGCCTTCATGAAGTTCAGCGCGTTGTCGATCTCGCGGGCCAGGGCCTCGTAGCGCTGGCCGGACGGGGACGACTTCACGAAGTCCTGGTTCCACGCGTGCACCTGGCGCAGGTCGGCGTAACCGCCGGTGGTGAAGGCGCGCACCAGGTTCAGCGTGGAGGCGGACGCGTGGTACATCCGCTTCAGGCGCTCCGGGTCGGGAACGCGGTCGGCCTCGGTGAAGGCGAAGCCGTTGACGGAGTCGCCGCGGTAGGTCGGCAGGGTCACGCCGTCGCGGGTCTCGGTCGGCTTGGAGCGCGGCTTGGAGTACTGGCCGGCGATCCGGCCGACCTTGACGACGGGCACGGAGGCCGCGTACGTGAGGACGGCGCTCATCTGGAGCAGCGTCTTGAGCTTGGCGCGGATGTGCTCGGCCGAGACGGCGTCGAATGCCTCGGCGCAGTCTCCGCCCTGCAAGAGGAACGCCTCGCCCTTGGCGACGGCTCCCATACGGGCACGCAGCTGGTCGCACTCGCCCGCGAAGACGAGCGGGGGATACGACGCGAGGTCCGCGAGTGCATCGCGCAGGGCCTCGGAGTCGGGGTACTCGGGCTGCTGCGCCGCGGGAAGGTCTCGCCAGGTGTTGCCACCGGCGACGGAGGTATTGGCGTTCACGGTCACGGCGTCCACACTACGGGGTCGCGCGCGCTCACATTCCCGGTTGCCCAGTCACTGAGACGGACGTCTCGGCACGGCCGGTGCGGGGGCTGTCCGGGCGGCCTGCTAACCTCGCGACTTTCGGCGTTGCACAACGTTGGACAAGTGGATATCGAGGGTGGGGACTTGAAGCGGAATCACCGTAGGGACCTCAAGAAGAAACGGCTGCTGTTCGGGGCCGGTGCCGCCGTGGTCGCGACCGCGACGATCGGCACCCTGGCCATGGCCTCGCAGGACCCGGACCCGGGCAACGCCACGGCCGCCTCGCCGTCCGCCGTGCTCCAGGCCCAGTTCGAGGACGCGGCCCGTGAGTTCGACGTACCGCAGAGCGTGCTGATGGCGGTCTCGTACCGGCAGACGCGGTGGGAGAGCCACGACGGCGAGCCGAGCACGAGCGGCGCGTACAACGTCATGGGGCTCACCAGCGTGGCGGCCGGGGACGTGGAGCAGCCGACGGACGCGGAGCGGCTGGCGCACCTCAACATGAGCGGCGACCCGGCCGTCATGAAGCACTTCGACGCCAAGCGGGCGCTGCGGGAGCTGCCGAAGAAGGTGGACACCGACGCCCCCGAGCTCCACACGCTCGACGAGGCGGCGGAGCTCATCGACAAGCCGGCCGGCTCCGTGCAGGAGGACACCGCGCAGAGCATCCGCGCGGGCGCCGCGCTGCTCGCGAAGTACCAGAAGGAAGCGACCGGCTCCCTCTCCGAGGACGCGGGCAAGTGGTACCCCGCGGTGGCGCGCTTCAGCCAGGCGTCGGACACCAAGGGCGCCACGCTCTTCGCCAACCGGGTCTTCGAGTCGGTCAGGAGCGGTGAGAGCGGCGTCACGGCGGACGGCCAGCAGCTGTCGCTGCCCGCGGACCCGTCGGTGACCCCGGTCAAGCCCGCGAAGATGCCGCTGGCGGCGACGAACGCGAGCACCGCCGCGACCCCCACGCCGGAGTGCCCCTCCGGACTGAACTGCGACTTCAGGCCGGCCGGGTACAAGCAGAACAGCACGACCCCGGACGACTTCGGCAATTACAACGAGGCGGACCGCCCGGGCAGCGGCGAGGACATCCGCTACATCGTCATCCACGACACGGAGGGCGGCTACGACGGTTCGCTCGCCACCTTCCAGAACCCGGCCTCCTACGCCAGCGCCCACTATCTGATCCGGGCCAAGGACGGCCTGGTCACCCAGATGGTGCAGACGAAGGACGAGGCGTGGCACGCGGCGAACAAGACCGTGAACATGCACTCGATCGGGATCGAGCACGAGGGCTACGCGATCAAGTCGGGCAGCTGGTACACGGAGCCCCAGTACGAGTCCTCCGCGACGCTCGTGAAGTTCCTCGCCGCCAAGTTCGACATCCCGCTGGACCGTGAGCACATCATCGGCCACGACGAGGTGCCGGGCGTCCTGGACGCCAATGTCGCGTCCCAGCACTGGGACCCGGGCCCCTTCTGGGACTGGAACCACTACATGTCCCTGATCGGTGCTCCGACCGGTGACAGCGGCGCCGGCGGTCCGGTCAGGGCCGGCGAGCTGGTCCGGGTCGTGCCCCCGTTCACCTCGGCCAACCAGCCGGCTCTGACGTACGGCGGCAGCGCGGTCGCCAAGCAGCCCGCGAACTTCGGTTATCTCTACACCTCGGCCTCCACGTCCGCGTCGAAGATCGTCGACCCGTACATGCCGAACGTGAAGGACACCGACGGCCCGAACTGGGGCAACAAGGTGGTCGCCGGCGGCGCGTACGTGGTCGCCGAGTCGAAGGGCGACTGGACCGCGATCTGGTACGGCGGCAAGAAGGCCTGGTTCCAGAATCCGGGCGGCCAGTACACCAGGGCGGTCGCCAAGACCCCGCAGCCGGTGCTGAAGCCCAGGGCCGGCGCGACGTCCATCCCGGTGTACGGGCGTGCCTACCCCGAGGACGCGGCCTACGAGGGCACGGGCGTGCCGGTGCAGACCAAGAACAACGACTCGCTGACGAAGTACAGCATCCCGGCCGGCCAGGCGTACTCCAAGGCCGGTCCGGCGCAGGCGGGCGACTACTGGTTCGCCGGGACGTTCGCGGGCACGGAGGACAACGACCGCACGCTGGTGAAGGGGACCACGAACCTCTTCTACCCGATCCGCTACAACCACCGCATCGCCTGGGTCAAGGCGAGCGACGTGCAGGAGGCGAGCAGTACCGCCCCCGCCTCCGCCACCGACCGCTACAACATGATCGGCCGCGACAGCGCCGGCCGGATCTGGCAGTACCAGGGCACCGGCAGCGCCTCCTCGCCGTACTACCGCCGCTACCAGGCGGGCTACGGCTGGGGCAGCTACACCGCGATGACCGCCATGACCGCGCTGCGCGCGGACGGCACGGGCGACTTCGTGGCCCGCGACAAGGACGGCGTCCTCTGGTACTACCGGGGCAGCGGCAACCCGGACAAGCCGTACATGGCCCGGCTCAAGGTCGGCAGCGGCTGGAACCAGTACTCCAGCCTCAACGGCATGCGGGACCTGGACGGTGACGGCAAGGCCGACATGATCGCCCGCAACACCGCCGGGGACATCTACTTCTACAAGGGCACCGGCACCCCGGAGAAGCCCTTCGCCCCCAAGGCGAAGATCGGGTACGGCTGGCAGATCTACGACCAGATCGTCTCCACCGGCGACCTCAACGGCGACGGCAAGGCCGACTTCGTGGCCCGGGACAAGTCCGGGACGCTGTGGATCTACACGGGCACCGGCTCGGCCTCCGCTCCGTACGACAAGCGGGTCAAGATCGGTACCGGCTGGGGCAAGTACAAGCTCCTGCTCGGCCCGAGCGACCTGGACCGTGACGGCCGGGGCGACCTGGTCGGCGTGGACTCGGCCGGGGATTTCTGGTTCTACCACTCCACCGGCAGCGTGACGACCCCGTTCGCGACGAAGTCGCAGGTCGGGAACGGCTGGCAGATCTACGACATGCTGTTCTAGGCGACAGCGGCTCCCGCACACGGGGCCCTTTCCCATCCGGCCGGGTGGGAAAGGGCCCCGTCGTCGTCAGGCGTGGGCTAGGGTACGGGGCATGTTCGCGCACTCGACCCGTAACTGGTGGTGGACCGCTCATCCGGCGGCCCACTGATCGCGCGTACACACTGACGCAGAGGCCGCCCGAGGGGCGGCCTCTTCCGTGTTCACGGGCCGTTCCTCCCAGCTGATTCCCTGGAAGGAACCCGACCCATGAGCTTCGACCGACTCCTGCGCGACGACTGCCCGCCGTTCGCCCTGCTGCGCCGCCGCACCCCCGGCCACGACCACGACACCGTCGAGGTGCTGATCGGCCGGGTGCACGAGGCGGACCGCCTGGCCGACATCCCCGTGGGCGACCGCCCGTCGCTGGCGCTGGTGCCGTTCCGGCAGATCGCGGAACGCGGCTTCGACGTACGCGACGACGGCACCCCGCTGTCGGTCCTCGTCGCGGACGAGACGTACACGATGTCCCTGGACGAGGCGCTGGACGCGCTCCCCCGCCATGAAGTCCGGGTGGAAGACGGGGAGTTCGACGTCAGCGACGAGGCGTACGCCGACACCGTGCGGCGCGTGATCGAGGACGAGATCGGCCGGGGCGAGGGCGCGAACTTCGTGATCCGGCGGACGTTCCGGGGCCGGATCGACGGCTTCGGCCGGGCGGACGCGCTGGCCCTGTTCCGGCGGCTGCTGGCGGGCGAGCGGGGCGCGTACTGGACGTTCGTCGTGCACACCGGGGATCGCGTGCTGGTCGGTGCCAGTCCCGAGGTGCATGTGCGGATGTCCGGCGGGACCGTCGTGATGAACCCCATCAGCGGCACCTACCGCTACCCCGCCGAGGGGCCCACCCCCGAGAGCCTGCTCGCCTTCCTCGGCGACCGCAAGGAGACCGAGGAGCTCTCCATGGTGGTCGACGAGGAGCTGAAGATGATGTGCACGGTCGGCGACATGGGCGGTGTGGTGATCGGCCCGCGCCTCAAGGAGATGGCCCATCTCGCGCACACCGAATACGAGTTGCGCGGACGCTCCTCGCTGGACGTACGGGAGGTGCTGAAGGAGACCATGTTCGCGGCGACCGTCACCGGCTCCCCCGTGCAGAACGCCTGCCGGGTCATCGAGCGGTACGAGGACGGCGGGCGCGGCTACTACGCGGGCGCGCTGGCCCTGCTGCGCCGGGAGGCCGACGGCAGCCAGACCCTGGACTCGCCGATCCTGATCCGGACCGCCGACATCGACGCGGACGGCACGCTGCGGGTGCCGGTCGGGGCCACCCTGGTCCGCCACTCCGAGCCGGAGAGCGAGGTCGCCGAGACCCACGCCAAGGCGGCCGGTGTCCTCGCCGCCCTCGGTGTCCGCCCGGCCCGCCCCGAGGCGGAGCGGGAGCGGCCCCGGCTGGCCGCCGACCCCCGGGTGCGGGAGGCCCTGGACGCCCGGCGGGACGGGCTCGCCCCGTTCTGGCTGCGGATGCAGGAGCGCGCCGCCGACCGCACCGGCCACGCCCTGGTGGTGGACGGCGAGGACACGTTCACCGCGATGCTCGGGCACCTGCTGCGCGCCTCCGGGCTCGACGTCACCGTGCGTCGCTACGACGAGCCGGGGCTGCGCGAGGCGGTGCGGGCGCACGAGGGCCCCGTGGTGCTCGGTCCCGGCCCGGGGAATCCGGCGGACGCGGCCGACCCGAAGATGCGGCTTCTGCGCGCGATGGCCGCCGAGCTGGTCCGGGACCACCGGCACGGGCTGCTCGGGGTGTGCCTGGGCCATGAGCTGATCGCGGCCGAACTGGGCCTGGAGATCGTCCGCAAGGCGGTGCCGTACCAGGGGGCGCAGACCCGTATCGACCTCTTCGGGCGGCCCGAGACGGTCGGCTTCTACAACAGCTTCACCGCGCGCTGCGACGACTCCGGGGCGGCGGAGCTGGCGGCGCACGGCATCGAGGCGAGCCGGGACGAGGTCTCCGGGGAGCTGCACGCGCTGCGCGGGGCCGGGTTCGCCTCGGTGCAGTTCCACCCGGAGTCGGTGCTGACGCTGCGCGGTGCGGCGATCGTGTCCGAGCTGCTGGCGGGGCTCCCGGTGCGCGGCTAGGCCCTGTCGTCACGTTGCCGTCGTCCGCCCGGCGGACGGGAATGTGACGACAGGCCCAGGGCAGCCGGCGGATCAGGTCCCGGGGCGGGCCGGGACCAGGACGTTGTCGCTGTGGCGGCCGGCCAGGTAGTCGCCGACGTTCTTCACGGTGGTGTCGATGATCTGGCCGACCGCGTCCTCGGTGTAGTACGCCTGGTGCGAGGTGACGATGACGTTCGGGAAAGTCACCAGCCGGGCCAGGGTGTCGTCGTCCACGCCCTCCAGGGACTTGTCCAGGAAGAACAGCCCGGCCTCCGCCTCGTACACGTCGAGTCCGACGCCGAGGAAGCGGCCCGCCCGCAACTCGCCGACCAGGGCCGAGGTGTCGATGAGGCCGCCCCGGCTGGAGTTGACCAGGATCGCGTCGTCCTTCATCAGGGCGAGGGCGTCCTTGTCGATGAGGTGCTGGGTCGCCGGGAGCAGCGGCACGTGCAGGCTGACCAGGTCGGCCTCCGCGAGCAACTGCTCCTTGTCGACGTAGCGCATGCCCAGCTCGACGCAGGCCGGGTTCTCGGCGACGTCCCAGCCGAGCAGCTTCATGCCGAAGCCGTGGGCGATCCGGGTGAACGCCTCGCCGATCTTGCCGGTGCCGACGACACCCACGGTGCGGCCGTGCATGTCGCGGCCGAGGAGCCCGTCGAGCCGGAAGTCGAAATCGCGGGTGCGGCTCGCGGCCCGGATCACCCGGCGGTTGACCGCCATGGCCAGGGTCCAGGCGAACTCAGCGACCGAGTACGGCGAGTAGTACGAGACCCGGGCGACGCGCAGCGCCAGGCGCTCGGCGACGTCCAGGTCGATGTTGTTGAACCCGGTGGAGCGCTGGGCGATCATCTGGGTGCCGCCGGCCGCGAGGGTCTGCAGGACCGCGCCGCCCAGGTCGGCGTTGACGCTGGTGGAGATGACCTCGTAGCCCGCCGCGATGGGGGCGGTGTCCCGGTTGAGGAAGACGTCCAGGCAGCGGACGTCGTGCTTCCCGGCGAACGCCTTCTCGATCAGCGGCTTCTCGTCGGACTGCACTCCGAAGGCCAGGATCTCCACGACGTCTCCCCTGTCTGCGTGCTGGGCGCGGCCGGTCATCGCGAATATACGGCGGCGTACCCCGCCCCGCCGCTCAGGGCCTAAACGTCGTCGAGCCCGCGCTCTATGGCGTAGCGCACCAGCTCGACCCGGTTGTGCAGCTGGAGCTTGCCCAGGGTGTTCTGGACGTGGTTCTGCACGGTCCGGTGCGAGATGACGAGCCGCTCCGCGATCTGCTTGTACGAGAGCCCCTTGGCCACGAGCCGCAGCACCTCGGTCTCCCGGTCGGTCAGCTCCGGGGCCTTCGGCTCGTCGGACGCGGCCGGTGCGGGCTCCGAGGCCAGCCTGCGGTACTCGCCGAGGACCAGTCCGGCCAGCCCCGGGGTGAAGACGGCGTCGCCGGCAGCGGTGCGGCGGACGGCCTCGGTCAGCTCCTGGGTGCTCGCCGACTTCATCAGGTAGCCGGTGGCGCCGGACTTGACCGCCTCCAGGACGTCGGCGTGCTCGCCGCTGGCGGAGAGCACGAGCACCCGCAGCCCGGGCTGGCTGCCGACGAGCTCCTTGCAGACCTGCACCCCGGGCATGCCGGGCAGATTGAGGTCGAGGACCAGGACGTCCGGGGTGACGGCCCCGGCCCGGCGGACCGCCTGGGGCCCGTCGCCCGCGGTGGCCACCACGTCGAAGCCGGCCTCCGTGAGGTCGCGGGCCACGGCGTCGCGCCACATCGGGTGGTCGTCCACCACCATCACTCTGATCGCCGGCTGCCCGGTGCCCTCTTCGTGTGTCGCGCTCATCGGACCGATCCCGCCTTCCCCCGTGAAACCTTAGGAACCTTCAATTCGACCTCGGTGCCCTGTCCCGGCACCGAGATCAGCTCTGCCGTGCCGCCCAGGTCGCGCAGCCGGCCGCGGATCGACAGGGCGACCCCGAGCCGCCCCTCCCCCTCGGCCTGCGCGAGCCGCCCCTCGGGGATGCCGGGGCCGTCGTCCCGGACCGTGACGGCGACCTCGTCCGGCCAGTCCTCCAGCAGGATCCACGCCCGGGCGCCCTCGCCCGCGTGCACCCGGACATTGTCCAGGGCGGCGCCGACCGCGGCCGCCAGCTCCGCCGCCGCGGCGGACGGCAGCAGCACCGGGGCGCCGGGCTCCGCGAAGCTGGTCCTGGACCCGGCGTGCGGGGCGAGGAGCGTCCGCAGATCGGTCTCGCCGCCGTCGCCCGGTTCGTCCTCGTCCGTCTCGACGGTCCGGACGACGGCGCCCTCGGAGGCGTCCTCGGAGAGCCGGGTGGGCGGCACCAGGCCGCTGGAGACCAGGGTGCGCAGGGCGACCTCCTGCTCCCCGGCCATCCGGCCGAGCTCCGCCGCCTCACCGCCGAGCGCGGCGCCGCGCCGCTGGACCATCGCGAGGACCTGGAGCACGCCGTCGTGGATGTCCCGGGCGAGGCGTTCCCGTTCGCGGGTGGCGGCCTCGATCTCCAGGGCGCGGGCGAGGGTGCGCTCACTGGCCCGGGCGACCTCCACCACGTAACCGATGGCGATGGAGGCGACCCAGACCAGCATCACGTTGTGCAGGGTGTCGCGGCTGGGCTCGCCGCGCTCGATGAGGTTGGCGACGGCGACCAGGCTGGAGGCGAAGCCCGCCCAGCGCCAGCCGCCCTTGATCGCGAAGGCCAGCACGGACCCCGCGGTCCAGATGGACGGCAGGGTCGGCCCGTCGACGTGCTGGGCCTGGAAGTCGGCGAGCGGGGTGACCACGATCCCGATGAGGGCGATGGCCAGGTCCGCGCCCAGGAAGCGCTTGGTGCAGGCGGCGGCGCTGCCCACCTTCGGCAGGGTGGCGAGCGTCCAGACGGCCATCAGCGACAGGAAGGCGATCGCTATCCAGGGCCGCTCGTAGTCGTGCCGGGCGAAGGCGGCGAGCAGGACCGCGTAGAGCATCGTCAGCACGCGGTATGCCGTCAGGGCGCGCCACAGCGGCTGTTCCACGGACATCCGGACCACGCGTACGCGTTTGACCATGCTGTTCTCCCCCGTCCCCCGTCGACCGCCGCGCCGTCAGGGCGCGCTGTCGCCGTCCGTCTTCTTCGCGGCCTCGGACCGGCGCTTGGCCTCGTCGGCGATCTGCCGCTTGGCGGCGGTCGCGTAGATGTCGACGTACTCCTGGCCGGAGAGCTTCATGATCTCGTACATCACCTCGTCGGTGACCGAGCGCAGGATGAAGCGGTCGCCGTCCATGCCGTGGTAGCGGCTGAAGTCGAGCGGCTTGCCGATCCGGATGCCGGGCCGCATCAGCTTGGGGATCACCTGGCCGGGCGGCTGGATCTTCTCCGTGTCGATCATCGCGACGGGGATGACCGGCGCCCCGGTGGCCAGCGCGACCCGGGCCAGGCCGCCGGGCTTGCCCCGGTAGAGCCGGCCGTCGGGCGACCGGGTGCCCTCGGGGTAGATGCCGAAGAGGCCGCCGCTCTCGACGACCTGGATGCCCGCCCGGATCGCCGCCTCACCGGCGCCGCGCGCGCCGGAGCGGTCGACGGGGAGCTGACCGACGCCCTTGAAGAACGCGGCGGTGAGCTTGCCCTTCACCCCGGGGGCCGTGAAGTACTCGGCCTTCGCGATGAAGGTCACCTTCCGGTCCAGGACGGCCGGCAGGAAGAAGGAGTCGGAGAACGACAGGTGGTTGCTGGCGAGGATCGCGGGCCCGCGCGCGGGGATGTTCTCCAGGCCCTCCACCCACGGCCTGAAGGCGAGCTTCAGCGACCCGCCGATGGAGAACTTCATAGCGCCGTAGATCAACTCGGATGCCTCCTGTGTGCTGTCCGACAGACCTTAACCCGCCGTGTCCCCCTTCCTCCCGCCTGGCACGGGCGGGTGTCCGCGGCCCGGGCCGCGACGGCCCTGGTCGGTGTCGGCCCGGTCGCGTACGGTGAAGTAATCCTCGCGCATCCCGTACATCTTTCCGAACTCCCTTCCGCTCCCCGCTCGCTCCTCCGCGAGCCTCATGAACAGGAGACCCCGGTGCCGGTCCTTCCCGGAGCCGAGCCGTTCCGCCACGACGGCGGAGAGGTCGGCGTCCTCCTCTGTCACGGATTCACCGGTTCCCCGCAGTCGCTGCGCCCCTGGGCCGACTATCTGGCGGAGCGCGGCCTGACGGTGTCGCTGCCGCTGCTCCCCGGGCACGGCACGCGCTGGCAGGACATGCAGGTCACCGGCTGGCAGGACTGGTACGCGGAGGTGGACCGGGAGCTCCGCGGGCTGCTGGAGCGCTGTGCGCGGGTGTTCGTCTTCGGGCTCTCGATGGGCGGTGCGCTGGCGCTGCGGCTGGCCGCGAAGCACGGGGACGCGGTGAGCGGTCTGGTGCTCGTCAATCCGGCCAACAAGGTGCACGGCCTCGCGGCGCACGCGCTGCCGGTGGTCCGCCATCTGGTGCCGACGACGAAGGGCCTGGTCAGCGACATCGCCCTGGAGGGTGTCGCGGAAGTGGGCTACGACCGGGTGCCGCTGCACGCGGCGCACTCCGTGCGCCGGTTCTTCCGGCTGGTCGACGGCGAGCTGCCGCAGGTCACCCAGCCGCTCCTGCTGCTGCACAGCCCGCAGGACCATGTCGTGCCGCCCGCCGACTCGGCCCGCATCCTGAGCCGGGTCTCCTCGACGGATGTCCGGGAGGTCCTGCTGGAACAGAGCTATCACGTGGCGACGTTGGACCATGATGCGAAGCGGATTTTCGACGAGAGTCATGCGTTCATCGGCCGCCTCGCTCCGAGCGGGATGAATCAGGAGGGGGGTACGTCCGGTGGCTGAGCACGACGCGGAGCGCGCGGGCAGCGAGGAGGAGCGCGAGCCGTTCCCCGTGGAGGGGGCGGCCGTCGCCGACGACGACGGCAAGGGCGCACCGCCCGAAGCACCGGCCGGTGCGGGGGACGGACCGCTGGACGAGGAGGCCGTCTGGCGGGCCATCGTGGAGGGTTACGGGGAGGAGCCGCCGGACCCGCCGGGCGCGCGGCCCTTCCGGTCGGTCGAGGACCTGGCGCTGCCGGACGACGGTCCGCTGACCGCCCCGGCCGCGGACAAGGGGCTCGGCAAGCGGCCGCCCAGGCCGAAGCCGGAGGAGGACCGGCCGCTCGGTGGCTCCGTGGTCTTCGCCCCGGGCGTGGGTCCGCGCGACTACGAGCCGGCCGACCCCGACGCGGCCGCCCCGGGCGGCGGGGACGACGACGAGGGGCACTTCGTGCCGCCGGAGCCGCCGCCGCTGCCGGAGGCCGATGTCACGGCGAAGTTCGCCTGGCTCGCGGTGGTCGGCGGGCCGGTGCTGATGCTCCTCGCGGTGCTGCTGTCCTGGGAGATGACCTGGTGGCTGACGACGGTGTGCGTCGGCGGCTTCCTGGGCGGTTTCGTGACGCTGGTGGCCCGGATGGACTCCGACGAGGACGGCGACGACGACCCGGGCCGGGGCGCGGTGGTCTAGGGGGTGTCTTGTCGATCAGGGCCGACCCGGCCATGATCGGCAAGACGCCCCCTAGGATCTGTCGGCGGGCACCCTCAGCGCGGCCAGCACCGGGCGGTGGTCGGTCGCCGCCCGCAGGTCGGCCTCGCGCACCCCGGTCAGCCCGTCCGGGACCCCGCAGCCGAGGACCTCGACCCCGCCGGTGGCGAAGACGGCGTCGATCCGGCGGCGCGGCTCGTGCGCCGGGAAGGTGTACTCGCCGCCCCGCGGCTCGGTCTCCCAGCAGTCCTGGTAGCGCCCGGCCAGCCGCCGGAAGGCCCGCCCGCTCGGTACGTCGTTGAGGTCACCGGCGATGACGGCGTGCTCCACGCCCAGCGCGTCCACGGTCTCCGTCAGCCGGTCCGTCTGCGCCAGCCGCTCCTGCCGCTGGAGGCTGAGGTGGCAGCTGACCACCCCGACCCGGGCGCCCGCGAACCGGACGACGGCGGTGGCGAAGCCCCGGCGGTGCAGCCCCGGGGTGCGCGGCAGCAGGATGTCCTCGGTGCGCTCGACCGTGGCCCGCAGCGAGCACAGCAGCATCGGCCCGGCGGCGGTGGCGCCCCCGCCGAGGATCACCAGGTCGGTGGCGGCGGCCAGCCGGGCGGCGTACTTGCGCCAGCGGAAGAAGCGCGGCGCCTCCTGGACGAGGACCAGATCGGGGGCGCAGGCGCGGATGACCCGGGCGAGGGCACCGCGGTCGTCGCGCATCGAGCGGATGTTGTAGCTGAGCACGCGGATGACGGCCGAACCGTCCGGCTCGGTGCACGAATCGGGCAGCGACATCGTGGCCATGCCCTCACGATACGGCGGACGCCCGCCGCTCCAGGTCGTGTCCGCGAAGTGTCGTCCGGCCTGCGGGCGGACGACGCCACTTCGCGGACGCTCCCGGGGTGCGACGGGCGTCCGGCGTGCGGATGCGCGGGTGGCTCAGCCCTGGCGGGCCAGGTCCGCGGCCCCCACGAGCCCTGCCTTGCCGCCGAGTTGCGCGGCGAGCACCTGGGCGTGCGGGCGCCACTCGCCACCGATCAGCCAGCGCCGGAACGACTTGCGGATCGGGTCGAGGACGAGCTCGCCCTCGTCCGAGACGCCGCCGCCGACGATGAAGGCCGACGGATCGAACAGCGAGGCCAGGTCGGCGAGTCCGGCGCCGGCCCAGCGGGCCAGCTCGCGGAACGAGTCGATGGCCACCGGGCAGCCCTGGCGGGCGGCCTCGCTGATGTGCTTGCCTTCGATGCCGTCCACCGTGCCGTCGCCGAGCGCCAGCAGGATCGTGGCGTTCTCCGGGGTGGCGTTGGCACGCTGCTTCGCGTACCGCACGAGGGCGCGGCCGGAGGCGTACTGCTCCCAGCAGCCCTGGCTGCCGCAGCCGCAGAGCAGACCGTCCGGGACGACCCGGATGTGGCCGAACTCCGCGGCCACGCCGAAGCGTCCGCGACGCAGCTTGTTGCCGATGATGATGCCGCCGCCGAGGCCGGTGCCCAGCGTGATGCAGATGACGTCGTCGTGACCCTGGCCGGCACCGAAGCGGTATTCGCCCCAGGCGGCGGCGTTGGCGTCGTTCTCCACGACGACGGGCAGGCCGACGCGCTGCTCGACCTTGTCCTTGAGCGGCTCGTGGCGCCAGTTGATGTTGGGCGCGAACAGCACGGTGGCACGCTTGTCGTCCACGTATCCGGCCGCGCCGATGCCGACGGCGTCGACCTGGTGCCCCGCGCTCGCGCCGGAGACCGCCGCCGCGATCGCGTCCACGATGGCTTCGGCCGTCGGCGGGGTCGGCACCTTGAAGGTCGAGAGGATGTGGCCCTCTTCGTCGACCACTCCAGCTGCGATCTTCGTGCCGCCGATATCGACGCCGATGGTGAGTCCCATGAATCCCTCAGTTCCGGTCGAGCCCCGCTGAGGCAACCGTACCCGAGGCCGGGGGCCGCCCTGTCCGGCGCCGGTCAGTCGAGGTCGATGTGTTCGCCGGCGCCGGACCCCTCGTCCCGGGGGCCTTCGGGGCCTTCCGCCTTCTTTTCGGTGCCCGCGGGGTCCCCCGCACCCCGGGTCCAGCGGCCTTCCTGGCCCTGGACCGCAGAGCGGTAGGCGGCGAGCAGTTCGTTGCCGGCCGCCGCGATGTGGTCGAAAACGTCCGGATTGCGCTCGATGACGGGCTCGACGGCCGCCTTGGCCTGCTGGATGACCTGCTGCACGGCTCCCTGGGCGGCCATGCCGAGCAGCGGTGCCTGGAACGAGCCGAGCTTGTCGGCCACCGCGTCGACCAGCTTGCGCAGCTCCTCGGCGGCGGAGCCGGGCGGCGGCCCGTAGGCGGCGCGGCGGCGGGCCTGCTCGGCGGCGAGGTCCTCGGCGCACGCGTCGGCCCAGGCGTCCTCGTCGGCGGGGCGATCGGTGGCTTCGCTCATGACGGACTCCAGGGGCAGCATCGTGGCCGGCGGCCCGGCATACCGGACACGTACCTTCGACGGTACCCGAACGGTGGTACGCCGTTCAGCCCGTCCGGGGCCAGAGCGCGGGATCGGGCGTGAAGCGGACCCGGAGCACGCCGTCGGTGAGGGCGGCGCCGGAGACGGTGCAGCGGCGCAGCGCGGGCTCCAGGGGCACGATGCGGTGGAACGGGCCGACGGTCAGGAGGAGTTCGCCGCCGCGCCGGACGAGCTGGAGGTCCTTCTTGACGGCACCGGGGAGCCGCAGGCACCAGACGAGTATCCCGTCGCCGTCCGGCCCGCCGGCCTCCTCGGTCCACCAGGGGTCCGGGGCCCGGCCGCCCTCCGTGCCGGTGCCGGACACGGCGAGCGCGTTGCCCGCACCCTCCGCGCCGTCCTCGCCGGCCAGGGCCAGGAGGTCGTCGGGGCCCTGCGGATCGCGGCCGAGGTGGGCGATGCGGACCGGGGCCGCCCCCTCGTCCGCCCAGTGGCCGAGGGACTTCTCCTGCTGGGCGGCGAGCGCGGCGAAGAACGGGTCCGGGGAGTGGCCGGGCAGCAGCCGGTTGGCGACCGGCGCCTCGGCGCGCAGCCCGTGCAGGGCGAGGCCGGTGCGGGCGGTGCGCAGGGCCTCGTCGGCGGCGGGTCCGGGCTCGGCGACAAGCCGGAGGGTGGTGGACCGGTCCTCGATCAGCGCCTGGACCTGGGCCAGTTCGGCGTCGCGCCGGGCGGCGGCCTCGTACAGCCACTGGGCGGGCATGGGCACCCCGGCCAGCTGGGCGAGCATCGGGCGCAGGGCGCGGGCGGCCTGGCGCTCCTGGGGCAGCAGCCGGCGCAGATAGCGGCGCAGCTGTTCGGGGAGGGCGAGCAGGCGGAGGGCGTCGCGCAGGGGCGGGAGGTCCACGACGAGGAGGTCGTACGCCTCGGCGGACCAGTCGCCGTGGGCGGCCCGGCGCAGCGCGTGGAGCAGGGCGAGTTCGCCGCTGCCGGGGAGTTCGGTCAGCTCCTCGCCGTCCAGCGGGTTGCCGCCGAGCAGTTCGAGGACGGACGACAACTGCTCCTGGAGGGCCAGGAGTTCGCCGCGGAAGTGGGCGCCGGAGTCGATCCGGACGGACCGCAGCCCGGCGGTGACCGGGGTGGGGGCGGGGGCGTCGGGGAAGCCGGGTATCGGGTCGGCGGAGATCAGCAGGGTGCGGGAGCCGTCGCGGGCCGCGGCGAGCGCGGTGGCCGCCGCGACGGTCGTACGGCCTGCTCCGCCGGGTCCGGTGACCAGGACCGTACGCACGCGCTCAGCCCTTCGGGACGGACTCGACGCGCTTCTTCAGGCCGGCGAGGGCTCGGTCGATGATGACCTTCTCCGCCTTGCGCTTGATCATGCCGAGCATGGGGATCTTGACGTCGACGGTCAGCCGGTAGGTGACCTCGGTGCGGTCGCCGTCGCCGAGGGGGGCGAGCGCGTAGGAGCCGTCGATGGCGCGGAGCATCTGGGACTTGACCAGGGTCCAGCTGACCTCGTAGTCGCCGATCCAGGTGTAGGCGAGGGTGTGGTCGTCCTTGATCGCACCGGCGTCCAGGACGAGCCGGACCTTCTCGGCGCGGCCGTGCTCGTCGGTGCCGAGGACCTCGGCCTCCTTGACCTCGCCGGTCCACTCCGGGTAGCGCTCGAAGTCGGCGATCACACCCATGACGTCGGCCGGCGCCGCCTCGATCGTGATGCTCGAGCTGGTGTGTTCAGCCATCGCTGTGGCCCTCCAGTGCGGTGTACCGGTCCGTCGGCAGGAGCCTGCCGCCAGAAGGCTATCGCGTGTGCCCGGCGACCCGTCCCAGGGTGGGGCGGTTCACCACTCCAGTGCCCAGGGCCGGCCGGTGGAGGCGAAGTGGCCGACGTTCACGCACTCGGTGGCGCCGATCCGCATCCGGCGGGCCAGCGGCTGGTGGACGTGGCCGAAGAGGGAGTAGCGGGGGCGGGTGCGGCGGATGGCGTCGAGCAGGGCCCGGCTGCCGCGCTCGAAGCGGCGCGCCACGGTGTCGTAGACCAGTTCGGGCACCTCGGGCGGGATGTGGGTGCAGAGCACGTCGACCTCGCCGAGCGCCTCGATCTTGGCGGCGTACTCCTCGTCGTCGATCTCGTACGGGGTGCGCATCGGCGTCCGCAGGCCGCCGCCGACGAAGCCGAAGACGCGGCCGCCGATCTCGACCCGCTCGCCGTCCAGGACGGTGGTGCCGGGGGCGGCGTACTCGGGCCAGAGGGCGGGGATGTCGACGTTGCCGTAGGTGGCGTACGTCGGGGTGGGCAGCGCGGCGAACATCTCGGCGTACTGCCGGCGCACCGCTTCGGTGATCGCGGCGTTGCGGTCCACGCCCTGCCAGAGCTGCCGGCCGAAGTCGCGGGCCTCGTCGAAGCGGCGGGCGGTGCGCAGGGCGACGATCCGGTCGGCGTTCTCGACGCCGAAGAGGTCGGGGAAGATGCCGCGCGAGTGGTCGGCGTAATCGAGGAAGAGCACCAGGTCACCGAGGCAGATCAGGGCGTCGGCACCGTCCCCGGCGCGGGCCAGCGCCTCGGTGTTGCCGTGCACGTCGCTGACCACATGGACGCGGGTGTTCGCTCCTGCTCGCATGAAAACAGCCTAGGGCCTGCGCAGAGGCCCCGGACCTGCGGTTACTTCCTGGTGCGTGGATGGGTGGACTACTGTGCGCGAAAGGACGTCCCGATATGTGTGACGCATAAGACATCTGGCCGGGACCCCCTATCCGGAACCGAGTACTGGTGGGTAACGTCCGGGCAGTCCAGTCGTGCTCACCCCACTGAGCACCCGCCATCTTGGACCGCGCCGGTGCGTCACACAGAGCCGTGGCACCGGAGCCCGATGAGGAGCAGCAGTCTTGCGCGAGTTCAGCCTTCCGGCCCTGTACGAGGTCCCCTCGGACGGCAACCTGACGGATCTCATCCGCCGCAATGCCGCTCAGCATCCCGATGTCGCGGTGATGAGCCGCAAAGTGGCGGGCGTCTGGACGGACGTCACCGCCACGCAGTTCCTGGCCGAGGTCCGGTCGGCCGCCAAGGGCCTGATCGCCGCGGGTGTCGAGCCCGGCGACCGGGTCGCCCTGATGTCGCGCACCCGGTACGAGTGGGTGCTGCTGGACTTCGCGATCTGGAGCGCGGGCGCGGTCACCGTGCCGGTGTACGAGACCAGCTCGCCCGAGCAGGTGCAGTGGATCCTCGGTGACTCGGGGGCCGTCGCGGTCCTCGTGGAGAGCGACGTCCACGCCGCCGCCGTGGCCTCCGTGCGCGACCGGCTCCCCGGGCTGCGCCACGTCTGGCAGATCGAGAAGGGCGCCGTCGACACCCTCCGGGCCGGGGGCGAGGGGGTCTCCGAGGAGACCGTGGACCTGCGCAGCGCGGCGGCCCGGGCGGACGACCCGGCCACCATCGTCTACACCTCGGGCACCACGGGCCGCCCCAAGGGCTGCGTCCTGACGCACCGCAGCTTCTTCGCGGAGTGCGGGAACGTGGTGGAGCGCCTGAAACCCCTCTTCCGTACCGGCGAGTGCTCGGTCCTGCTCTTCCTGCCCGCCGCCCATGTCTTCGGGCGGCTGGTCGAGGTCGCCTCGGTGATGGCACCGATCAAGCTCGGCTGCGTCCCGGACATCAAGAACCTCACCGACGAGCTGTCCGCGTTCCGCCCGACGCTGATCCTCGGCGTGCCGCGCGTCTTCGAGAAGGTCTACAACGCCGCGCGCGCCAAGGCGCAGGCCGACGGCAAGGGCAAGATCTTCGACAAGGCCGCCGACACGGCGATCGCCTACAGCCGCGCGCTGGGCACCCCGCAGGGCCCCTCGCTGGGCCTGAAGTTCCGGCACAAGGTCTTCGACCGCCTGGTCTACGGCAAGCTGCGCGCGGTCCTCGGCGGGCGCGGCGAGCACGCGATCTCCGGCGGCGCCCCGCTCGGCGAGCGGCTGGGCCACTTCTACCGGGGCATCGGCTTCACCGTCCTGGAGGGCTACGGCCTGACCGAGTCCTGCGCGGCCACCGCCTTCAACCCGTGGGACCGCCAGAAGATCGGCACGGTCGGCCAGCCGCTCCCCGGTTCCGTGGTGCGCATCGCGGACGACGGCGAGGTGCTGCTCCACGGCGAGCACCTGTTCTCCGGCTACTGGAACAACGAGGCGGCGACGGCCGAGGCGCTGGCGGACGGCTGGTTCCACACCGGGGACATCGGCACGCTGGACGAGGACGGCTACCTCGCGATCACCGGCCGCAAGAAGGAGATCATCGTCACGGCCGGCGGCAAGAACGTCGCGCCCGCCGTCATCGAGGACCGCATCCGCGGCCACGCCCTGGTGGCGGAGTGCATGGTGGTCGGCGACGGGCGGCCCTTCGTGGGGGCGCTGGTGACGCTGGACGAGGAGTTCCTGGGCCACTGGGCCGAGGAGCACGGCAAGCCGGCCGGCTCGACCGCGCTGTCGCTGCGCGACGACCCGGAGCTGAACGCCGAGATCCAGCGCGCGGTGGACGACGGCAACGCGGCGGTCTCCAAGGCCGAGTCCGTACGCAAGTTCCGCATCCTGGGCGCCCAGTTCACCGAGGAGGCGGGCCACATCACGCCCTCGCTGAAGCTGAAGCGGAACGTCGTGGCGAAGGACTTCGCGGACGAGGTGGAGTCGATCTACCGCTCGTGAGGCGTACGTGGACGAGGGGGCCCCGCACCACACCGGTGCCGGGCCCCCTCGTCCACGTATCAGAGCAGTTCCCTCAGCCGCTCCGCGAGCAGGTCCCAGCGCCACTTCTCCTCGACCCAGGCCCGGCCCCGCTCCCCCATGCGCCGCCGCAGCTCCGCGTCGCCCAGCAGCGCGTTGATCCGCTCCGCCGCCGCACCGGGCTCGCCGCCGCGCACCACCCAGCCGGTCTCGCCGTCCAGCACCGCGTCCGGGGCGCCGCCCGAGTCGCCGGCCACCACCGGCAGCCCGGTCGCGGACGCCTCCAGGTACACGATGCCCAGGCCCTCCACGTCGAGGCCGCCGCGCCGGGTCCGGCAGGGCATCGCGAAGACGTCCCCGGCCCCGTAGTGCGCGGGCAGCTCCGACCAGGGCACCGGTCCGGTGAACCGCACGGAGTCGGCCACCCCGGTGCGGGCGGCGAGCCTGCGCAGGTCGTCCTCGTAGGGCCCGCCGCCCACGATCAGCAGGACCGCGTCCGGCTGGGCGGCCAGGATCGCGGGCAGCGCGAGGATCAGGGTGTCCTGGCCCTTGCGGGGCACCAGCCGGGACACGCAGACCACGACCGGCCGTTCGGTGAGCCCGAGCCGGGCCCGGACCCCGTCGCCGCCGGAGTCCGGGCGGAACGTCTTCTCGTCCACCCCGGGGGGCAGCTGCACCATGCGGCCGGCGGCGGCCGGGCTCAGCGCGGCGGCGATCCGGGAGCGGGTGTACTCGCCGAGGTAGGTCAGCGTGTCGGTGCCCTCGCCGATCCGGCGCAGCAGCTGCCGGGACGCGGGCAGCTGTGCCCAGGCCGCCTC
Source organism: Streptomyces sp. NPDC008163 (assembly GCF_042956885.1). Lineage (NCBI taxonomy): Bacteria > Bacillati > Actinomycetota > Actinomycetes > Kitasatosporales > Streptomycetaceae > Streptomyces > Streptomyces sp. NPDC008163. The sequence continues at coordinate 233,122 of NZ_JBIBHG010000002.1, read as the reverse complement.
GTGGCCGTGCGTCGTGGCGACGAGCCGCCGGGCGCCCGCCTCGCGCAGCGCCGGGCCCATCAGGCCGAGCGGGGCGGCGGCGCCGAACCAGACGGACGAGCAGCCGTGCGCGCGCAGCAGCTCCGTGGCGCGCCGGGTCACGCGCGGGGTCGGCAGCAGCATCGTCGTACGGTCGCGGACGACGGTGAAGGGCTGCTCGGCGTCGAAGGCGGCGGTGGCGGCCGTGCCCTCGGGCCCGCGCTTCCAGGTGGAGGCGTAGACGACGACCCGGTCGGGGTCGAGCCGCAGCGCCATGTTGTGCAGGAACGCCTGGATGCCTCCCGGGCGGGGCGGGAAGTCGTTGGTCACGATCAAGGTCTTGTCCATCGCCGCCGACAGTACCGGGCCCCGGCGGCCGTGCCTGATGGCCCGCGCACAGGGCGTACGGGCATCATGGCTGTTTCGTACGCGGTACAGGACGGGTGAGGGCAGGTCATGACGGGTTCCAGCGGCACGCGTCCGGCGGCCTTCGTGGTGTGGGCGCTCAGCAGGGCGGTGCTGCTGCTCTGGGTGACCAAGGTGGTCACCCCGCCGGGGCTCGATGTGACGAGCGACGTGTCGGTGATCTACCACGGCTGGTCCGAGGTGCTGCGCTCCGGCACCTACCCGCAGTCAGACGTCACCTGGCAGTACCCGCCGGTGGCGGCCCTGGCGATCCTCTCCCCCGCCCTGCTGCCGTTCCTGGACTACGCCACCGCCTTCTTCGTGCTGGCGTTCCTGTGCGACGCGCTGGTCCTGGGGATGCTGCTGCGCGCGAGCGACGGTCCCGGCCGCCGGGCGGCCGGGGTGTGGGTGTGGGTGGCGGGTGTTCCGCTGCTCGGCACGACCGCGTACGCCCGGTACGACGTGATGGTGACGGCGGTGGCGGTGGCGGCACTGCTGGCCGGGCTGCGGCACCCACGGGTGCTGGGGGCGCTGGCCGCGTTCGGGGCGCTGCTGAAGGTGTGGCCGGCGCTGGTGCTGGCCGGGACGGCCCGGGGGCGCGCGACCCGGCTGGCCTGGGGGACGGCGGCGGCGGTGGCGGCCGGGCTGCTGCTGGTGTGCGTGGCGGCGGCGCCGGGCGCGCTGGCGTTCCTCGGCTTCCAGCGGGACCGGGGCACCGAGGTCGAGTCCCTGGGGGCGCTGGTCTTCCATGTGTGGCGGCAGTTCGGCTGGGAGGGCCGGGTGGAGCTGCACTACGGCTCGCTGGAGTTCCTGGGCCCGCACGTGCCGCTGGTGAGCACGCTGGCGCTGGGGCTGAGCGTGGCCGCGTTCGGCTGGCTGCTGCTGTGGCGGCTGCGGGCGCGGACGTTCGGGGTGAGTACGCCGGCGGACGCGGCGTTCACGGCGGTGCTGCTGTTCACCACGACGAGCCGGGTGATCAGCCCGCAGTACATGCTGTGGCTGGTCGGCCTCGCGGCGGTGTGCCTGGTGCTGCGGGAGAGCCGGATGGGGTGGCCGGCCGTGCTGGTGGTGGCGGCCACGGGGGTGACGCAGCTGGAGTTCCCGATCGGCTTCGTCCACGTGGTGACGAGCGACGCGCAGGGCCTGACGCTGATGTTCCTGCGCAACGGACTGCTGGTCGCCGCGTGTGTGCTGGCGGCCGTGCGGCTGTGGCGGGACACGGTGCGGGCCCCGGTCCGCGAGGCGGCGGAGCCCGCGCTCAGCCGAGCCGGTCGCGCAGATACACCCGCCAGCGCGCCGTGAAGTCCTGCGGGGTGGTGCCCAGCACCTCGTGCAGGGCGTCCTCGACCGCCCCGTCGCGCCCGTGGTGGGCGCCCACGGCCCGGTAGAAGGCGAACAGCTTCTCCTCGCCCCAGCGGTCGGCGACGAGCTCGCAGGCCAGCCAGCCGCCCTCGTACGCCTTCGCCAGCCGGTCCGCGTCCCCGGCGAAGGCGAAGTCCTCGTCCTCGGGCAGCCCGGCCGGCAGGTCACCGGCCCGGACCGCGTCGGCCAGCTCGGGGGCGACCTCCTCGGCGGTGCGGTCCCGGTCCCGGTAGGCCGCCCAGTCCGCGAAGCCCTCGGAGAGCCAGGTCGGGGTGGCCGACGAGGTCCGTTTGCGGGTGGCCACATGGGCGGTCTCGTGGGTGAGGACGACGCGCTGCCCGAACCCGCCGAGCAGGGCGTACGCCTCCGGGTTGACGATCACCCGGTCGGCGGGGGCCTTCCCGGTACCGCCGGTCTCGCCGGTGGTGACGGCCGCTATGCCCTTGTAGTTCGAGGCGGGCGACCCGAGCAGCCGGCCCATCTCCGTCACACTGTCGGGCACCAGCACCACCACGCGCCCCGCCCACCGCTCCGGCCAGGCGGCGGAGACCGCGGGCACCGCCTCGTCCGCCGTCGCCGCGATGGCGTCCAGCTCGTCCCGGGTGCGGCCGACGCCCAGGACCAGGCTGTGCTTCCCGCGCACCACCTCGACGTCGCCCTGCTCCCACAGCTGCCCGGCGCTGCCGTCGGCGGCCCGGTCCGCGGTGACGTACCAGCGGCCGTCCGCCGGGTCCCGGGCCAGGTCCACGACCCGGTCGACGGAGACCGGGGCGCTGTCGTAGCCCGCGATCCGGTAGCCGAGCGTGACGTCGGCGGTGACCCGGTCCGCCCCGTGCGGGGTGAGGCGGGTCAGCCGGTACGCCCAGGAGCCGAGCGGCACGTCCGCCAGCCGGGCGATCTCCCGGCGCTGGGCGGTGCGCAGTGCGGTGGCGTCCGGGTCGACGGCGGCGGCGTAGGCGGCCGGATCGTGGTGCAGGACGGCGGCGGCGCGGCGGTCCAGGGTGGCGCGGACGCCCCGGGAGGTGCTGTCGGGCGCCCGGTCGGCCTGGGCGGAGCAGCCGGCGGCGCACAGCAGCGCGGCGAGCACGGCACCCGCCGCGCGCCGCCCGCCACGTATGCGCACCTGTTCGACCACATGACGAGCGTACGGGCTGTCGCCGGGCTCAGACCCGGGTGACCGAGGAGACGGGCATCATCCCGACGGGGTCGTAGCGGACCGGGGCGCCCGGGTACGGGGCGTGGATGACCTGGCCGTTCCCGACGTACATCGCGATGTGGCTGGCGTCCGCCCGGTAGGCGACGAGGTCTCCGGGGCGGGCCTCGGAGAGCGGCACCAGGTGCCCGGCGTACCGCTGCGCCTGCGAGGTCCGGGGCAGGCTCACCCCGGCCTGCGCCCAGGCCCACTGCATCAGACCGGAGCAGTCGAACCCGGAGGGCCCGTTGGCACCCCACACATAGGGCCGGCCGAGCGCCTGCTGTGCGGCCAGGACGGCCGCGGCGGCGCGGGACGAGCCCGCGGGGAGCCCTGTCAGGAGCCCGGCGCCCGGGTCGCGGCCGGCGCGCGAGGCGCGGGACAGGGCGGCCCGCTCGGAGGCCGGCAGCGACTTCAGCAGCTGCCTGGCGCGGGCGAGCTTGCCCTCGACGGTCCGCTTGTGGCGGCTGACGGCCTCCCGGCGGCGCTCCAGGCCGGCCAGCGAGCGGGCGGCCTCGGCCCGGGTCTGGGCGAGCGCCCGCTGGGCCTTGCGCAGCTCGGCGAGGGCGGTGGCCCGGTGGGCGTCGGCCAGGGTGACGGCGGCGGCCCGGTCGAGGTAGCTGTCGGGGTCCGAGGTGAGCAGCAGGGCCAGCGAGGGGTCGATGCCGCCCGCGCGGTACTCCGCCCGGGCCGCCGAGCCCAGCTCCTCGCGCATCCGGTTGATGCGTTCCTGGCCCCGGGCGGCCCGGTCCTGGGCCCGGCTGAACTCGCCGCGCAGCCGGGTCACGTCCTCACCGGCCCTGTTGTACCGCTCGGTGGCGCGCTCGGCCTCGGCGTACAGGCGGTCGACGCGGGCCCCGGCGGACTGGGGGGTGTCCTGCGGCTCGGCGTGCGCGGTGGCGGCGCCGAGCGTCGCGGCGGCGGTCGCGGCCGCCGCCGTCAGGACGGTGGCCCGGGCACCGCGGCCGGTACCTGGCTGTGTGGAACGGCGATGGGATCCCACAGGACGCCGCACTCCCTTCCGCTGCACGCAGACGCGCGCGGCCCCTGCCGCCCGGGCGGGCGGACCGACGTACGGGAGCCGTGACAGCAGGCAGACAGTAACCGCGTGATCACGGAGCGGACAAAGACGCGCCGGACCGGCGGGGGCCACACACAGTGACGCCCCGCCGGTGACCTGTGGTCTCCGGCGGGGCGGGCGTCAGTACGGGGCGCGGTAATTCGCCCGTTCGGGCGCGGTTCAGATGCGCACGGCGGCGTAGATGCTGCCGATGGTGCTCATCGACTCGTAGCGGACGTACGCGCCGGGGTACGGGGCGTGCAGCACCTGGCCGTTGCCCGCGTAGAGACCGACGTGCTCGTTGCCGTTGAAGAAGACCAGGTCGCCGGGGGCGAGCTGGCTGACGCCGATCCGGTGCCCCTGGTTGACCTGGGTGTACGTGGTGCGGGTGATGTTGACGCCGGCCTGGGCGTACGCCCACATGGTCAGGCCCGAGCAGTCGAAGGAGTTGGGGCCGGTGGCCGCGGGCACGTACGGCTTGCCCAGGCGGGTGGCGGCGGCGTTGAGGGCGGCCTTCCCGAGACCGGAGGCGGCGACCTCGTTGCCGAGCTCGACCCGGGTGCCGGCGGCACGGCTCGCGCGGGCCTCGTCCTGGCGGAGCTTCTCGCGCTCGGCGGCGGTGAGGGAGTTGAGCAGCTGGCGCGCCTCGGCCAGCTTCTCCTGCTGCTTCTTCTTCTTCTCACCGAGCGTCTTGCGGACGGAGGCGAGGTCGCTCAGCTTGTCCTGGGCCTCCTTGCGCTGCTGCGCGAGGGCCCGCTGCTTCTCCTGGACCTTCGACAGGGCCTCGGTCTGCTTGGCCGTCAGCTGGTCGAGCGCGGACGCCTGGTCGAGGAAGCTGTCCGGGTCGGAGGAGAGGAACAGCTGCACGGAGGGGTCGATGCCTCCGGAGCGGTACTGCGCGGCGGCGAGGGAACCGAGGCCGGACCGGAGCTGGTTGAGCTCCTCCTGGCCGCGGGCCACCTTGTCCTGGATCGCGCCGATCTGCTTCTCGAGCTTCTCCTGCTTCTCCTTCGCCCCGTTGTACTGCTCGGTGGCCGCTCCGGCCTCCTCGTAGAGCTTGTCGACCTTCGCCTTGACCTCGTTCTTGGTCGGCTTGGGGTCGGCGTGGGCGGCCTGGGAGGACAGGGCGACGGCCGCGGCTGCGGTCGCGGTGAGCACGGTCACACGTGTGCGGCTCGGCTGCTTGGGACGACGGTGGGACGCCACGAAGGCGAGCTCCTTCTTCCTCGAGCCGCCTACCGGATCTGTGGGGGAGGGATCCCCGGCTCCGTGCACGTCACGGACTCGGCGGTTCCTTCGCCGCCACCCCGGGTGGGTGATCGACCGCGCGAAGGTTCGAGGCCCGACCCTAGTGACCATCTTGTGATCAGTTCAAATCCTCACAGGAAAAATCTCGTCACACTCGGCACTTCTTTACCCACACCCCACGGCGTGTAGCGGCGACTTGACGGTCCGTTCCCTGATCTCGGCCGAACTCCCCGCAAGAGGCGCTAAACCCGCGAAAGCCGCTTCAGGAGCAAGGCGGACGCAACGGGCCTGGCCCCCGCCTTCGCCACTCCGTCGGCCACCTCGCGGTCGGTGGAGACCACCACCACGGGCCGCCCCGGCGGCTCCGCGCGCGCCAGTTGGCGGATCAGCTCGTCGGCGGTGACCCCCGGCTTGCTGAACAGCACCCGCACCCCGCGCGGCGGCGCGAGCAGCACCGGGGCGGCCAGCTCCGCCCCGTCGAACACACATGTCATCTCCGCGCCCGTACGGGCCGCGAGGACCGAGAGCCCGCCCAGCAGCCGGAGCCGCTGCTTCTCCAACGGCATCTGCGGATACCCCGTCTTGGTGACGTTGTAGCCGTCCACGATCAGATGGGCCTGCGGCAGCGCCAGGAGCTGGTCGAGCAGTGCCGGGTCGGTCTCCGAAAGGGCCCTGGCCGCGATGTCCTTGGGCGACATCCGGCCGGGCTCCACCGCGTCCACGCTGTCCGCAGGGCGGATCGAGGAGGGTGGCAGCGCCAGTTCGCGCCGCAGCCCGCCGGCCGCTTCGAGCACCGTGTCGAGCAGCAGCCGCAGCCGCATGTCCTCGACCGAGCGCCCCTCCCGGGCCGCCCTGCGACTCGCCTCGACGGACGCCTCGGCCTCCCCGAGCCGCGCCCTCAGCCGCCGGGTCTCGCTCTCCGCGGCGGACACCTGGGCGGCCGTCTCGGCGCGTACGGTCTCGGTCTCGGCCTTGGACCTGCGCACCGCCGCCTCACCGCGCTTGACCTCGCTGAGGGCACTGCGCAGCTTGCGCTGGAGGGAGTCCGCCTCCTTGCGGGCGGCGTCCAGTTCGGCGCGGAGCCGTTCCGTCTCGGTCTTCGTGTGCGCCCGGGCCTCGGCCAGTTCCTCGCGCAGCCGGGCCACTTCGCGCCGGCTCTCCTCGTCGGCCCGCTCGGCGTCCGCGCGCTGGACCTCCTCGCCGGCCGCCGCGACCAGCTTCACCCAGCCGTCGGGGCGCAGCACATACGCCGCCGCCGCCACGTCCACCGGGTCGGCGGCGGCGGGCGGCGCGCCGGACTCCAGGGCGCCCGCCAGCTCCGGCTGGGCCTCCCGCAGCCGGTCACCGATGCGGTGGCGGAACTGCGCGTCGTTCGCCACGGCGGCCGCCATGGCGTTCCCGGCGAACTTGGCGCGCCTGGAGGCCGTGAAGCGGGCGTACTGCCTCAGCTGGGCGGGCAGTTCGGCGACCGTGAGACCACCGAACGCGTCGGACACCAGCGCGACGACCCGGCGCCGTACCCCTTCGGGCAGCGGGCGGTCGAGCGCCTCCACGGCGTCGTCGGCCCCGTCGGCCGACGCGGCGCCGCCCTCGGGCTGCTCCACCATCCGTCACCCCATTGTGTTGTCTCCGCACGGCCCCGTCAGGAGTCGGCACCCGGCCTGTCGACGAGCTCGATCTGGTCCACCGCGTTGCACCAACGACACCGGACCGACTCGATGGTCTCACTGACCACCTCGCGTTCCTCGACGCTCGACTCACCGGCCAGGTCGAGGTGCACGTACTCCACGACCTTCGAGGACCGCGTCACGTCGAAGCGCGTGAGGTTCCCGCAGAGCGTGCAGCGCCAGCGGGTCGTGTCGGTCGGCTGGGGAACGGTCGTCATCGTGCGTCCTCTTTCGTCGAGCCGTGAGCTGCCGGACAAGGGTCTCGCGGTGCGCCGTCGAACTGCGGATGCCCACCCGTCACCCTACGGCCTCGGTGCGTCCGCCCGGCACGGCGAGGCGGTCTGTCCCGTTCGCTCCGTTTGCGTCATGCTCTGTTCATGATCGATCGGCGGGCCGCCGCGGGCAGGCTCCTTCGGGCGGCCACTTCGGGCGGGCCGCCGGTGACGTACGCCCTCATCGCCCTGTGCTGCGCGGTCTTCGTGATCAGCCCGCTCTCCGGTTTCGTCCCGGTGCGCGGCGGGGCCGACGCGCTGCTCGCCGCGCAGGCGGGCTACTTCGAACGGTGGGGCGTGATCCCGAGCGAGCTGTGGGACGGCTCGGCGCACGCGCTGCTCACCCCGTTCACCGCGCTGTTCGTGCACGGCAGCTGGCTGCACCTGCTGGGGAACATGCTGTTCCTCTACGTCTTCGGCGCGATGGCCGAGGAGCGCATGGGGCACACCGAGTTCGCCCTGTTCTACCTGGGCTGCGGTTACCTCGCGCTGCTCGCGTACGCCGCCGCGCACGCCACGTCCGACCAGACGCTCGTCGGTGCGTCGGGGGCGATCTCCGCGGTGCTCGGGGCGTTCCTCTACCTCTTTCCCCGGGCCCGGGTGACCAGCGTCTTCCCGTTCCTGCTGTTCCTGCCGCTGCGCTTCCCCGCGTGGGTGGTGCTGATCTTCTGGTTCGTGCTCCAGTGGCTGGCCGCCGAGGGCGCGGGAAGCGGCCCCGGGGTGGCGTACCTGGCCCACGTCGTCGGCTTCGCGACCGGCTTCCTGTACGCCTGGGGCCGCTACAGGCGCGACGGCAGAGGCCCTAGAGTGAAGGCTCCAGCCACGGCCACCGAGGGAGAAACACAGCCGTGATCACCGCGATCGTGCTCATCAAAACCAGCGTGGACCGGATTCCCGAGATCGCCGAGGCCATCGCCGCGCTGGACAGTGTCAGCGAGGTCTTCTCGGTCACCGGCACCTACGACCTGATCGCCATGGTCCGGGTGGCCAAGCACGACGACCTGGCCGAGGTCATCCCCGGCCGGATCAGCAAGATCCCGGGCGTCGAGGGGACCGACACCCACGTGGCCTTCCGTACGTACTCCCAGCACGACCTGGAGGCCGCGTTCTCCATCGGCCTGGACGCGTAGGGTCGCCGCGCCGCCCGGCCCTCAGATCTGGGCGGCGCCCCGGTCCGGCACGCAACGGCCGTCCTCGGTGCGGTACTTCCAGCGCGCCCCGTCGCTCACCAGCTCCCGGACCGCGCGCAGGAAGCGCTCGACGTGCTCGTCCGGGGTCCCGGCGCCGAAGCTGACCCGGATCGCGTTCAGGGACCGCTCCCCCGGCTCCGCCTCCGGCGCGCCGCACTCCCCCGCCTCACCCGGGTCGCTGCCGAGCAGGGTGCGCACGAGCGGGTGGGCGCAGAAGAGGCCGTCGCGCACCCCGATGCCGTACTCGGCGGAGAGGGCGGCGGCGAAGTGGGAGCTGTTCCAGCCCTCCACCACGAACGAGATCACGCCGACCCTCGGCGCGTCGTCGCCGAACAGCGAGAGCACCTTCACCTCGGGGACCTCGGCCAGCCCCGTCAGGACCTCGGCGACGAGACGCTGCTCGCGGGCGACCAGCCGGTCGAACCCGGCCTCGGTGAGCGCCTTGCAGGCGGAGGCGATGGAGTAGACGCCGATGACGTTGGGCGAGCCGGCCTCGTGCCGGGCGGCCGTGGTGTGCCACTCCACGTCCACGCCGCCGTCCGTGCGCCGGGCCACCGTGCGGGACGCACCGCCGCCCGCCAGGTACGGCTCCGCCTCGCGCAGCCAGTCGGCCCGGCCGGCCAGGACGCCCGAGCCGAACGGGGCGTACAGCTTGTGCCCGGAGAAGGCGACCCAGTCGACGTCCAGCTCCGTGATGTCCACGGGGTGGTGCGGGGCGAGCTGGGCGGCGTCCAGGACGATCCGGGCGCCGTGCGCGTGTGCGGCGGCGGCCAGCTCCCGTACGGGCCACAGCTCGCCGGTCACGTTGGAGGCGCCGGTGACGCAGACCAGCGCGGGGCCGTGGGGCTCCCGGTCCGTGAGGGCCCGCTCCAGCGTGGCGACGGCCTCGGCGGGGGTGCGCGGGGCGTTCAGGTAGGTGACGCGGGCGTCGCGCCAGGGCAGCAGCGAGGCGTGGTGCTCGGTCTCGAAGACGAAGACCTGGCAGTCGGCGGGCAGCGCGGCGGCCAGCAGGTTCAGCGAGTCCGTGGTGGACCGGGTGAAGACCACCTGGTCCTCGGGGCGGCAGCCCAGGAACTCCGCCACGGTGGCCCGGCTGGACTCGAAGAGGTCCGTGGACAGCTGCGAGAGGTACCCGGCGCCGCGGTGCACGCTGCCGTAGTACGGCGCGTAGGCGGCCACGTCGTCCCAGACCCGCTTCAGCGCCGGGGCGCTCGCCGCGTAGTCCAGCGCGGCGTAGCCGACCTCCCCACCGGTGACCAGCGGGACGAGGACATCCTCGCCCAGAACCGGCAGCGGGGCACAGAGGGACTGGTCGGCGGCAACGGTGAAGACAGACATGGCGGACTCCCGTAACAGGCAGGCGAATTCCGCGTACCGGCAGAGACACGGCAGCACGGAGTGAAAGAAAGAGGGGGTGTGCGGAACAGGGCCTGAGGCCCTAACGCATTCGCTTGCTCACAAGAGGCTCCCTGAGGACCAAGGACCCCACGGGTGGACGTCACGCGACGTCGAGGGGTCCGCGCTTGCCACAGACCTCGCTGCCTGCGGCCCGGTCTTCACCCGGGGCACCCCGCCACGGACGGAGGGTTGCCGGACAGCGGGCCGGGGCCGTAGTCGCTGTCACTCATGACCTGCGCAGCATCTTGCCATACGTACGGGAGCGCGCAAGGCGCAGTCCGCGATCCGGACTGCGCCCTGCCTCACACCGACGCGCTCACGCGTTGCTGGCGACGACCCATCTCTCCAGCGCCCGCCCGGCCTCGCCCGAGTCGATGGACTCGGCGGCCTTCGCCATACCGGCCCGGATCTGCTCGGTGAGCGGCGCGTCCCCCGGGTCCAGCGCGACCAGCGCCGCCGCCGAGTTGAGCAGCACGGCGTCCCGTACCGGACCGGTCTCCCCGGCCAGCAGCCGGCGTGCCACATCCGCGTTGTACGAGGCGTCGGCGCCGCGCAGCGCCTCCACCGGGACCAGCTCGACGCCCACGTCGCGCGGGTCGAAGGTGTCCTCGCGGACCACGCCGTCCCGGGCCACCCAGACCCGCGAGGTCGCCGTGGTGGTGAGCTCGTCCAGGCCGTCGTCGCCCCGGAAGACCAGCGCGGAGTTGCCGCGCTCGGCGAGGACGCCCGCGACGATGGGGGCCATGCGCAGATCGGCGACCCCGATCGCCTGGGAGCGCACCCGGGCCGGGTTGGTGAGCGGGCCCAGGATGTTGAACGTGGTGGGCGCGCCCAGCTCCGCACGCGCCTTGGCCGCGTGGCGCAGGGCGGGGTGGAACTTCACCGCGAAGCAGAAGGTGATGCCCGCCTCCTCGGCCACCTCCACGACGCGCCGGGGGGTCAGCTCCAGGTTGACGCCGAGCTTCCCGAGCACGTCGGACGAGCCGCTGGCCGACGAGGAGGCGCGGCTGCCGTGCTTGACGACCTTCGCGCCGGTGCCGGCCACGACGATCGCGGACATCGTGGAGATGTTGACGGTCTTGGCCATGTCGCCCCCGGTGCCGACGATGTCGACGGTGCGGCCGGGGACCTCGATGGTCGTGGCGTGCTCGTACATCGCGCGGACCAGGCCGGAGACCTCGGTGACCGTCTCGCCCTTGGCACGCAGGGCGACCGCGAATCCGGCGATCTGCACATCGGTCGCCTCGCCGCTCATGATGCGGTCCATGGCCCAGGCGGTGGCGTCGGAGCCCAGGTCCTCGCCGCGCAGCAGGGGGGTCAGCACGCCGGGCCAGGAGAAGGCCGCCACGCTGTCGCCGCCGTCCGGGGTCACAACGTTCATGGTCCGCTCCTGGGGTCCACAGCCGATAAGGGATCGGCTCCACCCTATCGAGCCCCCGGGACGGCAAAGAGCCCCGTCCATCGAATGGACGGGGCTCTCGCCGTGGCGATCAGAACGGGTGATCAGTGGTGGCCGTGGCCGCTGGTGATCTCCTTGTACTCCTCGGCGGTGGGCTTGGCGATCTGGCTGCTCTCGCCGTACAGGCTCTTGCTGAGCCGCGCCCGGACCTTGGTGATCCTGGAGACCTTGCGCTCGACACCGTTCTCGTCGACCGTCGGGCCGATCTCGAGCGGCTTGTACTGCTCGTGCGCGGTGAGCGCGTACCGGGCCTCCGGCGACAGCGGCTCGTGGACCTCGACGAACTCACCGTGCGGCAGGCGCTTGATGAGACCCGACTCGCGGCCGTGCAGCACCTTCTCCTTGTCGCGGCGCTGGAGGCCGAGGCAGATCCGCCGGGTCGCGACGAACGCGATGACCGGGCCGACGAAGAAGGCGATACGGACGAACCAGCTGATCGAGTTGAGCGACAGGTGGAAGTGCGTCGCCCAGATGTCGTTGCCGCCACCGATCAGCATGACGAAGTAGATCGTCACCCAGGCGACACCGAGGGCCGTCCGGGTCGGCGCGTTGCGCGGCTTGTCCAGGATGTGGTGCTCGCGCTTGTCGCCGGTGATCCAGGACTCGATGAACGGCCACAGGGCCAGCGCACCGAGCACCACACCGAACAGAACGAGCGGGATGAAGACACCCAGGACCAGCGTGTGGCCCCAGAGGTTGATCTCCCAGCCCGGCATCACTCGGACGAAGCCCTCGGCGAAGCCCATGTACCAGTCCGGCTGGGCGCCCGTGGACACCTGGTCGGGGCGGTACGGGCCGATGGCCCAGATCGGGTTGATCGAGGCGATCGCCGCGACGATCGCGATGAAGCCGAAGACCAGGAAGAAGAACCCGCCGGCCTTCGCCATGTACACCGGCAGCAGGGGCATGCCGACGACGTTCTTGTTGGTCCGTCCGGGACCCGCGAACTGGGTGTGCTTGTGGTAGAAGACCAGGATCAGGTGGCCGACCACGAGCCCGAGCATGATGCCCGGCAGCAGCAGGATGTGGATCGAGTAGAACCTCGCGATGATGTCGCCGCCGGGGAACTCCCCGCCGAACAGGAACATCGAGATGTACGTACCGACGATCGGCGTCGACAGGATCGCGCCCTGGGTGAAGCGGACACCGGTGCCGGAGAGCAGGTCGTCCGGCAGCGAGTAACCGGTGAAGCCGGTGAACATGCCGAGGACGAACAGCAGGAAGCCGAACAGCCAGTTGATCTCGCGCGGCTTGCGGTACGCGCCGGTGAAGAAGACGCGCATCATGTGCACGAACATGCCGGCCAGGAAGATGACCGCGGCCCAGTGGTGGATCTGCCGGACCAGCAGACCACCGCGGACGTCGAAGCTGATGTTCAGCGTCGAGGCGTACGCCTCCGACATCCGGATGCCCTGCATGGGCTCGTACGGGCCGTGGTAGACGACCTCGTTCATGCTCGGGTGGAAGAACAGCGTCAGATACACACCCGTGAGGATGATGATGATGAAGCTGTAGAGGCAGATCTCACCGAGCATGAAGGACCAGTGGTCCGGGAAGATCTTGCGCATGTTGGCCTTGGCGAGGGAGTAGATCCCCAGCCGGCCGTCCGCCCAGTCGGCCACCCGCTCACCGGCGGGCGCCTTGCGGTTGCCCGGCGCGGAGGCGCCGGGTGTGTTCGTCGCAGTACTCATCCGCGCTCCCAGAATGCAGGACCGACGGGCTCTTCGAAGTCACCGAGCGCCTGGAGGTTGCCCTCGCTGTTCACGCCGATCCGCAGCTGCGGGAGGGCGTGGCCGGCCGGACCGAAGATGACGCGGGCGCCGTCGGAGAGGTCGAAGGTGGACTGGTGGCACGGGCAGAGCACGTGGTGCGTCTGCTGCTCGTACAGGCTGATCGGGCAGCCGACGTGCGTGCAGATCTTCGAGAAGGCCACGATGCCCTCGTGCGCCCACTCGCGCTCGCGCTTGTCCTTGATGTCGTCCGGCTCGATGCGGATGATCATCAGGGCGGCCTTGGCGATCTGCGTCTGGAAGTCCTCGTCGTGCTCCTCCAGGCCCTCGGGCATGGCGAAGGTCAGCGAACCGACGACCACGTCCTCGGGACGCAGCGGCTCCATCGTGTTCATGTTGACGAGCTGCTTGCCCTCGGCCCACAGGGTCTTGCGGAGCTTCTTCTCCGGCAGCGGACCCAGGTCGCGCAGCAGCATCACGCCGGAGAGCGGCACCAGGGCCAGCGCGCCGAACATGGTGTTGCGGATCAGCTTGCGACGGCCGAGCGCGGACTCCCGGGCGCCGTCCGCGAAGTCCGACAGGACCTTCGCCTTGACCTCCGGCGTCGCCTCGATGGCGTGCCGGTCGTCGGCGACCTCGACGTCGGACATCAGGGTGCGCGCCCAGTGGACGGCGCCCGCGCCGATCAGGAAGAGCGCCAGGCCCAGGGTCAGACCCAGGGAGAAGTTGAGCGCGCTGACATGACCGAACGGGAAGATGAAGACGATCTTGTCGACCGGGAAGATGACGTAGGAGGCGATGAAGCCCACCGTCGCCAGCATGGACAACAGGAACATGGTCGCGACGGTGCGCTCGGAGCGCTTCGCGGCCCGCTCGTCGATGTCCTGGATGCGCGGCCTGTGGGCCGGCAGCCCCGGGTCGGCGAACGGGTCGTCGTGCGCCGATTCTACCGCGCCGTGCGCGGCGCCCTGCTCGTCGGGCAGGTTCTCTTCTGGAATCTCTTGGCTACTCATGACTTCTTGGCCTTAGCGGTGTGGGCCGCGACCCAAATGGCAACTGCGATCAGACCGCCCAGACCGAAGATCCAGCCGAACAGGCCCTCGCTGACCGGACCCAGGCCGCCGAGAGCGAGGCCGCCGGGGGACTCGGCTTCGGAGCCGTTCACGGTCTTGACGTAGGCGATGATGTCCCGCTTCTGCTTCTCGGGCATCGTCGAGTCCGGGAAGGACGGCATGCTCTGCGGGCCGGTCAGCATGGCCTCGTAGATGTGCTTCGGGCTCACGCCGTCCAGGTCCGGCGCGTACTTGCCGTTCGTCAGCGCGCCACCCTTGCCGGTGAAGTTGTGGCACTGCGCACAGTTGGTACGGAACAGGTCGCCACCCTTGGCGATGTCCGCACCCTCAGGGCTGACCTGGCTCTTGGTCGGGACGACCGGACCGGCGCCGAGCGACGCGACGTAGGCCGCGAGCTGGTCGATCTCGGCCTGGCTGTAAATGACCTTCTTCTTCGGTACCTGGGCGCCCGGCTGCTGGGCGGGCATGCGGCCCGTACCGACCTGGAAGTCCACGGCGGCGGAGCCCACGCCGACAAGCTGCGGCCCGTCGGAGGTGCCCTGACCGCCGGTTCCGTGGCAGCTGGCGCAACCGACGGAGTACAGCTTCTTGCCCTCGTCGATGGCGAGGGACTGGGCGGTGTCGTCGGCCTGCGCCTTACTCGCGGGCGCGAACGCGGCGTACAGCCCCCCGGTGGCCGCCAGCGCGAGGAGTAGTACGACGACCGCCGCCAACGGATGGCGTCGTCGTGCGGAGAGCTTTTTCACGGATTACCCCGGTGTCAGGATCTTCTGCGTCGATGCTGGATGTGGTTCGGGCTCGGGCCCGGTTACTTGATCATGTAGATCGTGGCGAAGAGGCCGATCCACACGACATCGACGAAGTGCCAGTAATAGGACACGACGATGGCGGCGGTCGCCTGTTCATGGGTGAACCTCTTGGCCGCGTACGTCCTGCCCAGAACGAGCAGGAAGGCGATGAGACCGCCCGTCACATGCAGACCGTGGAAGCCGGTGGTCAGGTAGAACACCGAGCCGTACGGGTCGGAGGACAGCGAGAGGCCGTCCTTCTTCACCAGCTCGGTGTACTCGAAGACCTGGCCTCCGATGAAGATCGAACCCATCACGAAAGTGATCACGAACCACGCACGGAGCTTCTTCACATCGCCCCGCTCCGCGGCGAAGACGCCGAGCTGGCAGGTGAGTGAGGAGAGCACCAGGATCGTGGTGTTCGTCGCCGAGAACGGGAAGTTCAGGGCGGACGCCATTTCCTTCCAGTGTTCCGGTCCGGTCACCGATCGCAGGGTGAAGTACATCGCGAAGAGGGCCGCGAAGAACATCAGCTCGGAGCTCAACCAGATGATGGTTCCGACGCTGGTGAGGTTCGGCCGATTGACCGACGGGTGCGCGTGCCCGGTTTCTACTGTCGTTGCTGTCGCCACGACCGACATTATGTCGGTCGCTTATCCCGCCCTCACTCCGGGGGGTGCCGTTCGGTGTGTCAGAGGGGTGTGTCCTGCCCGAACGGCCCAGGGAAGGCCGGTGCGAACCGGTGCTGACACGCTGTCGGGCGGAGTACGATCCGCGCATCGGACGGCTCTCGTTCCCCGGGGGCCCCGAGTGCCCCGAAGACACGGATGTCACGGAGGAACCATGCAGCCGACCGCCACGGTCCTGGTCTACAGCGACAACGCGCACACCCGTGAGCAGGTGAGGCTGGCAGCAGGGCGCAGGCCCGCGGCGGACGTGCCGCCGGTGGAGTTCCTGGAGTGCGCGACGCTGCCCGCCGTCCTGGACGCCCTGGAGCGCGGGGGGATCGACGCCTGCGTGCTGGACGGTGAGACCGCTCCGGCGGGCGGTATGGGCGTCTGCCGGCAGATCAAGGACGAGATCTTCCGCTGCCCGCCGGTCCTGGTCCTCATCGGGCGCCCGCAGGACGCCTGGCTGGCCACCTGGAGCCGTGCGGACGCCGCGGTGACGCTGCCGGTGGAGCCCGTGGAGTTCGCGGACTCCCTGGCCGCCCTGCTGCGTACGCGGCTGTCCGTGGGGGCCTGAGCCCCCACGGACCGGTCGCACGGTCAGACCTGGGGGCGCAGCCGCGCCGCCTTGACCGTGTCGACCCGCGGCGCGGTGGTGTCGTTGTTCAACGCGCTGCCCTTCTGCCACTTGGCCCAGGACAGGTTCCAGTCGCCGTAGCCGTTGTCGAAGGGCGTCATCGTCTCGCCGTCGCTGCCGACGACGCTGACGATGTCGCCCTCGCGCACGGTGTTGAAGAACCATTCGGCCTCGCTGGTGCTCATGCCGGTGCAGCCGTGGCTGACGTTGGCGTACCCCTGCGAGCCGGTGGACCAGGGCGCCGCGTGCACGTATTCGCCGCTCCATGTCACCCGGGTGGCCCAGTAGACATCGAGGTCGTACGAGTCGGAGGACCCGGCGGCGATCCCGATGGATTCCCCGCGCATACGTACGTACTGCTCCTTCCCGAGCACGACCTTGACGCCGTTGCGCGTGTCGAACCCGGGTTTGCCCGTGGTGACTGGGATGGTGTTGATCACCTCACCGTTGCGGAGCACCGTCATGGAGTGCTCCGAGGCGTCCGTGATGGCCTCTATGCGGTCCCCCGTGGTGATTTTGAGCGCCTTGGTGGGCGCCCCGTAGAGCGAGTTGGTGACCTTTATGCCGGTCAGGTTGGAGCTCACCTCGATGCTGGCCTTCGCCGGCCAGTACTCCTTGGGCCGGTAGTGCAGCGTCTTGTCGTCGACCCAGTACCAGGAGCCGGTCACCGAGGGCGTGGAGCGGACCCGCAGGCCGCGCTCGACGGTGGCGCGTGAGGCGTTGTCCGTGACGGGGGCGCTGAGCGTGGCGACGAGGGGCTGGCCGACGCCGTAGGTGCCCGCCTGGGGGCCGAAGGCGACCTTGAGGAACTTGGTGGCCTTGGCCGTGTCGAAGGACATCGTGCGGGTGCCGGGGGCCCCGTCGTCGTCCTCCATACGGACCTTGACGGTGTAACGGGTCCCTGCGGCCAGCGGGGCGGTGGAGTGCCACCGGTGCCCGTCGGCGTCGAGTTCGCCCGCCAGATGGCGTCCTGCGGCGTCCACGGCCGATACGTCGGTGATCCGGCCGTCGTCGGCGTCGACCCGGACCTCCAGGGGCTTGTCGGGGTCGACCTTCTTGCCGCCGTCGGGCGTGTTGAAGGAGACCTCGTCGGCGGCGTCGAACGGCTGGGCCGACAGGGGGTGACCATCGGAGTCCCCGCAGGCTGCCGCCCCGGCGACCAAGGTCGCGGCCAGCAGAGTGCAGCTCACTACGGGACGGAAGCGCGGCGTCTGGTTCATGGACTCACGCTAAGAACATTCGTCCGTTTCAGCGCGCGGGACGACTGCAAACGGGGGGCCGGCCACTTCGTGTCGAAGTGTCGGCCCCCCGTCAGGTGGAGCAGTGTGTTACCGGCGTGCCGGTCTCACTGGGTCCGGTTCTCACCGCGGTAGTACTCGAATACCCAGCCGAACAGGCCGACCAGGAGGAGCGGCGCCGAGAAGAACAGCAGCCACCAGCCGAAGACGACGCCCATGAAGCCGAAGGCACCGCCGATCGCCAGCGAGAGCGGCTGCCAGCTGTGCGGGGAGAAGAACCCCACCTCGCCGGCCTCGTCCGCGACGTCGGCCTCCTTGTTGTCCTGCGCCATCGCGTCGACCCGCCGGGCCGTGAAGGCCAGGTAGAAGCCGATCATCACGCTCAGGCCGAACGCCAGGAGCAGCGCGGTGGTGCCGACCGGCTCCTTCGACCACACGCCGTACGTGATGGCCATGATCAGGATGAACAGCGCCAGACCGAGGAACATCTTGCCCTGGATCTTCACTTGCCGGCCTCCTTGCCGCCGGCGAGGGCCTTGTCACCCTCGGAGGCGTGGTCCAGCTGCTCCAGCGCGGTGATCTCCGGGTGGTGCAGGTCGAACGCCGGGGATTCGGAGCGGATACGGGGCAGCGTGAGGAAGTTGTGCCGCGGCGGCGGGCAGGAGGTCGCCCACTCCAGCGAACGGCCGTAGCCCCACGGGTCGTCCACCTCGATCTTCTTGCCGTACTTGGCGGTCTTCCAGACGTTGTAGAAGAACGGCAGGATCGACAGGCCGAGCAGGAACGACGAGATGGTCGAGATGGTGTTCAGCGCGGTGAAGCCGTCCGCGGCGAGGTAGTCCGCGTAACGCCGCGGCATGCCCTCCGCGCCCAGCCAGTGCTGCACCAGGAACGTGCCGTGGAAGCCCACGAACAGCGTCCAGAAGGTGATCTTGCCCAGCCGCTCGTCCAGCATCTTGCCGGTGAACTTCGGCCACCAGAAGTGGAATCCGGAGAACATCGCGAACACCACGGTGCCGAAGACGACGTAGTGGAAGTGCGCGACCACGAAGTACGAGTCCGAGACGTGGAAGTCCATCGGCGGCGAGGCCAGGATGACGCCGGTCAGACCACCGAAGGTGAAGGTGATCAGGAAGCCGATCGCCCAGAGCATCGGTGTCTCGAAGGACAACGAGCCCTTCCACATCGTGCCGATCCAGTTGAAGAACTTCACCCCGGTGGGCACCGCGATGAGGAACGTCATGAAGGAGAAGAACGGCAGGAGCACACCGCCGGTGACGTACATGTGGTGGGCCCACACGGTCACCGAGAGGCCGGCGATGGAGATCGTCGCGGCCACCAGGCCGATGTAACCGAACATCGGCTTGCGGCTGAACACCGGGATCACTTCGGAAATGATCCCGAAGAACGGCAAGGCGATGATGTACACCTCTGGATGGCCGAAGAACCAGAAGAGGTGTTGCCACAGCAAGGCGCCGCCGTTGGCCGCGTCGAACACATGGGCACCGAACTTGCGGTCCGCCTCCAGGGCGAACAGCGCGGCCGCCAGGACCGGGAAGGCCAGCAGGACCAGCACACCGGTCAGCAGGACGTTCCAGACGAAGATCGGCATGCGGAACATCGTCATGCCGGGCGCGCGCATGCAGATGATCGTGGTGATGAAGTTGACCGAGCCGAGGATCGTGCCGAAGCCGGAGAAGGCCAGACCCATGATCCACATGTCGGCGCCGACACCCGGCGACCGGACGGCGTCCGAGAGCGGGGAGTAGGCGAACCAGCCGAAGTCGGCAGCACCCTGCGGGGTGATGAAGCCCGCCACCGCGATGATCGAGCCGAAGAGGTACAGCCAGTACGCGAACATGTTCAGCCGCGGGAACGCCACGTCGGGCGCGCCGATCTGCAGCGGCATGATCCAGTTCGCGAAACCGGCGAACAGCGGCGTCGCGAACATCAGCAGCATGATCGTGCCGTGCATCGTGAACGCCTGGTTGAACTGCTCGTTCGACATGATCTGCGTGCCCGGCCGGGCCAGCTCGGCGCGCATGAAGAGCGCCATCAGGCCGCCGATGCAGAAGAAGGCGAACGATGTGACCAGGTACATCGTGCCGATCGTCTTGTGGTCAGTGGTGGTCAGCCACTTGATGACGACGTTTCCCGGCTGCTTGCGCCGGACCGGCAGCTCGTCCTCGTACGAGTCGTCTGCTGCCGCGGCACCCTGAGGTTCGTTGAGGATGCTCACAGTTTGTTCGTCTCCGCATTCCTGGCCGGGTCAGTCTGCTCGATGCCGGCCGGCACGTAACCCGTCTGGCCCTTCTTCGCCAGCTCCTTGAGGTGCGCCTGGTACTGCGCCGGGGAGACGACCTTGACGTTGAAGAGCATGCGGGAGTGGTCGACGCCGCAGAGCTCGGCGCACTTGCCGAGGAAGGTGCCCTCCTCGGTGGGGGTCACCTCGAAGGCGTTGGTGTGGCCCGGAATGACGTCCTGCTTCATGAGGAACGGCACCACCCAGAAGGAGTGGATGACGTCACGGGAAGTCAGGATGAAACGGACCTTCTCCCCCTTGGGCAGCCACAGGGTGGGACCCGGGTTACCGGTGTCCGGGTTCCTGTCGCCCGGGATGCCGACGTCGTAGACGCCGTCCGCACCCTTGGGGAAGTCCTTGCGGAACCTGTTCGGGATGGCGTCGAGCTCCTTGGGGACCTCGTTGCCCGTGGCGGCGGAGCCGTCCACGTTCTCGATGTAGTTGAAGCCCCAGCTCCACTGGTAGCCGACCACGTTGATGGTGTGGGCGGGCTTCGGGGAGAGCGTGAGGAGCTTCGTCTCGTCCCGGGCGGTGAAGTAGAACAGCACCGAGACGATGATCAGGGGGACCACGGTGTACAGCGCCTCGATGGGCATGTTGTACCGGGTCTGCGGAGGTACCTCCACCTTGGTGCGGCTGCGCCGGTGGAAGATGACGCTCCACAGGATCAGGCCCCAGACCAGGACGCCCGTGGCGAGCGCTGCCGCCCACGAGCCCTGCCAGAGGGAAAGGATCCGTGGGGCCTCTTCCGTTACCGGCTTGGGCATACCAAGGCGGGGGAAGTCCTTGTACGTGCAACCGGTGGCGGTCGCCAGGATCAGGCCCGCAGTCAGCACCTGCGGCAGCTTCCGCCGCATCGGGCGCCGCGACGAGCGGTCGGAGCCGTTGGGACTCACGTAGCGCCTTCCCGAGAGTCTCGCCCGCACGGTCGGCGCGGCCGTCTCGTGGTCGGTCGCCGGCCCTGTACGGGCAGGGGTTTGGATGTTTATGCGGACCAAACCCTACTGGACGCTATTTGGGGTCGCGCGGGGAGGGTGCCCAACGCGCCGCCCGACTCCCCGAAGGGGTGGAATTCGCGCCTCCGGCCGCCATCTGACGCTCCCTCCACCGGGAGGGACGGCCGGTGGCGGGCGGCGGGGGCGCTCGCGCTCCGGGCTAGCGTGACCGGGTGCCCTACTTCGACGCGGCGTCCGCCGCCCCCCTGCACCCCGTCGCCCGCCAGGCGCTGCTTGCCGCGCTGGACGAGGGCTGGGCCGATCCGGCCCGGCTGTACCGCGAGGGGCGGCGCGCCCGGCTGCTTCTCGACGCGGCCCGGGAGGCGGCGGCCGAGGGCGTCGGGTGCCGTCCCGACGAGCTCACCTTCACCTCTTCGGGAACCCGGGCGGTGCATTCCGGAATTTCCGGCGCGCTCGCCGGGCGTCGGCGTGTCGGACGCCGTCTGGTGGTGTCGGCGGTCGAACACTCGTCGGTCCTCCACGCGGCGGCGGACCACGAGGACCGGGGCGGCACCGTCCACCAGGTCCCGGTGGAGCGGACCGGCGCGGCGGACGCGGAGACGTTCGGGCGGGCGCTGACCGAGGACACCGCGCTCGCCTGCCTCCAGTCCGCCAGCCACGAGGTGGGCACCGAGCAGCCGGTGGCCGAGGTGGCCGGGCTGTGCCGGGCGGCCGGGGTGCCGCTGCTGGTGGACGCCGCGCAGTCGCTGGTCTGGGGCCCGGTGCCGGAGGGCTGGTCGCTGCTGACGGGCAGCGCGCACAAGTGGGGCGGGCCCGCCGGGGTCGGGCTGCTCGCGGTGCGCAAGGGGGTCCGGTTCGCGCCCCAGGGGCCCGCGGACGAGCGGGAGTCGGGGCGGGCGCCGGGGTTCGAGAACCTGCCGGCGATCGTCGCGGCGGCCGCGTCCCTGCGCGCGGTGCGGGCGGAGGCGGACGCCGAGGGAGCCCGGCTGCGGGCGCTGGTGGACCGGATCCGGGCCCGGGTGCCCGCACTGGTGCCCGATGTGGAGGTGGTCGGCGATCCGGTGCGGCGGCTGCCGCATCTGGTGACCTTCTCCTGTCTCTATGTCGACGGGGAGACCTTGCTCGGGGAGCTGGACCGGGCCGGTTTCTCCGTGTCGTCCGGTTCGTCCTGTACGAGCAGCACGCTGACGCCGAGCCATGTGCTCAAGGCGATGGGCGTCCTGTCCGAGGGGAACGTCCGGGTGTCGCTCCCCCGGGGCACCGCGGAGGAGGACGTCGACCGCTTCCTGGAGGTGCTGCCGGGCCTGGTCGCCGGGGTCCGCGAGAAGCTGGGCGCGCCGGTGGCCGCGGCCTCCTCCCCCGCCCCGGACGCCTCGCTGGTGGTCGACGCGCTGGGGAAGCGGTGCCCGATCCCGGTGATCGAGCTCGCAAAGGTGATCGGAGGGGTGCCGGTGGGCGCCACGGTGACGGTGCTCTCCGACGACGAGGCGGCCCGGCTGGACATCCCGGCGTGGTGCGCGATGCGCGAGCAGGAGTACGTGGGCGAGGAGCCGGCGGACCGGGGCGCGGCCTATGTGGTCCGCCGGCTCTCCTGAGCGACTGGGTGACCGAGCGACGCGTCAGGCGAGGTGCGCGTGGACCTCGGCGGCGGCCTCGTGGCCGTACGCCTTGGTGAAGCGGTCCATGAAGTGCGTGCGGTGCAGGGTGTACTCCTGGGTGCCCACGGTCTCGATGACGAGCGTGGCGAGCATGCAGCCGACCTGGGCGGCGCGCTCCAGGCCGACGCCCCAGGCGAGGCCGGAGAGGAATCCGGCGCGGAAGGCGTCGCCGACTCCGGTCGGGTCGGCCTTGACGTTCTCCTCGGGGCAGCCGACCTCGATCGGCTCCTCGCCGGCCCGCTCGATGCGCACGCCCTGGGCGCCGAGCGTGGTGACCCGGTGGCCGACCTTGCCGAGGATCTCCTCGTCGGTCCAGCCGGTCTTGGACTCGATGAGCCCCTTCTCGTACTCGTTGGAGAAGAGGTACGTGGCGCCTTCGAGGAGGATGCGGATCTCGTCGCCGTCCATGCGGGCGATCTGCTGCGAGAAGTCGGCGGCGAACGGGATGCCGCGCGTACGGCACTCCTCGGTGTGGCGGAGCATGCCCTCCGGGTCGTCGGCGCCGATGGAGACCAGGTCGAGGCCGCCCACGCGGTCGGCGACGGCCTTGAGCTCGATGAGGCGGGCCTCGCTCATGGCACCGGTGTAGAAGGAGCCGATCTGGTTGTGGTCGGCGTCCGTCGTGCAGACGAAGCGGGCGGTGTGCAGGACCTCGGAGATCCGCACCGCGCTGGTGTCCACGCCGTGCCGGTCGAGCCAGGCGCGGTACTCGTCGAAGTCGGAGCCGGCCGCGCCGACCAGGATCGGCTTGGTGCCGAGCAGGCCCATGCCGAAGCAGATGTTGGCGGCGACCCCTCCCCGGCGTACGTCCAGGTTGTCGACCAGGAAGGAGAGCGAGACCGTGTGCAGCTGGTCGGCGACCAGCTGGTCGGCGAAGCGGCCGGGGAAGGTCATGAGGTGGTCGGTGGCGATGGAGCCGGTGACTGCGATACGCACGGGGAGACGTCTCCTGCGGAGGTCGAGGGGAACGGATGTCCGCGTCCCGGGGTGACGTGACAGTTCACGCTACCCGCTCCCGCGTGCGCCGAAGCGGAAAAACTACCCGATAGTAGGGCTTTCTTCGCGGGCTCCGTGGTGCCTACGGTGCCGTTATGTCGAACCACATCGCCCCGCGCGAGTCCGAGACCGGTCTGGCCGAGCTGCGCGGAGACTGCGCACGGATGGCTCCGCACTGGGTGGTCCCCGCGAGGATCACCCCTACCCGCGTCGCACCCGCTCTGATCCACGGGGTCACCGTCCCGCCCGCCTCCGCCCGGCTGGTCGACGCGATGGAGGACCGGCCCTAGGGGGGTGTCTTGCCGATCATGGCCGGGTCCGCGACGCCTGGCACGGCACCTCGCGGCGTTGTCGAAACGCCCCAATAGCTCCTTCCCCAAGCTCTCAACTCCGTTCGAGCAGGGGAGACCCCAGCCAAGACGCTCCGGCGCCTTGCGATGCACCGCACCAGACGCCTCGGCCTGATCCGACCCTGATCGACAAGACACCCCCTAGGGAACCAGCTGCCTCGCTGATCCGTCCCAGCCCTGTCCGCCGCACACGGCGGGCCGTGCGCCGGCCGTGGCGCACGACGGCGATGCAGGCGAAGGAGCGATCCGGTGAGCACCGAGCGACCCGACAACGACGTGACCACCACCCGGCGGCGTTCCCCGCTGGTCGCGGCCTCGGTGGCGGCCGCCGTCCTGCTGGCCGGTGGCGGCGGAGCGTACTGGGCCGCGACCGCGGCGGACGGCGGCGACGACACACCGAGCACGGCGTCCGGCGGTGGCTCCACTCCCCCGCCCCTGGCCCTGGACGACGCCGCGACGCCGACCGCCCCGTCCCGCGAGGGCATCGCCCCCGGTGAGCCCGATCCGCACGGCGGCCGGCTGGTCTACCGCGCGTCCGGGAAGCTGCCGGACGGGCCGGCGAAGGCCGCCGTCCAGCGCGCCGGGGGCACGGTCACGGCCGCCGAGGTCACCCGGCTGGCGAAGGCGCTCGGCCTTTCGGGCGCCCCGCAGTCGGAGGCCACCTCCTGGAAGGTCGGCTCCGACGGGGACGGCTCGGGTCCGGTGCTGCGGGTGAACAAGCAGGCGCCGGGGAGCTGGACCTTCACCCGGTACGGCTCCGGCGGAACGGACAACTGCAAGAAGGGGGCCGTCTGCGCGGTGGCCCCGGGCGGTTCCGGGCAGCCGGTGGACGAGAAGGCCGCGAAGGCCGCCGCCGCGCCGGTGCTGAAGGCGGCGGGCCAGGACGACGCGGCGCTCGACGCGCACCAGCTCATGGGTTCGGCCCGGGTGGTCAACGCCGATCCGGTGGTGGACGGGCTCCCCACGTACGGCTGGGCGACCGGCATCCAGGTCGGCCCGGATGGCCAGGTGACCGGGGGCTCCGGAAAGCTGAAGGCCCTGGAGAAGGGCGACGCCTATCCGGTGATCGGTGCGGCCGAGGCGCTGAAGCGGCTCAACGCGGCTCAGCCGCCGGCCGGGGAGATCGGCGGGTGCGCCTCGCCGGCCCCGCTGTCGGACGGGGTGAGCTGCGGGGCGAAGACCGGTGCGGAGCGGCCCGCGACGACGGTGACGGTGGAGAAGGCTGTGTTCGGCCTGGCGGTGCACACGGCGGGCGGCAAGCAGCTGCTCGTACCGTCGTGGATCTTCTCGGTGAAGCCGCCCGGTGGCGTCGGTGCCACGGTCACGCAGGTGGCGGTGGACCCGGAGTACCTGAAGCGGGAGCCGGTGCCGGGTGAGTCCCCGGACGGCGACGGCACGACGAAGGCCCGGGCGGTCCAGTCGTACAGCGCGGACGGCCGGACGCTCGCGGTGACGTTCTGGGGCGGCGCGTGCAGTACGTACACGGCGAGCGCGCGTGAGGACGGGGACGCGGTCCGGGTGACCGTGACCGAGAAGAAGGACCCGGGCAAGGTCTGCGTGATGATCGCGAAGGAGCTGACCCGTACGGTCACGCTGGAACGGCCGCTGGACGGCCGGAAGGTCGTGGACGAGGCGTCGGGCTCGATGGTGCCGCGCGCCTGAGCCACCCTCTTACAACGGCGGCGGCCCCGGGACCGAAGTCCCGGGGCCGCCGCCTCGACGCTGTGGTGCGACTCAGCTGAAGGAGTCGCCGCAGGCGCAGGAACCCGTGGCGTTCGGGTTGTCGATGGTGAAGCCCTGCTTCTCGATGGTGTCGACGAAGTCGACCGAGGCGCCGCCCAGGTACGGGGCGCTCATGCGGTCGGTGACGACCTTCACACCGTCGAAGTCCTTGACGACGTCGCCGTCGAGGGAGCGCTCGTCGAAGAAGAGCTGGTAGCGCAGGCCCGAGCAGCCGCCGGGCTGGACGGCGACGCGCAGTGCCAGGTCGTCACGGCCTTCCTGCTCCAGCAGGGCCTTGACCTTGGCTGCGGCGGCGTCGGACAGGAGGATGCCGTCGCTCACGGTGGTGGTCTCGTCCGATACGGACATCTGCTTCTCTCCCGGGTTGTACGGAGACTGCTTGCCGACGTTGCAACCGTCGGGGCCGCGGATTCATTCCGGGCCGAGCGCTTGCCTGTTCCCTTCATGCTC
This sequence comes from Streptomyces sp. NPDC008163, assembly GCF_042956885.1. Taxonomy (NCBI): domain Bacteria; kingdom Bacillati; phylum Actinomycetota; class Actinomycetes; order Kitasatosporales; family Streptomycetaceae; genus Streptomyces; species Streptomyces sp. NPDC008163. Next base: position 207,262 of record NZ_JBIBHG010000002.1, on the reverse strand, counting down.
GCACACCCGTCCTGCGGGCGGATGCGTCACATTGACACTTCCGGCATCGTCAAAGTGACGTGAAGCGGCTATGATAGATAACGTCAATTAGACGAAAAGGCTTTCTCCGCAGAGAAGTCCGCAGAAGAAAGGGTGCGTGACGTGACCACGGCCCACCCCGTCCAGGATCTCGATGTCCAGCCGACGCCGCTCGCCCTGCTCCTGCTGGGCCGGGAGGCCGACCCCAGGAGCGAGCGCGGTGTCGAGTGCCCCGGCGACCTGCCCTCCCCGTCCGACCCGGACCTGGTGGCACGCGCCCGCGCGGCCAAGGAGAAGCTGGGCGAGAAGGTCTTCGTCCTGGGGCACCACTACCAGCGCGACGAAGTCATCCAGTTCGCGGACGTGACCGGGGACTCCTTCAAGCTCGCCCGGGACGCCGCGGCCCGCCCGGAGGCGGAGTACATCGTCTTCTGCGGTGTGCACTTCATGGCCGAGTCGGCGGACATCCTCACCACCGACGACCAGAAGGTCGTGCTGCCCGACCTGGCGGCGGGCTGCTCGATGGCCGACATGGCCACCGCCGAGCAGGTCGCCGAGTGCTGGGACGTGCTGACCGAGGCGGGTGTCGCCGAGCAGGTCGTGCCCGTCTCGTACATGAACTCCTCCGCCGACATCAAGGCGTTCACCGGCCGGCACGGCGGCACGATCTGCACCTCGTCCAACGCCGAGCGGGCCCTGGAGTGGGCCTTCGAGCAGGGCGAGAAGGTGCTCTTCCTGCCCGACCAGCACCTGGGCCGCAACACCGCCGTGCGGGACATGGGCATGTCCCTGGAGGACTGCGTCCTCTACAACCCGCACAAGCCGAACGGCGGCCTGACCGCCGAGGAGCTGCGGAACGCGAAGATGATCCTGTGGCGCGGCCACTGCTCGGTGCACGGCCGCTTCTCGGTCGACTCCGTCAACGAGGTGCGCGAGCGCATTCCCGGCGTCAACGTGCTGGTGCACCCCGAGTGCAAGCACGAGGTCGTGGCCGCCGCGGACCACGTCGGCTCGACGGAGTACATCATCAAGGCCCTGGAGGCGGCCCCGGCCGGCTCGAAGTGGGCGATCGGCACCGAGCTGAACCTCGTCCGGCGTCTGGCGAACCGTTTCGCCCCCGAGGGCAAGGAGATCGTCTTCCTCGACAAGACGGTCTGCTTCTGCTCCACGATGAACCGCATCGACCTGCCGCACCTGGTCTGGACCCTGGAGTCCCTGGCCGAGGGCAAGGAGGTCAACCGGATCGTGGTGGACCCGGAGACGGAGAAGTACGCGAAGCTGGCGCTGGAGCGGATGCTGGCGCTGCCGTAGCGGCTCTTTACACGGAAGGTCCGGACGCGGCCGATTTTGTCCGGACCGGCCCGAACCCCCGTCCCCCGTATCTACGCTGCTGTCCTCATTCGGCGGTGTGGATACGGGGGACAGTCATATGACACAGCGCAGCAGGGCCGAGGATCTGGTGGTCGTCGTACCGGGAATCCTCGGCAGTACGCTCGCGGACGCGGACGGGCACGAGGTCTGGGCGGCCTCGGGGAAGGCCCTGGTGCGGGGCATCCGTACGTTCGGCAACTCGGTCAAGGGCCTGACGCTCCCGGCCCGCCTGGGCGACGAGCACCCCGGCGACGGTGTGCGGCCCACCGGGCTGATGTCCGATGTGCACGCGCTGCCGGGTGTGTGGAAGCCCGTGGACGGTTACAGCAGCCTGCTGAACTGGCTGGAACGGCACTTCACCCTCCAGCGCCGCCTGCCGGGCGAGGCGGCCGACGCCCCGGCCAACCTGGTCGGCTTCGCCTACGACTGGCGGCTCTCCTGCCGCTACAACGCGGAACGGCTGGCCGAGCGCGTGGACGAGGAGCTGGGCCGCTGGCGCGCCTCCCGCCCCGACCGGCGGGACGCGAAGGTGGTCTTCCTCTGCCACTCGATGGGCGGCCTCGTCACCCGGAGCTACGTCGAGCAGTGCGGGGGCGCGGAGGTCACACGCCGGGTGGTCACGCTGGGGACGCCGTACCGGGGGTCGCTGGACGCGCTGCTGTACCTGGTCAACGGGATGCGGTACGGGATCGGCCCGGTCGGCCTCGACCTCACGCCGTTCGCCCGGAGCCTCCCGTCGCTGCACCAGCTCACGCCGGACTACGCGTGCCTGGCGGCCGGGGGTCCGGCGCTGCGGTACGCGCGCGAGGTCACGGGGCTGCCCGGGGTGGACGGGGAGTTGCTGCGCCAGGCGGGGCGGTTCCATGCGGATCTGCGGGCCTCGGAGGCGGGTGCGCGGTACGGGGTGGAGTACGTCCCGGTCGGCGGGGTGCGGCAGCCGACGCCGACGACCGCCGAGGCGGAGGGCGAGACGCTGCGCGCGCTGCTCACCATCGACGGGGTGGACGAGGGGGGCGACGGACGGGTGCCCGATCTCTCCAGCCGCGCGGTGGGGTCGGGGCGGCACGCGTACACCCCGTGGGAGAAGCACGGCTCCCTCCAGAACAACAAGGGCGTCCGCCAGAGCCTCTACGCCTCGCTCACTCCGGAACCGCCGGTGCACCGGGGCTCGGAGGACGAGGATGTGCCGCTCTCGGTGGAGGCGCCGGAGATTCTGGTGGAGGGGGAGGCGTACGAGATCCGGGCCACGGTTCCTGCCGATGTGCCGGGGCACGACCGGGTCGCCGTCTTCGCCGGGGTGGAGGGCGGTCCGATGCGCACGATGACCAACCGGGGCGGCGGGGTGTACACCCTCCGGATCAACGGCCTTCCGGCTGGCGGGCATCGGGTGCGGATCGGGACGCGGGTTTCGGCCAATGTCGTGATGGCCGCGTTGGTGCTGGTTCTGGAGCGGGGCTGACGATGACGGGTGCGGCGGGGACGGCGCTTTGTGTGGTGTGCGAGGAGTACGCGGACGGGGGGAAGTTTCCCCGGCTCGTGGGGGCGGTGGCCCAGATGGACGAGATCGTGGGGCTGCTGGAGGGGCTGGGGTACGCGGCGCGGAAGGTGGGGGGTGGGAATCCGTCGGCGGATGCGTTTCGCAGGGAGAGCGAGGAGTGGTCCGAAGGCTGGGTTGCCACTGGTCACGCGAAACCGGCTCTGGTCATCTGGTCGGGCCACGGGGTGCGGGTCGACGGTCGGACGCGACTCGTGCTGTCGGACCTGAAGCCGGCCGACGACCCCGGCCAGTGGAAGGCCCGGGTGACACGGCACGGCGTCACCGCCGACGACCTGGTCAGCGAGGCCGTCGGTTCCGGCGCCGAACACGTGCTGGTGATCATCGATACCTGTTACGCGGGTGGCGGCGCGGTTCCGGCCCTGGGACTGGCTCTCGGACGCTGGGAGGAGGAGTCCGCACCACCCGGGCACACCAAGTGGCTCGGCTTCCTGGCGAGTTGCCAGAGCCATGAGACCTCGGACGGCAGCGGGCCGCTGCTGACCGCCTTGACGAAGGTCCTGAGGGAAGGTCCGGCGGGCGACGAGTACCGCTCCGCGTGGAGCGCCCACAACGCTCTCGTCAGCGGCCCGGACCTGCTGGCCGCCATCGCCACGCGGTGGGAGGGCGAGGGCCAGACACCGGTCCCCGCCACCCTCGGCGAGTGGCGCCCCGCCTTCCCCAACCCCCTCCACTCCCCCGAGGCCCCGGCCCGGCTGGTGGAGCACCTGGTGCAGGCGGCACGCGGGGTCGGCCACCGGGAGGAGGGCTGGTTCTTCACCGGCCGTACGAGGGTGCTGGGCCGGATCGTGGAGTGGCTGGACGAGGACGGGCCCGGCCTGTTCCTGGTGACCGGGCCCGCCGGTTGCGGTAAGTCCGCCGTGCTGGGCCGTATCGCCACGCTCGCGGACCCGGAGCAGCGGGAGCGGGCCGTCGCGAGCGGCGCACTGCGCGACGGTGACCCGGACCCGGGCGTCCGCGCGGAGCGGACTCTCGCGGCGGTGCACCTGCGCGACCTCACCCCGTTGCAGGCGGCGGAACGGCTGGCCCGGGCCCTGGGGTTGCCCCGGCCGCGCAGCACGGACGATTTCCGCGCGGAGGTGCGGGAGTTGTCCCCTCAGCCGGTCCTGGTCATGGACGGCCTGGACGAGGTGCCGGCCGAGCACACGCGGAGCGTGATCGAGGAGCTGGTGTTCCCGCTCAGCCGGACGGTGCCCGTGCTGCTCGGGTCGCGGGAGCGGGTGTTCCGCAGTCAGCAGGAGGGCAACGAGACCCTGCCTGAGACTCTGTCCCGTCTCATCGGGGCGGACGTGACGACCGTCGACCTCGAGGACGAACCGCATACGCGGGAGGACATCGGCGAGTACGTGCGGCGCCGGTGCGAGGCGGCCGGGATGGCGAAGGGCCCGGCCCGGGAGGCCGGTGCCGCGATCGCGGGGCGGGCCACGGACGTCGGCGGCGGCTTCCTCTTTGCCCGTCTGGTCACGAGTACGGTCCTGGCGCGGGTCGACTCAGGGACGGACGAGTCTCTGCTGACGGAGCTGCCCGACTCCATCGACGCCGCGTTCGAGAACGAGCTGCGAGCGGTGCCCGCACGGGTGCGCGACGACGGCACGGTCCTCCCCTCGGCGGCATGGGACCTGCTGACCGCGCTCGCCTGGACGGTGGGCCAGGGGATGCCGGCGGGCGGCGTGTGGGAGGCGGTGGCCGGGGCGCTGGGCGGAGGCGTCGAGTACGACGAGAGCGACGTGGACTGGGCGCTGTCCGCCTTCGGGCGCTACATCGTGGAGGACGCGGAGGAGGGGCAGGCGGTGTATCGCCTGTACCACCGGGAGTTCGTTGCGCACCTGAGGCGGCGGGAGGGGCCGGGTGGGGTGACTGCGGGTGAGGTGGTGCTGCGGACCCTGGTGGACCTGATCAAGCGGCAGGGGCGGGTGGGTGACTGGTCTGGGGTGGATCCGTATGTGACGCGGGGGCTGGTGCGGCATGCGGTGTGGTGCGGTGCGGCGGGGATGGAGGTGCTGCAAGGGGTGGCGGCTTGGGATGAGCAGAGTGGGACGCCTCACCTGGCAGAGGGTGTGCACGTGCTTTCCCTGACCCTTTCGCAGCTGGGGCTACGTGACCAGGCCCTGGTCTTCTCGGGCGAAGCGGTCGGCTTGTACCAGGAGCTCAGCGAGATGAACCCGGAAGCCTACTTGCCGGACCTTGCGGATGCCCTCAACAGCCTGGCCCTCCACCTCACCGACACCGGAGACCGCCGAGGCGCACTTGTACCGGCCCACAAGGCCGTACGCATAAGGCGCACCCTCGCTGAACAACACCCCGGGACCTTCCGCCCCGGCCTCGCCACGTCCCTCAACAACCTCGCCAACCACCTGGCGGACACCGGAGACCGCCAGGGAGCACTTGCGTCGGCCCAGGAAGCGGCCGGCCTCTACCGCACCCTCGCCGAACAACACCCCGCCACCTTCCTCCCCGACCTCGCCATGTCCTTCCACAACCTTGCCTACCACCTCGCCAACGTCGGAGACCACCAAGGCGCACTCGCGTCCGCCCGCGAAGCGGCCGACCTCTACCGCACCCTCGCCGAACAACACCCCGCCACCCACACGTCCGACCTCGCCATGTCCCTGAACAACCTCGCCAACCACCTCGCCGGCGCAGGAGACCTCCGGGGGGCACTCGCGCCCGCCCGCGAGGCAGCCGACCTCTACCGCACCCTCGCCGAACAACACCCCGCCACCCACACGCACAACCTCGCCATGTCCCTCGACACCCTGGCCAATCGACTCGCCGACACCGGAGATTTTCGAGGAGGACTCACGTCCGCCCGCGAGGCAGCCGACCTCTACCGCACCCTCGCCGAACAACACCCCGCCACCCACACCCACGACCTCGCCGGCTCGCTCAACAACCTCGCCAACCATCTGGCCGACACAGGGGACCGCCAGGGCGCACTCGCGTCCGCCCGCGAAGCGGCCGACCTCTACCGCACCCTCGCCGAACAACACCCCGCAGCCTTCCTCCCCGACCTCGCCATGTCCCTGAACAACCTCGCCAACCACCTGGCCCATGCCGGAAACCATCAGGGGGCACTCCCGCCCGCCCGCGAGGCAGCCGACCTCTACCGCACCCTCGCCGAACAACACCCCGCAGCCTTCCTCCCCAGCCTCGCCATGTCCCTGAACACACTCGCCAACCGGCTCGCCAACACCGGAAACCACCAAGACGCACTCACAGCTGCCGACACCGCGACACATCTCTGCCGCACCCTCGCCGAACAACACCCCGCCACCCACACCCCCCGCCTCGCCGGTTCCCTGAACAACCTCGCCAACCGACTCGCCAGCACAGGGGACCACCGGGCGGCACTCGCGCCCGCCCGCGAAGCAGCCGACCTCTACCGCACCCTCGCCGAACAACACCCCGCAGCCTTCCTCCCCGACCTCGCCATGTCCCTCAGCACCCTTGCCAACCGGCTCGGCAACACCGGAAACCATCAAGGAGCACTCGCACCCGCCCACGAAGCTCTGAGCATCAGGCAAGCCCTTGCCGAACAACTGCCCGCCATCTACACGCCCGACGTTGCCAGCTCCCTGAGCAACCTCGGCATCCACCTCGCCAATACCGGAAACCCCCAAGGCGCGATCGTCCAGACACGCGAAGCAGTGAACCTCTACCGCATGCTCGTCGAGCAAGATCCCGCCACCCACACGCCAGGACTGGCCACGTCTCTCAACAACCTCGCCAGCCACTTCGCCGACACCGGAGACAACCGAGGCGCACTCAGGCCCGCCCGCGAAGCTGTGGACCTGTACCGCGCGCTCACCGAGCAGCACCCCGCCGCCTATGCCCCCCGACTCGCCGGATCTCTGAACAACCTTGCCGACCACCTCGTCAACGCGGGGGATCCTCAAGGTGCAATCCAGGCATTTGAGAACGTGATCACCAGTATTCGGGGCAAGCGCCCGGCAGTCGGCAGGGGCCTGGCCCGAGAACGAGCCTCCTTCGCGATCCGCAGGCCGGAGTGTTCGACCACTGCGGGCCTGCGAGGGCTCGCTCAACTGGCAAGCACGCCGGCCGCCGAGGCTCCCGACGAGGTGACGTTCGAAGCCCGAAGCGCTCTGCGCGCATACGCGCACAAGAGCGCCGAACATCAGGCGGAAGTAATAGCTATGTGGCAAGCCGAAGTCGCCACGACGTCCCCCGCCTGGCTGACGCTCCGGCCCCAAGCACTGGAAACAGTCGCCGCATGGCTGTACACGCTCACCTGGTCCGATTCGTACGCTCGCTGGAACGAACACGCCGAATTGCTGAGGAGCCCCGAAGCGGCCGTCGCTCTCGCCGAGTTCGCGCTTCTCTACCCCGAAGTCACAGCCGACCACAAGACGCTCCGCGAAGAAATCCTCACCCAGGGCGCACGGGCCGCCTATCTCCCTCGCGTCCTCGGCGAACAGCTGTCCGACTGGATGGAGTCCACCACCTGGGAGGAGTCCGAGCAGTTTCTCCGCACCCACCCGGACCTCCTCCGCCTCACCCCTCCCCACTCCGCCCAGGCCGCCCTCCTCCACGCAGCCCGCACCCACGACATCCCCACGGCCTACGCCCTCGTACGCGACCGCACCGCCCTCCAGCGGTACGTCGACAACGCCCTCACCACCGGCGACGGCGAAGCCCTCCGCCACGCGGCCGCCATCGAGGACGAGGTGTACGACGACCAGCTCTCCGCCCGCACCCACCACCAGGCCGCCCTGCTCCTCGCGGGCACCCCCGCCGAGGCCGACCCCGACAGCCTCGCCCCCCTCGTCGCCGAGGCATCGCCCGACACACGCAACCGGCTGATCTCCGAGATCGCCGCCCTCAGCGCGGCCCACGCCTCCCAGCACTCCACGCACTGGGTGCGGATCATCCAGGCACTGGCCGCCACCGGGTGACCGCCGCCGTCGGCCTGACCGTCGCTGAAGCAGCGCGCAGCGCAACGGCCTGTCCCACACGTGCGCGTGGGACAGGCCGTTTCCTTATCACCCGGGGACCGGAAAGAGTCGAGTTTGTCCGGACCGGCACCCCGGCGTCCGATCCGTGCATACGCTGCTGTCCATTTCGACGGCTCGTGCACGGAAGGCGGAGCGCCCGATGGCGGATGAGGCGGACGTGGTGGGCGGCGAGGCCGTGGGGACCGCGTTGTGCGTGGTGTGCGAGACGTACGCCGACGAGCGGACCTTTCCGCAATTGACCGGTGCGACGGCCCAGATGGAGGGGATCGTCAACCGCCTTGAGGCGCTGGGCATCGCGACCCGTACGGCGGGCGGCGGCAACCCCTCCTGGGCGGACTTCGACCGGGACCTCACCGCCTGGAGCGCGTCCGGCGCCGGGAAGCCCGCGCTCATCGTATGGTCCGGTCACGGCGTGCTGGTGGACGACGAACTACGTCTGGCGCTCTGCGACTTGGACCTCGACGCCGAGCAGGTCGTCCGGGACGCGCGCGCCCTGCGGCACGGGGTCTCGCCCGAGACGCTGGTCAACGAGGCGGTGGCGTCGGGGGCCGACCAGATCCTGGTGCTCATCGACGCCTGCCACGCCGGGGACGCCGTGGGCCGGGGCCTGGAGAAGGCGTTGCGGCGGTGGGAGACCACCTCCGCGCCGCCCGGCCGGGTGCAGTGGTTCGGGATCATGACGAGCTGCCGGCGCGGTGAGACCTCGGACGGGGCCGGGCCGCTGCTCGACGCACTGGCCGAGGTGCTGAGGGAGGGCCCGGCCACCAGCGAGTACCGGTCGGCGTGGAGCGCCCACAACGCGTGGGTCAGCGGCCCGGACGTGCTCGCCGCGCTCGGCGAGCGGTGGCGCGGCGAGGGGCAGACGCCGGTCCCGGCCGCTCTCGGCACCGGGCGGCCGGTCTTCCCCAATCCGCGCCATGTGCCCGGGGCGCCCGCCCGCCTGGTGGAGCACCTGGTGCTCGCGGCCCGGGGCGTCGGGTTCCGCGAGGAGGGCTCGTTCTTCACGGGCCGGAAGCGGGTCCTGGGCCAAATCACCGAATGGATGGAGGCGGACGAGGCCGGGCTCTTCCTGGTGACCGGCCCGGCGGGCTGCGGCAAGTCGGCGGTGCTGGGCCGGATCGCCACGCTCACCGACCCGGAGCGGCGTGCGGAGACCGAGGCGCAGGGCGGCCTGCGGGAGGGCGACCCCGACCCCGGCCCCGGGCACCCGCTCGCGGCGGTGCACCTGCGGGGCCTCAGTCCGCTTCAGGCCGCTGCGGAGCTGGCCCGGCGGCTCGGGCTGCCGGAGCCGCGCAACCCGGACGACTTCCGGGGCGAGCTGCGCGAACTGGACCGGCGTCCGGTGCTGGTCCTGGACGGCCTGGACGAGGTGCCCGTCGAGCATCTGCAGGCCATGATCGAGGAGTTGGTCTTCCCGCTCAGCCGGGCGGTCCCGGTCCTGCTGGGTTCGCGCGAGCGGGCGTTCCGCGCCCGGCTGGCGGATGGCGGGCACCCGGACGAGACCCTGCCGGACGCGCTGGCGCGGCTGATCGGGGCGGCCGTCACCACCGCGGACCTGGAGGCGGAGCCGGGCACCGAGGAGGACATCGCCGCGTATGTGGCCCGCCGGTGCGAGGCGGGCGGCTTCCCGGCGGACCGGGCGCGGGAGGCGGGCGAGGCGGTCGCGGCGCGCGCCACGGCGGTGGGCGGCGGGTTCCTGTTCGCCCGGCTGGTGACGGGCTCGCTGCTGGCGGAGGGGCGGGACGCCGGGGACGACGCCTGGCAGGCCGGTCTGCCGGAGTCCATCGACGCCGCGTTCGAGGACGACCTGCGTTCGGGCCCGGTCCGGGTCCTGGGGGACGGCACCGAACTCCCCTCCGCCGCACGGGACCTGCTGACCGCCCTGGCCTGGACGGCCGGGCGCGGGATGCCCGCCGGGGGCGTCTGGGAGGAGGTCGCCGGAGCCCTGGGCGGCCGGGCGACGCCGTACGACGAGAGCGACGTGGACTGGGTGCTGTCCGCGTACGGGCGTTACATCGTGGAGGACGCGGAGGACGGGCAGGCGGTGTACCGGCTGTACCACCGGGAGTTCGTCTCGCATCTGGAGGCCCGGCCCGCGGCAGGCGGCGCCGAGGCCGCGGAGGTGGTGCTCGCCGCGCTCGTCGCGCATGCCGAGCGGCGCGCGGCGGACGGCGGCTGGGCGGCGGTGGACCGGTACGTGATGCGGAGGCTCGCGCGGCACGCGGGCCGGGCGGGCGCGTCGGGGATCGAGGCGCTGCGGAAGTTCGTCAAGCGGCTCGGGCCTGACGCGGTACCGGTCCTGGGCCATGCGCTGAACGGCTACTCGGAGCAGCTGGGGCAGGCAGGGAACCCGGCCGGGGCGTTGCGGGCGGCGCAGGAGGCGGCGGACCTCTTCCGGACGTTGGAGGAGGCCGCCCCCGGGTCCCGTACGACGGAACTCGTCCGCACCCTGGTCAACGTCGCCAACCGGTGCGCCGACGTCGGGGACCGCGAGGGGTCGCTCCTCCCGGCACGCGAGGCGGTCGCGCTCCTGCGGAGCCGCTCCGGGGCGGGGGACAGCGCGTCCCTGGCCGACCTCGCGCTGGCGCTCGCCACGCTCGGCAGGCGGGTCCACGAGATCGGTGACCTGGAGGGTGCGCTCGTCCTCACCGGGGACGCCGTCGTCATCTTCCGGGAGCTGTCCGAGAAGGAGCCGGCGGTCTTCCGCCCCCAGCTCGCCTCCGCGCTGAACGGCTTGGCGGTGGTGCTGATGGCGCTCGGGGAGCGGCGGGCCTCCGTCTCCCCCGCGCAGGAGGCGGTGGAGATCTTCACCGGCCTCGCCGCCGCGCGCCCGGACGAGCATCTGGGCCCCCTCACCTCCTCCCTGGCGAGCCTGGCCCACGCCCTCAGGGCCGTCGGACGTCACGCGGACGCGCTGCCGCAGGCGGAGAAGGCGGTCCAGGTCAACCGGAGGAGGGCCGAACGCCATCCGGCCGCTCTGCGGGCCTCCCTGGCGGGCTCCCTGACCAATCTGTCCGTGCACAGGGCCGACGTGGGCGACACCGCGAGGGCGCTAGCCCCCGCGAGGGAGTCCGTGGAGATCTGCCGGGAGCTCGTCGAGCGTCACCCGGACGCATTCCGGGAGCAACTGGCCACGGCACTGCACAACCTCGCGGACCGGCTCTCCGGCGTCGGGGACCACGAGGGCGCGCTCGCGTCGGCCCGGGAGGCCGCGCGGGTGTTCGCCGGGCTCGCCGACGAGCACATGGAGGTCTTCCAGCCGGATCTCGCCCGGGCCGTGACGTCCCTGGCCAACAAGACCGCCGCCGCCGGGGACCGCGCGTCGGCGGTACTGCTCGCGCGCCAGGCCCTGCAGCTCCAGCGCGATCTGGCCAAGCACCGGCCGGCGGCCTCCCTCCCCGGGCTGGCCGGGATGCTGAACAACCTCGCGATGCACCTGACCGCCGACGGGCAGCCGGCGGAGGCCCTGGCACACTCCGAGGAGGCGGCCGCGCTCTACGGGCGTCTCGCCGGGGAGGACCCGGAGGCGTTCCTCCCCGAGTACGCGCTGGTCCTCAACAACGTCGCCAATCACCGTGCGGTCCTGGGCGATCTGTCGGGGGCGCTCACGGCGGGCCGGGAGTCGGTCGCGATCCGCCGGGAACTCGCCGCGGCACAGCCTGCCGTCCACCGGCAGGAGCTGGCCGTCTCGCTCTCCAGCCTCGCCGCCCATCTGAACCCGGCCGGTGACCCGGCGGAAGGACTGTCCGTCGCGACAGAGGCCGTAGCGCTCCTGCGTGAACTCGCCCCCGACGCGCCCGTCCTGCGCTCCCCGCTCGCGAGGGCCCTCGGCGCCCTGGCCGCGAACCTCAACAGCACCGGCAGCCGGAAGGAAGCCCTGGCGGCGGCCGACGAAAGTGTCGTCCTGGTGCGCCGGCTCGTGGACGAGCACAGTGGAGCGCACCGTGCCGATCTGGCGCTCGCCCTGCGGAACCTCGGCAAGCTGCGGGGGATGAACGGGGACCTCGAGGGAGCCGTGAGTACGGCCCGGGAAGCGCTGCCCGTCTGCCGCGCCCTGGCCCTGGAGAACCCGCGCGCCTTCGAGGACGATCTGGTGCAGGCGCTCGGGGAGTTGGCCCGCGCGCTCGCCCGTACCGGCGACCACGCCTCGGCGGTCGAGGCGTACGAGGAGTGCGCGGCGGAGTTCGCCGAAGCCCACCCGCCGACCGCCCGGCGCATCGGCGTCGAACGGAGCGTCTTCCTGCTGAGCTGCCCCGATCCGCTCCCCTCGGAGGGCGTACGCGCGCTCGCGTCGTTCCTCGGGCGGGACGCCGGCCTCGAACCGGAGGACGGCCCGGACCTGGTGACCGTACGGGCGCGGCGGGCCCTGCGCGCCCACGGCGACCGGGAGGAGGTGCGCGAGGCGTGGGAGGCGGAGACCCACGGCCCCGCGCCCGACTGGCTCTCGCTCTCGGCCGCCACGCTGGAAGCCGTGGGCACCTGGATGTTCGCGCCCGACTGGACCACGTCGCGCGACCACTGGTCCCGGTACGCCGACGCGCTCGCCGGTGAGGAGGCCGCGACGGCGCTCGAAGAGCTGGCGCTCCTGGACCCGGCCACCGCACAACAGCACGCCGCGCTCCGCGAGTTCGTGCTCGACCACGGCGTGACATCCGCCTACGATCCACTGATCCTGTCGGGGCAGCTGGCCGAGTGGGTGGGCTGCGAGTCCTGGGCCGAGTCGCGGGCCTACCTCCAGGACCACCCGCGCCTCCTCCAGGTCTGGCCGTCCCCGGACACCCCGCTCTCGCACGTCGCCGTCCTGGAGGTCTCCCGTACGGAGGGGATGGACGCCGCCTACGCGCTGGTGGAGGACCGGGACGCGCTCCAGGCATACGTGGAGCGGGCGTTGGAGGCCGGTGACGGCACCTCCCTGATGCACGCGGCCGCCATCGAGGGGCAGGTCTACGAGGACCGGCTGTCCTCCTTCGCCCACGCCCAGGTGAGCATGGTCCTCTCGGGGGCCGTCCAAGGCATCGAACCGGAGGAGCTGGCCGGTCTGATCCCGCGCGCCCCGGAGGAGATCCGGGGCCGACTGCTGCGGGAGATCGCGGGCCTGAGTGTCCGGTACGCGGAGCCGTACGGGGAGCTGTGGCTCCGCATGATCAAGGCGCTCAGCGGGGCCGCCTGACGGTCACCCGTCCACGCGAAGGGGCCCGGTCCGCACAAGCGTGCGGGCCGGGCCCCTGGTGTGACCGGCTGAATCAGGCCGGGCCGGTCAGGCCCGCGTCGGCTCCGGTTCGCCGGACTCCTGCGCCTCCGCCGGGGCCGGGACGCCGGCCTTCGCGGCCCTCTTGGCGGCCTTCTTGTTCCGGCGGCGTTCCTTGCGGAGCTCCACCATCGCGTACAGCGTCGGCACCAGGAGGAGCGTCAGCAGCGTCGAGGTGATCAGACCACCGATGACGACGACGGCCAGCGGCTGCGAGATGAAGCCGCCCTCGCCGGTGACGCCGAGCGCCATCGGGAGCAGGGCGAAGATCGTCGCCAGGGCCGTCATGAGGATCGGACGCAGACGGTGGCGCCCGCCCTCCACGACCGCTTCGACCACGCCCAGGCCCTGGGCCCGGTACTGGTTGATGAGGTCGATCAGCACGATCGCGTTGGTCACCACGATGCCGATCAGCATCAGCATGCCGATCATCGCCGGGACGCCCATCGGGGTGCCGGTGGCGACGAGCAGGCCGATCGCGCCGGTGGCGGCGAACGGGATGGAGACCAGCAGGATCAGCGGCTGGATCAGCGACCGGAAGGTGGCGACCAGCAGCATGAAGACGATCGCGATGGCCGCCAGCATGGCCAGGCCCAGGTTCTTGAAGGCGTCGTCCTGGTCCTCGGAGACACCGCCGATGGTGGCGGTGGCACCCTCGGGGAGGTCCAGGGCCTTGATCTTCGTCTGGAGCGTGGTGCTGACCGCGCCGGTGTTGTCACCGGTGGGCCGGGCGGTGATGGTCGCGGCGCGCTGGCCGTCGATCCGGGTCATGGAGACCGGTCCGGGGACCAGCTTCACGTCGGCGATGGTGCCGAGCTTCACCTTGCCGAGCGGAAGGTCCTTCAGCTCCTGCATGGTGGTGGCCGGGTGGGCCGACTTCACGACGACGTCGCGCTCGGCGTCGTCCATGATCGCCTTGCCGGACGGGGTGCCCCGCACCGCTCCGGCCACGGCCGCGCCGAGCGTGGCCTGGGTGTAACCGGCATCGGCGGCCTTCGCGTTGGCCTTGACCGAGATCCGCGGGACGCTCTGCGCCAGGTCGCTCTGGACATCGGTGACGTCCTTGAGCTTGGCGACCTCGGCGCGGACCTGCTCGGACGCCTTCTTCAAAGTGTCCGCGTCGGCGGCCTTCACGACGACGCTCAGGTCCTGGCTGCCGAAGCCGTCGCCCGCGCTGATGGTGGTGTCGCCGATGCCGTCGAGCTTGGCGAGACCCTTCTCGATGCGGTCCTGGGTGGCCTCGAACTCGGCGGAGTCCTTCAGGGTGACCTGGTAGGACGCCTGGTTGGAGCCGGTGCCGCCGCCGAAGGCGGCCATGAAGCCGGACGAGCCGACGGTGACCTGGTAGTCCTTCACACCCTCGTCGTCGGCGAGGAGCTTCTCGACCTTCTTGGCCGCCTCGTCGGAGGCCGCGAGGCTGGTGCCCGGGTCGAGCTTCTGCTTGATGGACAGGACTTCCTGCTCGCCCTGGTCGAAGAAGTTCGTCTTGAGGAGGGGCGCCATGCCGAAGGTGCCGAAGAGGACGACGAGGGCGATGACGACACTGGTGATACGGCGCCGGGTGGCGAACCGCAGCACCGGGACGTAGATCCGCTGGAGGCGGCTGCGCGCCTCCTTCTCCTCGGCCTCGCGCCGCGCCTTGTCCGGGTCCTCGGCGGTGCCCTTGGGGGCGCGCAGGAACCAGTACGACAGGACGGGAACCACGGTCAGCGAGACCAGCAGCGAGGCCAGCAGGGCCGCGGTGACGGTCAGCGAGAACGAGCCGAACAGCTCGCCGACCATGCCGCCGACGAGACCGATCGGCAGGAAGACGGCGACGGTGGTGAGCGTCGACGAGGTGACCGCGCCGGCCACCTCCCTGACCGCGGTGATGATCGCCGACTGCCGCTCCTCGCCGTAGCCGAGGTGGCGCTTGATGTTCTCCAGGACGACGATCGAGTCGTCCACGACCCGGCCGATCGCGATGGTGAGCGCGCCCAGCGTCAGCATGTTGAGCGACAGGTCGCGGGTCCAGAGCACGATCAGCGCGAGGACCACGGAGAGCGGGATGGAGACCGCGGTGACCAGGGTGGAGCGCAGCGAGGCCAGGAAGACCAGGATCACGATGACCGCGAAGAGCAGGCCCAGCGCGCCCTCGGTCGTCAGGCCGGAGATCGCCTTGGAGACGGCCGGTCCCTGGTCCGAGACGACGGTCAGCTCGGCGCCGGAGCCGAGGTCCTTGCGCAGGTCCGGGAGCTTGTCCTTGACGGCGTCCGAGATGGCGACGGCGCTGCCGTCCTTGTCCATCGTCGCCATGACGGCGAGGCTCGGGCGGCCGTTGGTGCGGGTGATGGAGTCCGCGGTGGCGGCCTCCTGCTTCACGGTCGCGATGTCACCGAGGCGGACCGGCTTGCCGGGCTTGCCCGAGGCCGGGTTCTGACCGGTGACCCGCAGGTCCTCGATCTGCCGCAGCGAGGTGAAGGCGCCGCCGACCTGGATCGTGCGGCTCTTGCCGGACTCCGAGAAGGCACCGGCAGGGACGGTCGCGCCGCCCGACTGGAGCGCCTGGGAGAGCGCGGCGGCGTTGAGTCCGGCGGCGGCGAGCTTCTTGTCGTCCGGGGTGACGGAGACCTGGAGGTCGCGCACACCGTCGACGGAGACCTGGCCGACGCCGTCGATGTCCTCCAGGGCGGGGACGACGGTGCGGTCCAGCTGGTCGGCGAGCGCCTGCTGGTCCTTGTCCGAGGTGACGGCGAGGACGACGGTCGGGATGTCGTCCGTCGAGCCGGCGATGACCTGCGGGTCGACGTCCTCGGGCAGCTGGACGCGGGCCCGGTTCACGGCCTGCTGGATGTCGGCGACGAGCTGCTTGGTGCCCTCGTCACCGAAGTCGAAGGACGCCATGATGACGGCGTTGCCCTCGCTGGCGGTCGACGTGACGCCGGTGACGCCGTCGACGGCCTTGATGGTGTTCTCGAGCGGTTCGACGACCTGCTTCTCGACCACATCGGGGGACGCACCCTGGTAGGGGGCGAGCACCGACACCATCGGCAGTTCGATGGTGGGCAGCAGCTGCTGCTTGAGCTGCGGGATCGCGATCGCTCCGAAGACGAGCGCGACGATCGAGATCAGACCGATCAGGGCCCTCTGCGCGAGGCTGAATCTGGACAGCCAGGACATGGGTGGGTCTCTTTCTGTGGCTTACGCGGCAGGTGGGCGGGATGCCGGGACGTGCCCGGGGGACAGATCCCGCCCACCTATACGATCGCCGATCCCCGGGACGAAAGTCCTCGGCCCCAGGGTCGCTTTCTCATGCCGCGCATACCGCAGGTGGAGTACACCCCGGCTGCACCCTCACTCCACCCGTGGGCGCACCAGGCCCGATTCATACGCGATTACCACGAGTTGTGCCCGGTCCCGGGCGCCCAGCTTCGCCATCGCCCGGTTCACATGGGTCTTGACGGTCAGTGGGCTGACGACCAGGCGCTCCGCGATCTCGTCGTTGGACAGCCCGCCCGCGACCAGGACCAGCACTTCGCGCTCCCTCGTGGTGAGCGCCGCCAGCCGCTCCGAGTACGCGGCCGCCCCCGGCCCGTCCTCCGCCCCGCTGCCGCCCTGCGCGAGGAACGTGGCGATCAGGCCCTTGGTCGCGGCCGGCGAGAGCAGCGCCTCGCCCCCCGCCGCGATCCGGATCGCGTTGAGGAGTTCGTCCGGCTCGGCGCCCTTGCCGAGGAAGCCCGAGGCCCCGGCGCGCAGCGACTGCACCACGTACTCGTCCACCTCGAAGGTGGTGAGCATGACCACGCGGACGTCCGCGAGTTCCGGGTCGGCGCTGATCATGCGGGTGGCCGTGAGTCCGTCGGTCCCGGGCATCCGGATGTCCATCAGCACCACGTCGGGCCGCTCGGCGCGGGCCACCTGCACCGCCTGCGCCCCGTCCGCCGCCTCGCCCACCACCCGCATGTCGGGCTCCGAGTCGACCAGCACCCGGAACGCGCTGCGCAGCAGCGCCTGGTCGTCGGCGAGCAGGACCTTGATGGCCGGTGTCATGCGTTCTCCCCCGTCCGGTCCGCCGCGCCCGGCCGACCGGGCTCCTGCGCGCGGGCCTCGACGGGCAGGATCGCATGGACGCGGAACCCGCCCCCGTAGCGGGGACCTGCGGTGAGGGTGCCGCCCAGGGCGGTGACGCGTTCCCGCATCCCGAGCAGGCCGTGCCCGCCGCCGGAGCCCGAATCGGTGTCAGTGGCGTTCCCGCGGCCGTTGTCCAGGACCATGACCTCGGCCGTGGCTCCGACCCGTACGACGCTCACCTCCGCCCTGGCTCCCGGGCCCGCGTGCTTGCGGACGTTGGTCAGCGCCTCCTGGATCACCCGGTACGCGGCCAGGTCGACGGCCGAGGGCAGCGGCGGATCGCCCTCGGCGGCGCAGGCCACCTCGACGGGCAGCCCGGCCTGGCGCACGCTCTCCACGAGCTGGCCGAGGAGCGCGAGGCCGGGGGCCGGTTCGGTCGGCGCCTCCGGGTCGCCGGACTGGCGGAGCAGGCCGACGGTGGCCCGTAGCTCGTTGAGCGCGGACCGGCTCGCCTCGCGGACATGGGCGAGGGCCTGTTTCGCCTGGTCGGGGCGTTTGTCCATGACGTGGGCGGCGACTCCGGCCTGCACGTTGACCAGGGCGATGTGGTGGGCGACGACGTCGTGCAGATCGCGGGCGATGCGCAGCCGTTCCTCGGCGACCCGGCGGCGGGCCTCCTCCTCACGGGTCCGTTCGGCCCGTTCGGCGCGCTCCCGGATCGCGCCGACGAACGCGCGCCGGGAGCGGACCGCGTCGCCCCCGGCCGCGGCCATCCCGGTCCAGGCGAAGACGCCCAGGTTCTCCTGGCTGTACCAGGGCGGCGAGCCGAAGAGCATGGCGGCGGCGGTGAGCGCGGCCATGGTGAGCAGCCCGACCCGCCAGGTGGTGGGCCGGTCGGTGCGGGCGGCGACGGTGCACAGCGCGATGACGGCGCTCATCACGACGGGGGCGGGCGGGTCCGCGGTGACCAGCTCCACGACGGTCAGCGCCCCGGTGGCGGCGAGCACCGCCATGGGTTCGCGGCGCCGCCGGATCAGGGCCAGCGCGCTGAGCAGCATCAGCAGCAGGCTGCTCGCGGCCGGGGTGCGGGCGCCGAAGGTGGGCCCGTCGTGCCCGCCGGGGTCCACGAACGACGCGAAGACCATCGCCATGAGCACGCCCAGGGCGAGCGCGCCGTCCAGCGCGAGGGGATGGGCGCGCAGCCACTTGCGGACGCGCGGGACCCCGGTTCCGAGGGTGGTCACGTCGGGCTACGTTACGGTGTGCCGCGCACTGCCCGGTCCGGCCGGGAGCGGCGGCCCCGGACGCACCCGTGCCCCGCGTCCGTCGGGCGGGCGCGGGGCACGGGGTGCGGGTGCTGGAGAGCGGTCGGCGTCAGCCGGGGATCAGGCCGTCGTCGCTGAGCATGGCGCGTACCTCTTCGAGGGTCGCGTCCGGCGCCGGCAGGATCAGCTCGGACGGTTCCAGGGAGTCGTCGGGCAAGGGTGCGCCGAGTTCGCGCACCCGGGCCAGGAGCGCGTGGAGCGTGGTGCGGAAGCCGGGTCCGTCACCGCGTTCCATCTCGGCCAGCAGGGCGTCGTCGAGCTTGTCGAGCTCGGCGAGATGGCTGTCGGCCAGGACCACCTGGCCCTCCCCCATGATCCGTACGATCATGACGCCGCCTCAGTTCTTGTCGAATTTGTGCGACTGGCTGTTCTGCTGCTGGGCGTCCTGCGGGCCGCCCTCGATCGCCTGCTGCGAGGAGGAGCCGCCGGCCAGCTCGGCCTTCATGCGCTGAAGCTCCAGCTCCACATCCGTACCACCGGAGATCCGGTCCAGCTCGGCGGCGATGTCGTCCTTCGCCGTGCCGGTCGGGTCGTCGAGGGCGCCGGAGGCCAGCAGCTCGTCGATGGCACCGGCGCGGGCCTGGAGCTGCTGCGTCTTGTCCTCGGCCCGCTGGATCGCCAGGCCGACGTCGCCCATCTCCTCGGAGATGCCGGAGAACGCCTCGCCGATCCGGGTCTGCGCCTGGGCGGCCGTGTAGGTGGCCTTGATGGTCTCCTTCTTCGTCCGGAAGGCGTCCACCTTGGCCTGAAGCCGCTGGGCCGCGAGAGTGAGCTTCTCCTCCTCGCCCTGGAGCGTGGTGTGCTGCGTCTCCAGGTCGGTGACCTGCTGCTGGAGGGCGGCGCGGCGCGACAGCGCCTCGCGGGCCAGGTCCTCGCGGCCGAGCGCGAGCGCCTTGCGTCCCTGGTCCTCCAGCTTCGAGGACTGGCCCTGCAGCTGGTTCAGCTGCAGCTCCAGCCGCTTGCGCGAGGTCGCCACGTCGGCGACTCCGCGGCGCACCTTCTGAAGCAGCTCAAGCTGCTTCTGGTACGAGTAATCAAGGGTCTCGCGCGGATCCTCGGCCCGGTCAAGGGCCTTGTTTGCCTTCGCGCGGAAGATCATCCCCATACGCTTCATGACACCGCTCATGGGCTTCGCGCGCCCCCTTCTGACTCAACTGGGCTCCAGCACTCCAACAGAACCCACAGTACGGGCCCTGTCTCTATTACCGCACTGTTCGGACGTGGATGGGCTCCTCCCCAAGGACGACTGTGCGTCCGGTCCGCTCCGGCCCAGGGAGTAGGTGAGGCCCGTACCGCCCGCCCGCACACCGTCGAGGACGCAGGCCGTTGCCGGATCGTTCCCGGGCGGCCTGCGGGGATCCGTGAGCGACCCCGTACCCTTGGGCCTTGTGTTCCGTAGCCGCTCCAAGGAAGAGAAGGCCCCCACCGACAAGGTGACGGCGGACCTCTCCAAGACGCCCCGCGACCCGCAGGCTCCCAAGGGTCGCCCCACCCCCAAGCGCAGCGAGGCCCAGACGCAGCGCCGTCGCGCCTCCAGTGGTGCGCCGCTCGACCGCAAGGAGGCCGCCAAGCGGCAGCGCGAGGCGCGCCGCGTGGACATGGCCAAGCAGCGGGAGGCGCTCGCCAGTGGTGACGAGCGCTATCTGCCCGCGCGCGACAAGGGGCCGGTGCGCCGCTTCGTCCGCGACTTCGTGGACTCCCGCTTCTGCATCGCGGAGTACTTCCTGCCGCTCGCCGTGGTCATCCTGATCCTCAGCGTGATCCAGGTGCAGGGCATCCAGAACATCTCGCTGCTGCTCTGGCTGATCGTGATCGTGCTGATCGTGATCGACTCGGTCGGGCTCGCGTTCCGTCTGCGCAAGCAGCTGAACACGCGGTTCCCGGACACCCCGAAGCGCGGCGCGGTCGCCTACGGGCTGATGCGTACGCTCCAGATGCGGCGGCTGCGGCTGCCGAAGCCGCAGGTCAAGCGCGGGGAGAGGCCCTGAGCACCGAGCCGTCCGGCCCGGTCGGCGGAGTGTCCGCCGACCGGCCGGCCGTCTCCGGCTTCGCCGGGGCCTCGGCAGCCTGGACCAAGGGCCTGACCGGCCTGCGCAACACCGTGCGGCAGGAGCTGGTCGCCCGGCAGCTGGACGAGCAGATCGCGGCCCGCTTCCCGGTCGGGCAGCGGCTGCGCATCCTGGACGTCGGCATGGGCCAGGGCACGCAGGCGCTGCGGCTGGCCCGGGCCGGGCACACCGTGACCGGTCTCGAATCAGACGCGGAGATGCTGCGGGTCGCCCGTGAGGCGCTGGGCGGCGAACCCGCCGGCATCCGCGAGCGGGTGCGGCTGATCGAGGGCAACGGCCAGGACACCGGGGTTCATTTCCTGCCCGGCAGCTTCGACGTGGTCCTCTGCCACGGGGTCCTGATGTACGTCCAGGAGCCGGACGCCATGCTGGCGGGCCTGGCCCGGATGCTGGCGCCGGGCGGGCTGCTGTCCCTGCTCGTACGGAACGCCGACGCGCTGGCGATGCGGCCGGGGATGGCCGGGGACTTCGCCGGGGCGCTGGCCGCGTTCGACTCCGACCGGTACACGAACCGGCTCGGCCTGTCCGTACGCGCGGACCGGCTGGAGGCGCTGACGGCGACGCTGGCCTCGATCGCCGCGCCGCTGCACGCCTGGTACGGGGTGCGGCTCTTCACGGACCTCGTGAGCAACGAGGTGGAGCTGCCGCCGGTCGCGGAGCTGGAGCGGGTGCTCGCGGCGGAGGACCGGGCGGGGCGGACGGATCCGTATCGCGGGGTCGCGGCGCTGCTGCATCTGTGTGGCGTACGGGGCTGAGGCCCGGGCTCGTCCGGGCGGGCGTCCTGTCCTCAAACGCCGGACGGGCTGAAAGATCGCCCTCAAACGCCGGACGGGCTGAAAGATCGCCCTCAAACGCCGGACGGGCTGAAAGATCGCCCTCAATCGCCGGGCGGGCTTGATGTCCGGCCGCCCGGCGCTGTCACGTGCGGCGCGTGCCCGCTTGAGTTCCGCCGTCCGGCGCTGCCCCATGTGCCTCTTCACCTCTTGGATGCGCTCAGCAGGCCGCCCGTCAGGGCAAAAGCAATAATCCGGACATGGATGCCATTCACTCCCGCCGCCGTGCGCGGCGGCTGTTGCTGCCCCTGTCCGCGGGTGTCTGCGCGATCGCGCTGGTGAGCGGTTGCTCCGGGGCGGATGCCCCGGCCGCGGGGCCGGACGCGACGGCGTCCGGTTCGGCGCAGGCCGGGCCGGCCGCGAAGGCCGACGGGGATCTGCAGAGCGAGTACCAGTCCACCATCAACGACGTGCTGCCGTCGGTCGTGCAGATCGACGCCTCCGAGAGCCTGGGCTCCGGTGTCGTCTACGACGCCCAGGGCCACATCGTCACCAACGCGCACGTCGTCGGCGACGAGAAGTCGTTCAAGGTCACCGTGGCCACCGGCGAGAAGGTGCTGAAGGCGTCGCTGGTCGCCGCCTACCCCCAGCAGGACCTGGCCGTCATCAAGCTGGACGACGTGCCCGACGGGCTGCGGCCCGCGAAGTTCGGCGACTCGGAGAAGGTCGCGGTCGGACAGATCGTGCTGGCGATGGGCTCGCCGCTCGGCCTGTCCAGCAGCGTCACCCAGGGCATCGTCTCGGCACTCGGCCGGACCGTGAGCGAGAGCCGCTCGGGCGGCGGCACCGGGGCGACCATCGCCAACATGGTGCAGACCTCGGCGGCGATCAACCCGGGCAACAGCGGCGGGGCCCTGGTGAACCTGGACAGCCAGGTCATCGGCATCCCGACGCTCGCCGCCTCCGACCCCCAGATGGGCGACAGCGCCGCGCCCGGGATCGGCTTCGCCATCCCGGCCTCGATGGTGCGGACGGTCGCGGACCAGATCATCAAGAACGGCAAGGTGACCGACTCGGGCCGGGCGGCCCTCGACATCACCGGCCGCACGGTCGTCAACGACGACTACCGCCCCGCGGGCGTCGCGATCGTCAGCGTGCAGAACGGCGGCGCGGCCGACAAGGCCGGGCTGCGGGCCGGCGACATCATCGTGAAGGTGGACGACTCGAAGGTCACCACGATCACCTCGCTCTCCGAGGCGCTGGCCGGCCACAAGCCGGGCCAGAAGGCGAAGGTGACGTACACGCGCGGGAGCGCGCAGAAGACGGCCGAGGTCACCCTCGGCGAGATCTGAGCGTACGCAGACGCTGCCGCCGGGCGAGTCCGCGAGGGCCCGCCCGGCGGCAGCCGTGCGCCGTCAGCCGGCCGCGTCCGCCTGAAGGCTCATCGGGCCGTAGATCTTCGTCCCGTCGTCGAAGAGCGTGACCTGGTCCGCCCCGCCGTCCAGGAGTTCCTTCCAGTACTCACCGATCCACGACTCCGCGTCGCCCTGGGTCGTGAACTCCTCCGGCTGCAGGGCCGGCTCCGTCTCCGTACCGTCGGACTTCTCGAACCGCCACGTCCACGCCATGTGCGCCTCCCGGGTAAGTCGTTCCGGTCGGCAGCCTAGAGGCTGCGCGGCTGATCTTCGAGGGCCCACGTCGCGCATCGCGTGCGGCGACGCGGCAGGATCGGAGCGTGGAACTGACTCTGCTCGGCACCGGAGCCCCCGACGGGCTGCCGCGGCCCGACTGCCCCTGCGCCGCCTGCGCCCTCGCCCGCGGCACCGGCGGCCGGGCCGCGACCGCCCTCCTGGTCGACGACGCGCTGCTCCTCGACCTCACGCCCGGAGCGGTGTTCGCCGCCGCCCGCGCCGGCCGCTCGCTCACCGGCGTACGCCAGGTCCTCCTGACCCACCCGCACGACGGACCCGCCGTCGAGCTGCCCGTCGGGCTGCCTCCGGCGGGCCGGGTCCCGGACGGGAGGGTGCTGACGCTGATCAGCGGGCACCGGGTGCGGGCCGTGCCGATGGACGCGCCCGGCACGGGGTACGAGGTGACCTCGCCGGAGGGCGCCCGGCTGCTGTACCTCCCGCCGGGCGGCGCGCCGGCCGGGCTGACGGGCCCGGTGGCGCAGCCCTACGACCTGGTCGCCGGGGACGTCGTCGGGCGGCCCGACGCGGTGGCGCGGCTGCGGGCCGTCGAGGCGATCGGGTCCGCCACCGAGCTGATCGCCGTCCACCTGGACCACGACGCGCCGCCCGCGCCCGAGCTGGAACGCCGGCTCGCCGCCGCCGGGGCCCGGGCGGTGCCGGACGGCACGACGCTGACGGTCGGCGGCTTCCGCACCCCGGCCGCGGCCCCGCGGCGCACCCTGGTCACCGGCGGCGCCCGTTCCGGGAAGTCCGTCGAGGCGGAACGGCGCCTGGAGACGTATCCGGAGGTCGTGTACGTGGCGACGGGCGGCACCCGGGACGGGGACGGGGACTGGGCGGCCCGGGTGGGGCTGCACCGGGAGCGCCGGCCGGCCGCCTGGCGCACCGAGGAGAGCTGCGAGCTCGCGGAGCTGCTGTCGTCGGACGGGCCGCCGCTGCTCATCGACTGCCTGTCCCTGTGGCTGACGGACGCGATGGACCGGGTGGACGCCTGGGACGACGCGGCATGGGCGGAGGGCGGCGAGCGGGCGCTGCGGGCCAGGACGGCGGAGCTGGTCGCGGCGGTGCGCGGGACGCGGCGCACGGTGGTCCTGGTGACCAACGAGACCGGCTCCGGGGTGGTGCCGGGGACGGCGGCCGGGCGACGCTTCCGGGACGAGCTGGGCCGGCTGAACGCGGCGGTGGCCGAGGAGTGCGAGCAGGTGCTGCTGGTGGTGGCGGGCCAGGTGCTGGTGCTGCGCGGCTGAGGGATGCGGGGGCCGCGGGCACGGGGCCGTACCGGGCGGGCCCGGAAAACGTGGCGGGTACTGTTCCGCAGGGAGCCCGCCGCCGGGCTCCCCGGACCACTCCCCGTATCGACCCGCGAGGCAGACCCCCGTGAATCTGGACGACTTCTCCGACCTGATCGAACGCCCCGACGGGGGCGTACGGCGCGATGCCGAGGAACGCCGGGAACGGCTCATCGTGCCCCCGGGCGCCCTGGGCCGGCTGGACGAGCTGGGCGAGTGGCTGTCGACCGCGCAGCAGGCCGCGCCGGTGCGGACGATCGCACAGCCGCGCGTGGTGCTGTTCGCGGGTGACCACGGGGTCGCCGAACTCGATGTGTCCGGCCGCGCGGCCTCCACCGCGCACGAGCTGGTGCGGGCCACGCTGGACGGCTCGACCCCGCTGGCGGTCCTGGCCCGCCGGTTCTCCGTGCCGGTGCGGATCGTGGACGCCGGTCTGGACTGCGACCCGGAGCTGCTGCCGGAGGCCGTCGTACGGACCCGGGTGCGGCGCGGCAGCGGCCGTATCGACGTCGAGGACGCGCTGACGGCCGAAGAGGCCGAGGCCGCGGTGCGGCTCGGGATCGCGGTGGCCGACGAGGAGGCCGATTCGGGCACCGACCTGGTGCTGCTCGGCGACCTGAGCGTGGGCGGCACGACGGCGGCGGCCACGCTGATCGCCGCGCTCTGCGGCACGGACGCCTCGGTGGTGACCGGGCGCGGCGGCGCGGGGATCGACGACCTGGCGTGGATGCGCAAGTGCGCGGCGATCCGTGACGCCCTGCGCCGGGCCCGGCCGGTCCTGGGCGACCAGCTGGAGCTGCTGGCCACCGTGGGCGGCGCCGATCTGGCGGCGATGACCGGCTTCCTGCTCCAGTGCGCGGTGCGGCGGCTGCCCGTGGTCCTGGACGGGGTGGTCGGCGCGGCGGCGGCGCTGGTCGGCCAGCGGGCCGCGTTCCGGGCGCCGGACTGGTGGCTGGCGGGCCAGCTGAGCGGGGAGCCCGCGCAGGCGAAGGCGTTCGACCGGATGGCGCTCAACCCGCTGCTCGACCACGGCGTCATCGTGGGCGAGGGATGCGGGGCACTGCTCGCCCTTCCCTTCGTCCAGGCCGCCGCCGCGCTGGCCGCGGAGCTGCCCGAGCGGGAGCCGGAGCCGGCGGAGGGCGGCGCGGACGACGAGAAGGACGGGCCGACGGACTGACACCGGCCCCGCTCCGCGCCCGGCCGACACCGGCCGCGGAGCGCCCCCTCATGCGGCGCGATGCCCCATATGATCGCTTTTCATGGGAGAGGTCGGTATGGCCGTCGAGGAATCCGGGCGGGGTACCGGCCGCAGGGCCGGCACTCCGCGCTCCAGGCGCGGCGCCGCGTTCGCGATCTGGTACCTGCGCCTGGTGTCGTTCCTCAACTTCCTCAGCGCGGTCTGGGTGACCTTCGGCCAGGACCTGCGCCGCCACAACACGGACGACTACTTCACTCCGTATCTGCTCACGGCGGGCTTCTCCTCGGGGGTGGTGGCGCTCTTCCTGGCCGTGACGATGCGCCGCCGGAAACGGGCCGCGTGGATCGTCAACCTGGTGCTCAGCGGGCTGACTCTGCTGCTGTCCACCGCCCTGATCGTCTTCCCGGAGGTCCGCCGCTATCCGCAGAACTGGATCTCGCTGACGCTCTCCGCGGGCTTCGTGCTCGCTCTGTCGCTCGGCAGGCGCGAGTTCTACGCGAAGGGCGACCGGTCCAATCCGAAGCTGGCCGCGCTGGTGGCGGTTGGCGGGCTGCTGGTCACCTCGCTGATCGCGGCGGGCCTGGTCACGGCCACCAACACCGCGCACGACGAGTACCGCGCGACCTTCCTGGACCGCTGGGCGTACGGGGCGCTGCGGCTGGTGTCCGTCGCCGCTTCGGACTCGCGGTTCCCCGGGATCACCGCGCCGGGCTGGGTGAACGTCGTCATCAACATCCTGTCCACGCTGCTGCTGGTCGCGGTCGTCTGGGCGGCCTTCCGTTCCCGCCGGGCGGTCGACCCGATCACCCCGGAGGACGAGGAGGCGCTGCGGGCGCTGCTCGGCAGGCACGGTGAGCGGGACTCGCTGGGCTACTTCGCGCTGCGCCGCGAGAAGAGCGCGGTGTGGTCGCCGACCCGGAAGGCGGCCGTCGCCTACCGGGTGGTCGGCGGGGTGTCGCTGGCGTCCGGCGACCCGATCGGCGATCCGGAGGCCTGGCCGGGGGCGATCGTGCCCTGGCTGGCCGAGGCCCGCGAGCACGGCTGGATCCCGGCGGTGATGGGTGCGAGCGAGGAGGCGGGCACGGTCTACGCGCGGCACGGCCTGGACGCCCTGGAGCTGGGCGACGAGGCGATCGTGGAGACGGCCGACTTCACCCTGGAGGGCCGCGCCATGCGGACCGTGCGCCAGGCGTACAACCGGGTGCGGCGGGCGGGTTACGAGGTGACGGTGCGCCGGCACGCGGAGATCCCGGAGGCCGAGATGGCGGAGCTGGTGCGCCGGGCGGACGACTGGCGCGACGGGGCGACGGAACGCGGTTTCTCGATGGCGCTGGGCCGGCTCGGCGACCCGGCCGACGGGCGGTGCGTGATGCTGGAGTGCCGTGACGCCCCGTCCGGTGACGGCATCCCGGGCGAGCTGCGGGCCCTGCTGAGCTTCGTGCCGTGGGGCCCGAACGGGCTCTCGCTGGACCTGATGCGGCGTGACCGGGACGCCGAGAACGGGCTGATGGAGTTCATGGTCATCGAACTCCTGCAGCGGGCCGGGAAGCTGGGCGTGACGCAGGTGTCGCTGAACTTCGCGATGTTCCGCTCGGTCTTCGAGCGCGGGTCGCGGCTGGGCGCCGGTCCGGTGCTCCGGATGTGGCGGTCGCTGCTCAGCTTCTTCTCGCGGTGGTGGCAGATCGAGTCGCTGTACCGGGCCAACGCGAAGTACCGCCCGATCTGGGAGCCCAGGTTCCTGCTCTTCGAGAAGAGCGCGGACCTGCTGCGCATCGGCGTCGCGGCCGGCCGGGCGGAAGGTTTCCTGGAGGCGCCGGGGCTGCCCAAGTGGCTGCACCGTTCGCGGCTGGCCCGGGGCCGTGCCGTACCGCCCGGACCGCGTGGATGACAGCCGTACGCGCCCTGCGCCGGGCGGCCCGCCGGGAGTGGGGCCCGCTCGGGTCGGCCGTACGGGCCCCGCTCGCCGCGCGCGGCCCGCGGGCCGTGCCCCTGACCCTGGCGTCGGTGGCCCTGACGGGGCTGCTCCAGGTGGTGCAGAACCGGCCCTGGGGCTACGGCCCGGTGCAGACGCTGGGCGCGGTCCGGGCCGACGATCCGCTCTGGGCGGCCCTGCTGCGTACCCCGTTGTCGCTGTTCGTACCCGCGCTGGACCTGCCGGTGTGGGGGGCGCTGGCGCAGATGCTGGTGGTGTTCGGGGCCGCGGAGGTCTGCCTCGGCCGGTGGCGGACGCTGCTGATCGCGTACGCGGCGACCCTGGCCGGGACCCTGTACGCGCGGATCGGCATCGCGGCCGGGCCGGACGGCTTCCTCGGGCTGCCCGCGTCCGACGCGCGGATCGTGGACACCGGGCCCTCGGCGGCGGTCGTCGCACTGGCGGTCTGCGTCTGCTGTGCGTACCGGGCGCGGATCACCGGGGCGGTGGTGATCGTCGCGATGGTGGCCGAAGCGGTGCTGAAGGACAACCTCGCGGGCCGGGAACACCTGGCGGCCATCGTGGCGGCGCTCGCCCTGTGCGCGGCCCGGGCGCTGCGCGGGCGGCGACGGCGGGGCGGTCAGGTCTTGGAGGGCGGGAGGGGGGCCCGGTCCGGTGCCCCGCCGATCAGGTCCTGGAACTTGCGGCGCGGGCCGACCCAGCGCACGTCGTGGTGGTAGGCCCGCAGCACCGCGCGGGAACGGGCCCGGTGCCGGTTGCGGTAGAACCGCCGCGCCCACAGCGAGGTCGGCCGGGCCAGCCGTACCGCGCCGATCAGGGCCACGAAGGGCACCAGCGTGCCGACCACCGCCATACGCGCCTTGCCCTTGAAGAGGGTGATCAGCACGAAGCAGAAGT
The DNA here is from genome assembly GCF_042956885.1 of Streptomyces sp. NPDC008163. Lineage (NCBI taxonomy): Bacteria > Bacillati > Actinomycetota > Actinomycetes > Kitasatosporales > Streptomycetaceae > Streptomyces > Streptomyces sp. NPDC008163. The sequence continues at coordinate 178,872 of NZ_JBIBHG010000002.1, read as the reverse complement.
TGACGACCACGGTGAGCACGGCCCCGAGCCGGCCCTGCTGCTGATCGTCGCTCAGGTCGTTGACGCCCAGCGGCGAGAACCCGCCGAGCACCAGCAGCACCAGGGCCGCCGTGAGCACGACGACCTCCACGCTCTGGCGCCCCTCCTCGGTCCAGTACACGTCGTCCAGGTGCAGGATCAGGGCGAACTCGTCCAGCACCAGACCGGCGCCCACGCCGAAGACGACCGCGCAGACCGACGCCGTGACGCCGTGCCGCCCGCTGCCCACCGCGCCGAAGCCGCCGACGACGCTCAGCACCACTCCGGGCACCACGTGGTGGATGTGGACGCCGCCGGGTGTGATGTTGCGGAACGGTCCTTTCCCGGCCCGGATCATCCGGGTGATGAAGCGGGTGATCGCGAACGTCAGCACGAAGGCGGTCAGGGCCAGGAGCAGGGGCAGCTTGCCCGGCTCCACGAAGTTCTGATTGAGCCAGTGACCCATGCCACGCACTCCCACTCGTCCACCGATGCCCCGTTATGCGGCATTCGGTCAATCTAGCGGCCGCCCCCACCGATTAGCCTGCGCGCCGTGACCTCCCTGAACAGCCACGGCCTGCGTTTCGCCTTCGGCACCCTGACCGTGCTCCCCGTCCGCGTCACCCGCTGGGACCGGGAGACCGCCCGGGCCGGGATGCTGTGCGCGCCCCTGGCCGGGCTGCTCGTCGGTGTCCTCGCGGCGGTCCCGGGCGCCCTGCTGCTGGGGGGCGGGGCGGGCCCGCTGCTCGCCGCCGTGGCCTCGGCCGCCGTGCCCGCAGCGCTCACCCGGGGTCTCCATCTGGACGGTCTCGCGGACACCGCCGACGGCCTGGGCAGCGGCAAGCCGGCCGACGACGCGCTGCGGATCATGAAGCAGTCGGACATCGGCCCGTTCGGCGTGATCACCCTGCTCTTCACGCTGCTGGCCCAGGTGGCGGCCCTTCAGCGGCTGTACGCGGACGGCTGGGCGCAGGGCGCGGTGGCGGCCGTCGCCTCCGCCGTCGTGGCCCGGCTCGCGCTCACCCTGGCCTCCCGGCGCGGCGTCCCGGCGGCCCGCCCGGAGGGCCTGGGCGCGGCCGTCGCCGGTACGGTCCCGGCGGCCGGTGCCTGGGCGGCCGGGCTCGTGGCGGTGGCGGGGTGCGCGGGGGCGGGGGCGCTGCTGGGCGGGTACGGGGCGCTGCGGTACACCCTGGCCGCCGTGGCCGCGCCGGTGGCGGCCGGGCTGTTGCTGCGGCACTGCGTGCGGCGGTTCGGCGGGGTGACCGGGGACGTGTTCGGGGCGCTGGCGGAGACCGCGGCGACGGTGACGCTGGTGTGCCTGGCGCTGGGCTGAGGCGGCGTCAGGCGCAGCTCTCGCGCTCGACGCCCAGCTCGTACTCCTTGCGCAGCGAGCTGAGCCCCAGCTTCCTGGACCGTGCGCAGAACTCCGCCGCCGGCAGCTCGTACTCCACGTGGAAGACCGCCTTGCCCGCCTTCACGAACGGGGTCAGCTCCTCGCACTCCCCGTACTGCGCGCACTGCTCGTTGACCGCGAAGTCGAAGTCGCCGACCAGCTCCGGGATCTGCGGCAGGTCGTTCTTGAGGCCGACGGACATGCCGTGGCGGTGGACCAGTCGGGCGATCAGTCGGTTGTAGCGCAGCTGGTCGGCGGCGGTGAGCGGGAAGCCGCTGCTGTTGCGGTAGCCGTCCATGTTGTCCGGTTCGACCGCGTCGAAACCCTTCTTCGCGCACATCGCGATCCGGGGCTCCATCAGCGGTTCCAGGACCTCGGTGCGCCGGATGTCGAGCCAGCGCTCGCCCTTCCAGCCGTTGCTTTTCCCGAGCACGGCGGTGGGGAAACGGGCCGCGTCCGGGCGGAAGTCCTCCCAGGCGCCGGTGGACAGGTAGCAGATGACCTTGCGGCCCTCGCGGTGCAGCGCGGCGACCTGGGCCGCCGTCCGGTCGAAGCCGTCGACGTCGTACACCGGGGCGTCCACCGAGGTGTCGAGCTTCCCCGACAGCTGCCACTGCCAGTCGGTGCCGGGCTCCGGCTGCCAGCGCGCCTGCGAGGGCCGCGCGGCGGCGGTCTCCTTCCCCGCCGGGGCCTGTCCGCGCTCCGAGGAGCAGCCCGTCAGCGTCGTGAGCAGCATCAGTGCGGCGGCGGCGAGAACGCCGCGCGCCCCGCTCGTCCGTGCGGCCGTCCGGTCGCGCATCGTCCCCCCAGGTCCGCCGGGACGATCTTCCCGGGAGCACCACCGTACGACGGCTACGGCTTGCCGCCGTGAGAGGGCAGCAAAGGCGCGCGTAGGCTCATTCCCGGCACATTGCGGCCGCGTCTACGATGCGCCGGGCACGGTCGGCCCACCCACTCGACCGAAAAGAACTCAACGGAAGCGAGATTTCACCACCGTGACTGCTCTCACTCTCAGCACTGCCGGTGCGGCGACGCTGCGCGCCGACGCCCTTGTCGTGGGCGTCGCCAAGGGCGCTGGATCCAAGCCTGGGGACCTGGTCCTCGCACCGGGCGCCGAGGCCGTGGACAAGGCGTTCGGCGGGAAGCTCGCCGCCGTCCTGGCGACCCTGGGCGCCTCGGGTGCCGAGGGCGAGCTGACGAAGGTCCCGGCCCCCGAGGGCCTGAAGGTCCCCGTCGTCATCGCGGCCGGCCTCGGCAAGGCCCCGGAGAAGGACGGCGCGTACGACGCCGAGACGCTGCGCCGCGCCGCCGGTGCCGCCGCCCGCGCGCTGGCCGGCGCGAAGAAGGCCGGCTTCGCGCTGCCCGTCGGCTCCGTCGAGGACGCCGAGGCGATCGCCGAGGGCGCCCTGCTCGGCGCGTACGCCTTCACCGCCTACCAGGCCGGTGAGAACAAGCTGGCCCCCAAGGACGCGAAGCCCGCCGGCGCCAAGCAGGCGCTGGCCGAGGTCGCCCTGCTCGGTGCCAAGCCGCGGGACAAGGCGTTCAAGGCCGCCGCCGAGCGCGCGATCGCCCTCGCCGAGGAGATCAACCGCGCCCGCGACCTGGTCAACACCCCGCCCAACGACCTCTACCCCGAGTCCTTCGCCGCCGTGGCCAGCGCCGCCGGCAAGGAGCACGGCATCAAGGTGCAGGTGCTGGACGAGAAGGCGCTCGTCAAGGGCGGCTACGGCGGCATCCTGGGCGTCGGCCAGGGCGCGGAGCGCGGCCCGCGCCTGGTGAAGCTCGCCTACACGCACCCGAAGGCGGAGAAGACCCTGGCCCTCGTCGGCAAGGGCATCACCTACGACTCGGGCGGCATCTCGCTGAAGCCGGCCGGTCACAACGAGACGATGAAGTGCGACATGGCCGGCGCGGCCGCCGTGTTCGCGACCGTCGTCTCGGCCGCCCGTCTGGGCCTGCGCGTCAACGTCACCGCCTGGCTGGCGCTCGCCGAGAACATGCCGTCGGGCAGCGCCACCCGCCCGGGTGACGTCCTGCGCATGTACAGCGGCAAGACCGTCGAGGTCCTGAACACCGACGCCGAGGGCCGGCTCGTCATGGCCGACGCGCTGACCCGCGCCTCGGAGGAGAAGCCGGACGCGATCGTCGACGTGGCGACCCTGACCGGCGCGATGGTGCTGGCCCTGGGCAACCGCACCTTCGGCATCATGTCCAACGACGACGCCTTCCGTACCTCGATCCACGAGATCGCGGACGAGGTCGGCGAGGCGTCCTGGCCGATGCCGCTCCCGGCCGACCTGCGCAAGGGCATGGACTCCTCGACCGCCGACATCGCCAACATGGGCGAGCGGATGGGCGGCGGCCTGGTGGCCGGTCTGTTCCTGAAGGAGTTCGTGGGCGAGGGCATCGCCTGGGCCCACCTGGACATCGCGGGCCCCGCCTTCCACGAGGGCGCCCCCTACGGCTACACGCCCAAGGGCGGCACCGGCTCCGCCATCCGTACGCTGGTGAAGCTGGCGGAGCGCACCGCCGCCGGCGACCTCGGCTGACCGGTCGCGGCACGCCCCGTACGGCCCCGGGCATACGTCCGGGGCCGTAGGTGTTTGACCCCGGGAGGGACGATCGACCGTCCCGGACACGGGCCCCGCGTCCCGCCCACCGTCAACAAGTGCGAAGATGGGTTCTCGGCAGGACAGGGCCCCCACCACAGGGCCGAAGACAAAGCGGCCGCACACCAGCCGACCGGCCGGTAACACCCCGAGGACGGGGCCCGGCGTACGGCGCACATGCATGGAGGACGTGACGTGGCGAACGACGCCAGCACCGTTTTCGACCTAGTGATCCTCGGCGGTGGCAGCGGCGGGTACGCCGCGGCCCTGCGCGGAGCGCAGCTGGGCCTGGACGTCGCTCTGATCGAGAAGGGCAAGGTCGGCGGCACCTGCCTGCACAACGGCTGCATCCCCACGAAGGCCCTGCTGCACGCCGGCGAGATCGCGGACCAGGCTCGCGAGTCCGCGCAGTTCGGCGTCAAGGCCACCTTCGAGGGCATCGACATGGCGGCCGTCCACAAGTACAAGGACGACGTGATCTCCGGCCTCTACAAGGGTCTGCAGGGTCTCGTCGCCTCCCGCAAGGTGCACTACATCGAGGGTGAGGGCCGGCTCTCCTCCCCCACCTCGGTGGACGTGAACGGCCAGCGCATCCAGGGCCGCCACGTGCTCCTGGCGACCGGCTCCGTGCCGAAGTCGCTGCCGGGCCTGGAGATCGACGGCAACCGCATCATCTCCTCGGACCACGCGCTGAAGCTGGACCGCGTCCCGAAGTCCGCGATCGTGCTGGGCGGCGGCGTCATCGGCGTCGAGTTCGCCTCGGCGTGGACCTCCTTCGGCTCCGAAGTGACGATCATCGAGGGCCTGAAGCACCTCGTCCCGGTCGAGGACGAGAACAGCTCGAAGCTTCTTGAGCGCGCCTTCCGCAAGCGCGGCATCAAGTTCAACCTCGGCACGTTCTTCCAGAGCGCCGAGTACACGCAGGACGGCGTCCGCGTGACCCTCGCCGACGGCAAGACCTTCGAGGCGGAGGTGCTGCTGGTCGCGATCGGCCGCGGCCCGGTCTCGCAGGGCCTCGGTTACGAGGAGGCCGGGGTCAACATGGACCGCGGCTACGTCCTGGTCGACGAGTACATGCGCACCAACGTTCCGACGATCTCGGCCGTGGGCGACCTGGTCCCGACGCTCCAGCTGGCGCACGTCGGCTTCGCCGAGGGCATCCTCGTCGCGGAGCGGCTGGCCGGTCTCAAGACCGTCCCGATCGACTACGACGGTGTCCCCCGGGTCACGTACTGCCACCCCGAGGTCGCCTCCGTCGGCATCACCGAGGCCAAGGCCAAGGAGCTCTACGGCGCGGACAAGGTCGTCGCGCTGAAGTACAACCTCGCGGGCAACGGCAAGAGCAAGATCCTCAAGACCGCGGGCGAGATCAAGCTCGTCCAGGTCAAGGACGGTGCCGTGGTCGGCGTCCACATGGTCGGTGACCGTATGGGCGAGCAGGTCGGCGAAGCCCAGCTGATCTACAACTGGGAAGCGCTGCCGGCCGAGGTCGCCCAGCTCATCCACGCCCACCCGACGCAGAACGAGGCGATGGGCGAGGCCCACCTGGCGCTCGCCGGCAAGCCGCTTCACTCCCACGACTGACCAGTCGACCGGGCGCGACGACCGACCACTTCCGCATTTTCGTAAGGAGCAACTGAAACCATGTCGGTTTCCGTAACCCTTCCGGCGCTCGGCGAGAGCGTCACCGAGGGCACTGTCACCCGCTGGCTGAAGGCCGAGGGCGAGCGCGTCGAGGCCGACGAGCCGTTGCTCGAGGTCTCGACCGACAAGGTCGACACCGAGATCCCCGCCCCCGCCTCCGGCGTCCTGTCGTCCATCAAGGTCGCCGAGGACGAGACCGTCGAGGTCGGCGCCGAGCTGGCCATCATCGACGACGGCTCGGGCGCCCCGGCCGCCGAGGCCGCCCCGGCCGCCGAGGCCGCCCCGGCCGCCGAGCCGGCCGAGGCCCCCGCCGCCGAGGCCCCCGCCACCCCGGCCCCCGCCGCCGAGGCTCCCGCCGCCCCGGCCGGTGGCGCCTCCGGCACCGACGTCACCCTGCCGGCGCTCGGCGAGAGCGTCACCGAGGGCACCGTCACCCGCTGGCTCAAGGAGGTCGGCGAGGAGGTCGCGGAGGACGAGCCCCTGCTCGAGGTCTCCACGGACAAGGTCGACACCGAGATCCCCGCCCCGGTCGCCGGTGTGCTGCTGGAGATCGTGGTCGGCGAGGACGAGACCGCCGAGGTCGGCGCCAAGCTCGCCGTCATCGGCGCGCCCGGTGCCGCTCCGGCCGAGGCCCCGGCCCCGGCTCAGCCCGCCCCGGCCCAGGAGGCCCCGGCCCCCGCACCGGCTCCGGCCCAGGAGGCTCCGGCCCCCGCCGCGCCCGCCCCGGCTCCGGCGCCCGCCGCCCAGGCACCGGCCGCTCCGGCGCCCGCCGCCCAGGCCCCGGCTCCGGCGGCTCCCGCCCCGGCCCCGGCCGCCCCGGCACAGGCTCCGGCCGCCGCCCCGGCCGCGACCTCCGGTGACGACGGCGCGTACGTCACGCCGCTGGTCCGCAAGCTCGCCGCCGAGAACGGCGTCGACCTGGGCTCGGTCAAGGGCACCGGCGTCGGTGGCCGCATCCGCAAGCAGGACGTCGTCGCCGCGGCGGAGGCCGCCAAGGCCGCCGCCGCTGCCCCGGCTCCCGCCGCCGCCGCTCCGACGGCCGCCTCCAAGGCGCCGAAGCTGGAGGCCAGCCCGCTGCGCGGCCAGACCGTCAAGATGACCCGCATGCGCAAGGTCATCGGCGACAACATGATGAAGGCGCTGCACTCGCAGGCCCAGCTGACCTCGGTCGTCGAGGTCGACGTCACCAAGCTGATGAAGCTGCGCGCCAAGGCGAAGGACGGCTTCGCGGCCCGTGAGGGCGTCAAGCTCTCCCCGATGCCGTTCTACGTGAAGGCCGCCGCCCAGGCGCTGAAGGCCCACCCGGTCATCAACGCCCGGATCAACGAGGACGAAGGCACCATCACGTACTTCGACTCGGAGAACATCGGCATCGCCGTGGACGCCGAGAAGGGCCTGATGACCCCGGTCATCAAGGGCGCGGGCGACCTCAACATCGCCGGTATCTCGAAGAAGACCGCCGAGCTGGCCGGCAAGGCCCGCGGTGGCGGCCTGACCCCGGACGACATGTCCGGTGCCACCTTCACCATCAGCAACACCGGCTCGCGCGGCGCGCTGTTCGACACCGTCATCGTGCCGCCGAACCAGGCAGCCATCCTGGGCATCGGCGCCACCGTGAAGCGTCCCGCGGTCATCGAGACCGAGGAGGGCACCGTGATCGGTGTCCGCGACATGACGTACCTGTCGCTCTCCTACGACCACCGTCTGGTGGACGGCGCGGACGCCGCCCGCTACCTGACCGCGGTCAAGGCGATCCTGGAGGCCGGCGAGTTCGAGGTCGAGCTCGGCCTGTAACCAGCCTCACGATCGGCGCCCCCGTCCGGAACCCTTCCGGGCGGGGGCGCCGCCGTATTGTCTAGACACCACCGGTCGCCCCGGCCACCGTGCCCGGTGCAGGCGTACCGGTCTGTCCGAAGGAGCCCGTCATGACCCCGCCCGTCGTCCACTCGCTGCGCGAACAGATCCGCGAGCACATCGTGGAGGGGATCGTCAGCGGGCGCTGGAAGCCGGGCGAGCGGATCGTGGAGCGGCGCATCGCGACCGAGCTGGAGGTCAGCCAGACGCCCGTGCGCGAGGCGCTGCGGGAGCTGGAGACGCTGCGGCTGATCGAGTCGGCGCCCAACAAGGGCGTCCGGGTCCGCAACCTCACGGCCGCCGACCTGGAGGAGAGCTATCCCGTACGGGCGGGCCTGGAGCAGATCGCGGCCGAGCTGGCGGCCCCCGGGCTCGGCGAGGACTGCTCGCTGCTGGCGCCGCACGTGGCGGCGCTGTACGAGGCGGACCGGCTGGCGGACGGTGAGGCGCAGGTCAGGCACACGGTCGGCTTCCACCGCGAGATGGTGCGGGCGGCGGGGAACGCGGTGCTGCTGCATACCTGGGAGGGGCTGGGCATCGAGGTGTTCACGGCCCTGTCGATCCGCTGGCTGGGGACGGTCCAGAAGTCGTACGCGGAGGAGCACGAGGCCCTCATCGACGCGTTCCTGCGGCAGGACCCGGAGATCGGGACCCTGGTCAAGGCACACGTCCTGGGGTGCGCGCCGCGCGCCTGAGCTGCTGCGCAAGTGTCGGGCCCGCCGCTCTTCCGTGCAGGTCAGCGCCCGTTTTGACGGGTAAATCCCGTCACCCGGTGCCCCATTTCATGGCACCGCATGCCACTTTCTTCATATCGAGAAGTTTTGCCGTTCATCCTTTGATCGATCATCGATCGGCGATTTACAGTTCATCTCGCGGGCCCACCGGCCCCATCGCCCTGTCCTGCCAGTCAGGGACTTCTCCACCCCCCTCCTCACCGGAAGGCGGCGATCATGACCGACCCCGTAGGAAAGCTTCCGAGCGAGCTCGACCAGCTCCCGGACCGCGACCCGGAGGAGACCGCTGAATGGGCGGCCTCCCTGGATGCCGTCACCAAGGCCGCGGGCCCGCACCGTGCCGCGTACCTGATGCGGCGCTCGCTCCAGCATGCCGAGGGCGCCGGTCTCGCGCTGCCCAAGCTGCTGGAGACCGATTACGTCAACTCCATCCCGACCGCCGCGGAGCCCGACTTCGACGGTGACCTGGAGATGGAGTCGAAGATCACCGCGTGGAACCGCTGGAACGCGGCCGCGATGGTCACCCGTGGCGCGCGCTTCGGCGTCGGCGGCCACATCGCCACCTTCGCCTCGGCGGCCTGGCTGTACGAGACCGGCTTCAACCACTTCTTCCGCGGCAAGGAGGGGGACGGCTCCGGCGACCAGCTGTACGTGCAGGGCCACGCCTCCCCCGGCATCTACGCCCGCGCCTACCTCGACGGCCGGCTCAGCGAGCAGCAGCTCGACAACTTCCGCCAGGAGTCGGGCGGCAACGGCCTGCCCTCCTACCCGCACCCGCGCCGGCTGCCCTGGCTGTGGGAGTTCCCCACGGTCTCCATGGGCCTCGGCCCGCTCTCGGCGATCTACCAGGCGCGCTTCAACCGCTACCTCGCCAACCGCAACATCAAGGACACGTCGAACTCGCACGTCTGGGCCTTCCTGGGCGACGGCGAGATGGACGAGCCCGAGTCGACCGCCGCCCTCGCCCTCGCGGCCCGCGAGCAGCTCGACAACCTGACCTTCGTCATCAACTGCAACCTGCAGCGCCTCGACGGTCCGGTCCGCGCCAACTTCCGCGTCGTGCAGGAGCTGGAGGGCGCCTTCCGGGGCGCCGGCTGGAACGTCATCAAGACCCTCTGGGGCAACGCCTGGGACGAGCTGTTCCAGCTCGACACCACGGGCGCGCTGGTCCGTCGCCTCCGCGAGGTCCCGGACGCGCAGTTCCAGACGTACGCCACCCGTGACGTCGCGTACATCCGCGAGCACTTCTTCGGTGCCGAGCCCGCCCTCGCCGAGCTGGCGAAACTGCTCACCGACGCGAAGATCGCCGAGTGCTTCTACACCTCCCGCGGCGGCCACGAGGCCCGCAAGGTGTACGCGGCGTACCGCGCGGCCGTCGAGCACAAGGGTGCGCCGACCGTGATCCTCGCCCAGACGGTGAAGGGCTACACGCTCGGCAAGGGCTTCGAGTCCAAGAACGCCAACCACCAGATGAAGAAGCTGACGATCGACGAGTTCAAGGGCATGCGCGAGCTGCTCGGCCTGCCGATCCCGGACAGCGCCTTCGACGACGGCCTGGTGCCCTACGGCCACCCGGGCGCCGACTCCCCCGAGGTCCGCTACCTCCAGGAGCGCCGTGCCGCCCTCGGCGGCCCCGCCCCGGCCCGCCGGGTGCACGCGGTGGCGCTGCCGCAGCCCGAGGAGCGCGCGTTCGCCGCGCTCAAGAAGGGCTCCGGCAAGCAGGAGATGGCCACCACCATGGCCTTCGTCCGCCTGGTCAAGGACCTGATGCGGGACAAGCAGACCGGCAAGCGCTGGGTGCCGATCGTCCCGGACGAGGCCCGCACCTTCGGCATGGAGTCGCTGTTCCCCTCCGCCGGCATCTACTCGCCGCTGGGCCAGACGTACGAGCCGGTCGACCGCGACCAGCTGATGTACTACAAGGAGGCCAAGGACGGCCAGATCCTCAACGAGGGGATCACCGAGGCCGGCGCCATGGCCGACTTCATCGCCGCCGCCACGTCGTACGCGACGCACGGCGAGACGATGATCCCGTTCTACATCTTCTACTCGATGTTCGGCTGGCAGCGGACCGGCGACCAGTTCTGGCAGCTCGCCGACCAGCTCGGCAAGGGCTTCATCGTCGGCGCGACCGCCGGCCGTACGACCCTGACGGGCGAGGGCCTCCAGCACGCGGACGGCCACTCGCACCTGATCGCCGCCACGAACCCGGCGTCGCTCAACTACGACCCGGCGTTCGCGTACGAGATCGCGGTGATCGTCAAGGACGGTCTGCGGCGGATGTACGGCCCCGATGCCGAGGACGTCTTCTACTACCTGACGGTCTACAACGAGCCGAAGCCGCAGCCCGCGATGCCGGAAGGCGTCGAGGAGGGCATCGTCAAGGGCCTGTACCGCTTCAAGGAGGGCGCGCCCGCCGCGGCGGACGCGCCGCGCGCCCAGCTGCTGGCCTCCGGCACGGCGATCCACTGGGCCCTGGAGGCCCAGGAGATGCTGGCCGCCGACTGGGGTGTCACGGCCGACGTCTGGTCCGCCACCTCCTGGGGCGAGCTGCGCCGCGAGGCGCTGGAGTGCGACGAGGCGCTGCTCCGCGGTGAGCAGCGGGTGCCGTACGTGACGCAGGCGCTGGAGGGCGCTCCGGGTCCGGTCGTCGCGGTCAGCGACTGGATGCGCGCGGTACCGGACCAGATCAGCCAGTGGGTCGAGCAGGACTACACCTCGCTCGGCACGGACGGCTTCGGCCTCTCCGACACGCGTGACGCGGCCCGCCGCCACTTCGGTGTCGACGCCCCGTCCGTCGTGGTCGCCACGCTGGCCCAGCTGGCCCGGCGCGGCGAGGTGCCGGCGACCGCCGTCAAGGAGGCGCGGGACCGGTACGGTCTCTGACATCCGATCGCGCCCGTCCGGCTCGAGGCCTTGTCCTCGAGCCGGACGGGCTTGGTTTTGCCGCGCCGTATTCCAGCCACAATGGCCGCATGCGTGCTGCCCGGCTGATTCGAATGGTGCTGCTCCTCCAGGCCCGCCCCGGCATGACCGCCGCCGAGCTGTCCCGGGAGCTGGAGGTGTCCGAGCGGACCGTCACCCGGGACGCCCAGGCCCTCTCCGAGGCCGGTGTCCCGGTCTACGCGGAGCGCGGCCGGGCCGGCGGCTACCGGCTCACCGGCGGCTACCGCACCGGGCTGACCGGTCTCGCCCGCGACGAGGCGGAGGCGCTGTTCCTGTCCGGGCTGCCCTCGGCCCTGCGCGAGATGGGCCTCGCGGACGCCGCGTCGGCCGCCCGGCTGAAGGTGTCGGCGGCCCTGACACCCGCGCTGCGGGACGCCCCGGCGGGGGCGGGCCGGCGCTTCCACCTGGACGCGCCCGGCTGGTACCAGGAGCCGGTCACCCCGGAGCTGCTGCCCGCCGTGGCCGAGGCCGTGTGGCGCGACCGGCTGCTCCTGACCCGGTACCGGCGGGCCGGCCGGGACACCGATGTCGAACGGGAGCTGGCCCCGTACGGGCTCGTCCTGAAGGCGGGCGTCTGGTATCTGTGCGCCCGCGCGGGCGCGGACACCCGGGTGTACCGCATCGACCGGTTCACCGCCGCCACCGTTTCGGCCACCCCGTTCGTCCGGGACGAGGGTTTCGACCTGCCCGCCTTCTGGGAAGAGCGGTCCGCCGCCTTCGCCCGTTCCCTGCTGCGTACGGAGGTGACGCTGCGGCTCTCGGAGGCGGCGGCGCACCGGCTGCCGCACGTCGTGGACCGGGCCGCCGCCACGGAGGCCCTGGAGGCGGCCGGGCCGCCCGACGGGGAGGGCAGGGTCACGGTCACCCTGGCGGTGGAGTCCCCGGACGTCGCCTACGGCCAGCTGCTGGGCCTCGGACCGGAGTTGGAGGTCCTGGCCCCGGCCGGGCTGCGGGAGAGGTTCCGGGCGGCGGCCGCCGGGCTGCACGCGCTCTACGGGGACACGCCCTGACGGCTTCGTTCAGATGTCTGGGCGTGCGTCGGCCGCTCCGAGGGCAGATGCTGGACCCGTGATGGACGAGACCGAGTTCTGGGAGCTGATCGACAGCACGCGCGAGGCCGCCGACGGCGACCCCGAGGACCACGCCGATCTGCTGGTCGACAAGCTGGTGCTGCTCGACCCCGAAGCGGTGCTGGACTTCGCCCGGCATTTCGAGGCCCGCTTCAACCGGGCCTACCGCTGGGACCTGTGGGGCGCCGCCGCCATCCTGCTCGGCGGTGCGAGCGACGACGCCTTCGACTACTTCCGCTGCTGGCTGATCGGCCGGGGCCGGGAGGTCTTCGAGGGCGCCGTGCACGACCCGGACGACCTGGCCGAACTGCTCGACTCCTTCGACGAGGAGCTGGACGGCGACGGCGAGGACCTGGGGTACGCGGCCGACGAGGCGTACGAACAGCTCACCGGCGTCGTCGCGCCCGACCTCGGTCTGCCCCCGCAGCCCGACGAGCCGGAGGGCGCCGAACTGGACCCGGACGACGACGCGGCCCTCGCGGCCCGGCTGCCCGCGCTCTGGGAGCGGTTCGGCGGCTGAGCGCACCCGTCACGGGGCGAGCGGTTCGGCGGCTGGGCGCGCCGTCACGGGGCGAGCGGGCGGCCCATCATCACGTCGTCCACGTACCGCCCGTTCAGGAAGAACTCGCCCGGCAGCACGCCCTCGACGGTGAAGCCCTCCGCCTCGTACAGCGCGCGGGCGGGCACGTTGTGGCCGAGGACCCGCAGGGTGATCCGGTTCGCCCCCTCGCCGCGTGCCGCCGCGCAGGCCGCGCGGATCAGGGCGCGGCCGACGCCCCGGCCGCGCGCCCAGTGGGCCACGGCGAGGCCCTGGATCTGCCGGACGTGCGCGTTGCAGGCCAGCGGGGTCGGCGGCACGACGCGTATGTAGCCGGCCGGTGCCCGCTCCCCCGCCTCGTTCACCGCCTCCGCCACCAGGATGTCCCGGGGCGGATGCCGCTCGTCGAAGAACGGCTCGTACGGCGGCTGCGGGGGCGGCTGCACCGCGTGCAGCGTCGACCAGGTGGCGCGGTCCAGCTCACCGAGCGCGGACTCGTCCGCGAGGACGGCGCGGCGGACGAGGGGGGCGGCGGATCCGGTGGAATCGGTCATGGCCGCCACTGTGCCACGGCCGTGTACGGCGGCCCCGGTGGGGCAGGATGGACGCCATGCCGCACTCCCGTATCGCCGTCAGCGGATCGACCGGACTCATCGGAGCGGCGCTGGTGCGCTCGCTGCGGGCCGACGGGCACGAGGTGGTGCGCCTGGTGCGCCACGCCGCCCGCGCCGGTGACGAGGTGGAGTGGGACCCGAAGCGGGGCTACGTGGACGTGGCCGGGCTCGTGGGCTGCGACGCGGTCGTCCATCTCGCCGGGGCGGGGGTCGGCGACCACCGCTGGACCGAGGCGTACAAGCAGGAGATCCGGGACAGCCGGGTGCTGGGCACCGCCGCCGTCGCGGACGCCGTCGCCTCGCTCGACTCCCCGCCCGCCGTGCTGCTGTCCGGCTCCGCGATCGGCTTCTACGGGGACACCGGCGACCGCCCGGTCGACGAGGAGGCGCCGCCCGGGGACGGGTTCCTGCCGTCGGTCTGCGTGGAGTGGGAGGAGGCCACGGCGGCGGCCGAGGAGGCCGGGGTGCGTACGGTGCACGCCCGCACCGGCCTGGTGGTCGCCCGGGAGGGAGGCGCCTGGGGGCGGCTCTTCCCGCTGTTCCGGGCGGGGCTCGGCGGCCGGATGGGCGACGGGCGGCAGTACTGGAGCTACATCGCCCTGCACGACCACATCGCGGCGCTGCGGCACATCCTGGACACCCCGGAGTTGTCCGGGCCGGTGAACCTGACCGCTCCGACACCCGTCACCAACGCCGAGGTGACCGCCGCGATGGGCAGGGTGCTGCGGCGGCCGACCCTCTTCACGGCGCCCGCTCCGGCCCTGCGGCTCGCACTCGGCGAATTCGCCGGGGACGTGCTGGGCAGTCAGCGGGTGCTGCCCGCGCGGCTGCTGGGCTCCGGCTTCTCCTTCGCCTTCCCCTCCGTCGACGCCGCCATCCGCGCCGCCCTGCGCTGACGGACCGTCCGGGCAGCCCGGTTTTTTTCGGACGGGCGTGCGACCCCGTGCATCGGTGCTCCGGTCCGCGCGCGACTGCGCACGATCGGGCCACTCTCCTAGCCTCCTGACGAACTCACGCATTCCGGTGGGCGGTTGAGGGCATGAGCCCCCCACCACTAGCGCCGAACCGGGGAGGGCACGTGCTCAGCACGGCACACCACGCGGACGTCGTCATCATCGGGGCCGGGATCGCCGGCCTGTCGGCGGCCCACCGACTGACCAGCGCCGGGGTCAGCGTCAGCGTCCTGGAGGCCGGCCCCGACGTCGGCGGCCGGATGGCCACCGACGAGGTGGACGGGTTCCGCCTCGACCGGACCGGCCCGCTGCTCAACACCGCGTATCCGGAGCTCCGCACCACACCGGGGCTCGACGGACTCGTCCTGCGCCCCTTCGACCCCGGGGTCCTCCTGCACAGCGAGGGCCGCCGCCACCGGACCGGCGAGACCCGCCGCGTGCCGGGCGCACGCGGCGCACGGGGCGCGCTCAAGGCGGCGCGCGCCCTCGCGCACGCCCCCCGGCCGGCGCGCACGGGCGCCCTCACCGGTGCCATGGGCGACGCGATCGACCACGCCCGGCTCGGCGTGGCCCTGGCCCGGCTCGCCGCGACACCCCCGGCCCGCCTCCTCGCCCGGCCCGAACGCGCCGCCATCGACGCCCTGGCCGGCCGGCTCTCCTCCCGCACGCTGGGCGGCTTCGTACGCCCGCTGCTCACGGCGCTGCTCAGCGACCCGGACCTCACCACGTCCAGCCGGTGCGCCGACCTCGCCCTGCGGACGTACGCGAGCGGACGGCTGTGCGTACCCGAGGGCGGGGCGGGCACCCTGCCGGCGCTCCTCGCCGCTTCCCTGCCGCCGGGCACCGTACGCACCGGAGTGCACGTCACCTCCGCCGACATCACCTCCGTACGCACCAAGGAGCACGGGGAACTGGGCTGCCGGTCCCTGCTGGTGGCCACCGGAGCGAGCGCCGCCGCCGAGCTGCTGCCGGGCCTGCGGCTGCCGTCCTTCCACCCCGTGACGGTGCTCCATCACACCGCGCCCGCTCCCCCGCCCACCGGCGCCTCGCTGCTCCTGGACGCCGACCGGTCGGGCCCCGTGTCCCACACCGCCGTAATGAGCGAGGTCGACCCGGCCCGCGCCCCGGAGGGCCGGACCCTGATCAGCTCGACGGTCCTGGGCACCCCGCCGGACGACCTGGACCGCACGGTCCGCGCCCACCTCGCCGCGCTCTACGGCGTGCCCACCGACGACTGGGAGCTGCTGGCCGCCCACCACGACCCGGAGGCCGTCCCCGCGATGCCCGCCCCGCACGACCCGCACCGCCCGGTCCGGGTCCTCGCGGGCCTCTATGTGTGCGGCGACCACCGCGACACCGGCACCGTCCAGGGCGCCCTGGCCTCGGGCGCCCGCGCCGCCGCGTCGATCCTCCACGACCTCGGCATCCGCCCGGCCGCCGGGGACGCTCCCGCACTCCCCGAGGCGGCCTGAGACGAGGCGGCCCAGCAGATCTCACCCCAGTGCGGCGACCCGCTCCCGGTAGCCGCGCACGGCGGCGGCGTCACGGTAGGGCTCCAGCCGCCGCTCGAAGTCCCGTACGTACTCCGTGGCCCGCGCCGAGCGCATCTCGGCCGCCTGCTGGGCGGCCTCCGCGCCCAGCCGGCACGCCTGGTCCAGCTCGCCGAGCCCGAGCCGGGCGGACGCCAGCACCACCCGGCAGAAAAGCCTGCTCCGCGCGTACGCGGGGGCGCGCAGCTGGAGCGCGCGCTCCGCGTACTGCGCGGCGGACCGGTACTGCTGAAGGTCGCGGTGGCAGTGCCCGAACTCGTCGGCGAGCTGCGCCTCGTCGAAGTGGCGCGCCCAGTGCGGGACCTCGTCGCCGGGGCGGGCCGCCTCCAGGGCGCGTTCCGCGCGGGCGAGCGAGGCCGTGCACGCCTTGGAGTCCCCGAGCACCGCGTGCCCGCGCGCCTCGACCGCGTGCAGCAGGGCCATGACGGTGTGGGGCGCGGCCGAGCCGATGCCCTGCTGGGCGACGCGGGCCAGCTGGACCGCTTCCCGGCCGTGGGCGAGATAGACCGCCTGGCGGCTCATGGTGATCAGCACATAGCTGCCGTAGGCCCGGTCGCCGGCCGCCTGGGAGAGGCGGAGCGCCTGCACGAAGTAGCGCTGGGCGAGCCCGTGCGCCGCGATGTCGTACGAGGTCCAGCCGGCCAGCCTGGTCAGGTCGGCGGCGGCCGCGAAGAGCCGGCGGCCGGTCGCCTCGCCGTACGTGCCGCGCAGCATCGGCTCCGTCTCGTGCTCCAGGTACCGCACGAGGGCCTGGCGGGCGTGGCCGCCGCCGTAGGCGTGGTCGAGCGTACGGAAGAGCTCGGCCACCGAGCGCAGCGCGGCGACGTCCCCCTCGCCGACCCGGAGCCCCGAGCCCCGCTCGGTCTGCCGCTGCCGGGGCACCCCGGGGCCGCCCGCCGCGCCGCCCGTCGCGCCGCCGGCCGGGGCGCCTGGGGGTGCGGGCGCCCCGCCGGGCCGCGAGGGCACCGGTCCGCGCACGCTGTGCCGCCCGCCCTGCTCGGGCACGGCGGTCAGGGCTCCGGCGGCGGGGAGCTGGGCGCCGGCCGCCCGCACGGCGCCGGCCCTGGCGGGCACCGGCCGGCCGACCCACTCGTCGGCCCGGCCGATCAGCCAGTCCCGGCTGGGCACGACGAGACCGGCCGGAGTGAAGGCGATCTTCCGCAGCTCGGTGTGGCTGCCGGAGTCCTTGCGCCAGAGCCCGCTGACGATGTCGACGGCCTCGGCGGGCGTGGCGGCGAACTCCAGACCCGCGTAGACCGGGGCGCAGGCGTCGAGGCCGAGGTCCTGCGCGGAGAGCCGGCGGCCGAGCCGCCGGGTGAAGACCTCGGCGATGAGCGCGGGGGTGGTGCCCCGGGGCTGCTGGCCGCGCAGCCAGCGGGTCACGGAGGTCTTGTCGTACCTCAGGTCGAGTCCGTGTTCGAGGCCGAGCTGGTCCACCCGGCGGGCGAGGCCGGCGTTGGAGAACCCGGCCTCGGTGATGAGCGAGGCGAGCCGGCGGTTGGGCGTGCGCTGCGGAGGTCGTTCCGACATCAGCTCTAGGGTCTCCTGCCTTCGGGGCCGGGCAGCCCTCTGACGAACGGCGCGAATTTAACTGTCTGCGGGGCGGCCTCAGCACCCTTCGCTCCACATTCATCCGATCGTGTGAGGATTGTGGGCGGCGCTGACGGGAAGACCTGCCCGGCCCACGCGCCGACGCCGGTCGTACAGTGGCTTGGGTCTTTCGTTCTGATCCGGCCTGATCCGAACGAGAGGCCCTTGGCGCGATTCGTGCAGGGTGACGCGGTCCGGGGACACCCCCCGGCTCCCGGCACCGCGAGGAGAGAGGCTGCCGCCGTGAGTGAGCTCCGGTTCGTCCGTATGGGATTCGGCGAGAACGCCGTCGACTACCAGGAGGCGTGGCAGAAGCAGCGCGAGGTGCACGCGGCACGGTTCGAGGACACCGTCCCGGACACCTGCCTGCTCCTGGAACACCCGCCCGTCTACACCGCGGGCAGGCGCACGGCGGACAGCGAGCGCCCCCTCGACGGCACCCCCGTCATCGACGTGGACCGCGGCGGCAAGATCACCTGGCACGGCCCGGGCCAGCTCGTCGGCTACCCGATCCAGAAGCTGCCGCGCCCCGTGGACGTCGTCGCCCATGTGCGCCGCCTGGAGGAGGCGCTGATCCGCACCGCCGCCGAGTTCGGCGTCGAGACCAGCCGGGTCGAGGGCCGCAGCGGCGTCTGGGTCCTGGGCGACCCGGTCGAGCAGCGCCCCGCGCCCGGCGGCCTCACGCTCGACTTCGACCCGCGCCTGGCGGACGAGGAGTTCGACCCCCGGCTCAACGGTCCGCAGTACGCCCCGTCCAACGCCGGGCAGCGCCGCGAGGACCGCAAGCTCGCCGCGATCGGCATCCGCGTCGCCAAGGGCGTCACGATGCACGGCTTCTCGTTCAACGTGAACCCGGACAACACCTGGTTCGACCGCATCGTGCCCTGCGGCATCCGGGACGCCGGTGTCACCTCGCTCAGCTACGAACTGGGCCGCGACATCACCATCGACGAGGTCCTGCCCGTCGTCGAGAAGCACCTGCGGGACATCCTGGAGAACGCCGAGCTCGCCCCCCGTACGATCGAGCGCACCGGCGACGCCATGGCCACGGCGTGACCCACGGAACGCGGTTCCGGGAATAGGCCCCGCCTGCCCCAGGTTGGGCAGACGTACAACCGAATGAACTACGGGCGTACCCTGGTGTTCGCCGAAGAATCCAATGCAGTGAAAGCAAAGGGGAGTGCCGGAGTGTCTGTCGCACCCGACGGGCGCAAGATGCTGCGCCTTGAGGTCCGGAACAGCCAGACCCCCATCGAGCGCAAGCCCGAGTGGATCAAGACCCGGGCGAAGATGGGCCCCGAGTACAACCAGCTGCAGAAACTCGTCAAGAGCGAGGGCCTGCACACGGTGTGCCAGGAGGCCGGCTGCCCCAACATCTTCGAGTGCTGGGAGGACCGCGAGGCCACGTTCCTCATCGGCGGTGACCAGTGCACCCGGCGCTGTGACTTCTGCCAGATCGACACGGGCAAGCCGCAGGCGCTGGACCGGGACGAACCCCGCCGCGTCGGCGAGTCCGTCGTCACGATGGACCTGAACTACGCCACCATCACCGGCGTCGCCCGCGACGACCTGGAGGACGGCGGCGCCTGGCTGTACGCGGAGACCGTCCGCCAGATCCACGCGCAGACGGCGGACCGGGAGGCCGGCCGCACCAAGGTCGAGCTGCTGATCCCCGACTTCAACGCCGAGCCCGCCCAGCTCGCGGAGGTCTTCTCCTCGCGCCCCGAGGTGCTCGCGCACAACGTGGAGACGGTGCCGCGCATCTTCAAGCGCATCCGCCCGGGCTTCCGCTACGAGCGGTCCCTGGAGGTCATCACCCGCGCCCGCGAGGCCGGCCTGGTGACCAAGTCCAACCTGATCCTCGGCATGGGCGAGACCCGCGAAGAGGTCAGCGAGGCGCTCCAGGACCTGTACGACGCGGGCTGCGAGCTCATCACGATCACGCAGTACCTGCGGCCTTCGGTGCGCCACCACCCCGTCGAGCGCTGGGTGAAGCCGCACGAGTTCGTGGAGCTGAAGGACGAGGCCGACGCCATCGGGTACTCCGGCGTCATGTCCGGACCGCTCGTCCGCTCCTCGTACCGCGCGGGCCGCCTCTTCCAGCAGGCGATGGACCGGCGCGAGGCCGAGGCCCCGCTGCCGTCCGCGTAATCCGTCACACGCCCGACGCGGTCCGTCCCGTCCCGGCAGGCCCGCGAGGCCGGGGCGCGGACGGACCGCGTCGGCGTGCGCGGGGCCCGTATCAAGGTTTCATTGGTGTTTGACCGACCGGTCACGCGCTGGTAACACCGAACGGTGACCCTGGATACACGAGCGGCGCGGTGACACCACCGCCACCCGTCTCCAGTCCGCGCAGCACACGTACATCGTTTCCGAGGGGACTTGCCACGATGCAGGCCGCGCCGGTACGCGCCAACGTCATTCCGACCGTCACCAACACCCTCCGCGCCGTGGAATCGCTGTTGCTCAGCAGCGGTCAGCGCACCGCCCGCCGCAATGCCTGGACGGCCGTCCTGGAGGACCGCCGCCGGGCGAAGGACCGGGCCGCCTCCGGCTACGTGCCGGAACGGGAGGCCGTGGCCGCCCGTCGTTCGAAGGCCACGTAAACTTCATTGCATGGCGAGGAAGGCAAACACCACTGAAGGCGCGGACAGCGCCGAGAACGCGGGGCGGCTCAAGCAGATCGCTCTGACCTACAAGATGACCAAGCGGACCGACTCCAAGATCGGTCTTGTGGTCGCGGGTGTGGGAATCGTCACCTTCGGTGTCATCCTCGCGATCGGTTTTCTGATCGATCACCCGGTCTACCTGGGCATCCTGGGCTTCGTGCTCGCGCTCCTCGCGATGGCGATCGTCTTCGGGCGCCGCGCCGAGCGGGCCGCCTTCGGGCAGATGGAGGGCCAGCCGGGCGCCGCTGCCGCGGTCCTGGACCGCGTGGGCCGGGGCTGGACGACGACCCCGGCGGTCGCGATGAACCGCAGCCAGGACGTCGTGCACCGCGCCGTCGGCAAGGCGGGCATCGTGCTGGTCGCCGAGGGCAACCCGAACCGGGTGAAGAGCCTGCTCGCGGCCGAGAAGAAGAAGATGGCCCGCATCGTGGTGGACGTCCCCGTCCACGACATCATCGTCGGCAACGGCGAGGGCCAGGTGCCCCTGAAGAAGGTCCGCACCAAGATGCTGAAGCTCCCCCGCGTCCTGACCGGCCCCCAGGTGACGGCCGCCAACGACCGGCTCCGCGCGATGGGCGACCTGATGAGCAACATGCCGCTGCCGAAGGGGCCCCTCCCCGGCCGTGGCGGCGCCGGCCGCCCGCCTCGCGCGCGCTAGTCCCCACTCTCAGCGAGAACCACTCCAGGCAGTACCTCGCCTGTCATCTGCATCTTGGGAATCCTGTGACGGGGCGCCGGCGGCGCCCCGTCACAGTGCTTCATAACCTCCATGACGCGCTCCCAGCGGCCATGTCCGCTCCATCGCTTCCAGTGGCCGATGAGCCCCCTGAAGCCGGTCTCGGCCTCCATAGCGGCCCACGGAGCGCCAGTGAGTGCCTTTTCCAGGAAGATCTGAAGAACGGCCCTCGGAGCCGGTCCACCCGCCTGGCGAGGGACCATGCCTCCGCCGGGAAATCCTTCCGCTTCCACGATCCGCCGCCACACCGCATCGGACAGAGCAGGCACATTCCGGTCGCGGGCCCGAAACCAGTCTCCGATCGGGCACTCCGGTCCCCGACGCATAGCCGGGGGGTTTTCCAGCACCCTCACCGTGATACCCAGCAGACCGAGCCATGCGCTCTGCTGTTCTTTGGTGCACTTCTCCAAGCCGCCCGACGCTGAGGCGCGGAGTGAGTCGGCTTCCCGCTCGGCCTTCTGGGACTCCGACTGCCAGAGCGAAAGCTCCTCACTCTCGCTGCGGAGTTGCTCCAGATCGGCGCGTAGGGGCCGGAGCCTGCTCTCCACGAGCGCTTCAGCGGCGCCGCCGACAAGCCCCTGGCGCGACGCGTGCTGTGCGGTGACACCTGCCACCAGGTCGATGATCTCGAACTGCTCGGCAATCCTCCGGGTCAGCGACACAAGGCGGGCAGAATAGTCGACCCGTGCTGGGGCCGCGGCGTGCACCGGCTGCTCCCAATTGCCCGACAGCGCGCAGACGTTCCCCCACACCCATTCCTCGACTCCCTGAGCGTAGATCTGGGAACAGGAACATGTTGCGGCACCGGCATACTCCTGTCTCTTGCCGTTGCAGACGTAGTGCGCGCTCTCTTTCGCATCGGGACTGCTGCCCACGTAACGCTGACCACAAGGGCTGAGCAGCCGACCAGAAAGGGGGATACACCCGCTGCCGAGTCGGAGACTTGCGGTATGTCCTGCCCGTTGTGGCGCGCAGCTCCGCAACTTCCTTCGACGTGAACATGGGCTGCATGGGAAGGGTGACCGACTCACCCCAGACCGGACGGCCGTCCGAGTCGATCTGCGTGCCGTTCCTCTCTCCTCGAAAGACGAAACAAGCGTTCAACAGGTTCTGGTCCGTGAGACGCCCTCTGATATTGGGACCGCTCCATGGCTTCCCGGAGCGGGTGAAGAACCCCTCAGAGTTCAGATGAAGCGCCACCTTTTCCCAGTTCTTCTTGAATCGCACAGCCGCACCGCGCGCGGCCCGCAGTACGTCGGCCTCGTGAACGGTTTGGCACGGGTCGGTGCCGCTGCACGCCGTTCCCCCGTCGCAGACGTCGAGCACGAGTCGCTGTTCGCCCTTCATGCCCTTGTTGGCGATGCGGTAGCCGTAGCGGGCTTGCCCGCCGGGGAAACCCCCGGTCTCCGCCTTTTCCTGAATACCGCCCTGGGCGCGCTTCCGAAGCCTGGACAGTTCGTTGAACGCTACGCGGGCCTCATCACGCATGCGCGACTCGCCCTCCTCGGTTGTGTTGTCGATGTCCTCGTCAACGACCGCGACGAAGACGCCGAGATCCTGGAGTTGCCAGACCCAATCCCAGAACACTCGCCTCTCGCGACCGATGGCGCGTGTTTCATAGACACAGACCACATCGAAGGCACGTGGTTTTTGCGCCGCGATCTCCATGATCCGCGCCGCGCCCGCGCGCAGCGGCCAGGGGATGGTCCCCGACACACCTTCATCAGCGAAGGTCCCTGCGTGAAGCCAGCCCTTGCGCGCGATGTGGGCTGCGTTCCGCTTTCCGGTGTATGCAATCCCGTAGCCCTTTGTCTGCTGTTCGGTCGAGACGCGCAGATAGTCGACGGCTCGAAGCCGAGCCGGGCCTGCGCTGCTGATAGCAGACATGACAGACTCACCCATGTCAGTCCTCCCGTGACTGGCAGGACCCCCAGGAGCGTTTCTCAGGCCCTCCCGGGGGTCCACCCATGTGGAACGCCCACATTACGGCAGCTCCACCACCTCACTCACGAACAAGAGTGCGAACATACGTCGGAGAATTCCCTCACACGGATGCGCAGAACGCAGCGGTGGCCCGACAACGCGAAGAGGGCGGGCCGTGAACCTTGGGGTTCACGGCCCGCCCTCTTCGCGTTCTCTGCGGCTCAGACGCGGATCTGCACCGCGCGGGCCAGGCGGTCGTGGAGGCCGCGGCCGTCGCGGTCCCAGACGAGGGCCGGAATCGCCAGGCAGAGCAGGACGCTGCGGACGAGGACCCGGACGAGTCCGAGGCGGCCGCCCTCCTCGGCGACGACCCGGGTACCCATGAGGCGCTTGCCGGGGGTGCAGCCGATCGTGCCGACGGTGAGCACGCTCATGACGAGGAAGATGCCGAGCGCCCAGTTCCCGGACGCCTGCTGGTCACCGCGAGCGAACAGCCCGTATGCGATCAGCATGCACAGGGCCCAGTCGATGAAGAGGGCCCCGAAGCGCCGGCCGAGCGGGGCGATGGCCCCGGGGCCCTGCTCGGGGAGGCCCAGCCGCTTGCCCCGGTAGCCGAAGTCGGCGCCCATGTCCTCGGCGGCCGCACGCGGCCCGGAGAGCCACGATCCGATTGCTTGCCTGTTGTCCACCCGACCACGGTACTGCGCCCGGCCTCGCGCCTTCCCCCGCGGGTGCCGTCCCCTGCGTCGTCCCACTCCTCGGACACCCTTCTGATACGGCCGTGAGGCCCGTGAGCCCACGCCAGAGGGGCGGTCCGGGGGCCGCACGACCGCTCCTCACAGCCGCGCCGGTTAACTTCGGCGAAACAAATGGGTCATGCTTGAGAAATCCGGTCTGCCTATGGTCGGGTCCAGCGTGTGCCACCGCACTGGCCACAACGAGCTGCAACCCCGTCCCTCCCGGGCCGGGAGTAGGAGGAGTTGGATGTTCCAGAACGCCGACGACGCGAAGAAGTTCATCGCCGACAATGACGTCAAGTTCATCGATGTCCGGTTCTGTGACCTGCCCGGCGTGATGCAGCACGTCACCGTCCCGGCGGCGACCTTCAACCCGGCCGACGAGCTTGCCTTCGACGGCTCGTCGATCCGCGGCTTCCAGGCCATCCACGAGTCCGACATGTCGCTCCGCGCGGACCTGTCGACCGCCCGTGTCGACCCCTTCCGCCGTGACAAGACCGTCAACATCAACTTCTTCATCCACGACCCGATCACCGGCGAGCAGTACAGCCGTGACCCGCGCAACGTGGCCAAGAAGGCCGAGGCGTACCTCGCCTCCACCGGCATCGCCGACACCGCGTACTTCGGCCCCGAGGCCGAGTTCTACGTCTTCGACAACGTCCGCTTCCAGACGTCGGCGAACGAGAGCTTCTACCACATCGACTCCGAGGCCGCCGCCTGGAACACCGGTGCGATCGAGAACAACCGCGGTTACAAGGTCCGCTACAAGGGCGGCTACTTCCCGGTCTCCCCGGTCGACCACCACGCGGACCTGCGCGCCGAGATGTCCCTGGAGCTGCAGAAGAGCGGCCTGGAGATCGAGCGCCAGCACCACGAGGTCGGCACCGGCGGCCAGGCGGAGATCAACTACAAGTTCAACACGCTGCTCGCCGCGGCCGACGACCTGATGCTCTTCAAGTACATCGTGAAGAACGTCGCCTGGCGCAACGGCAAGACCGCGACCTTCATGCCGAAGCCGATCTTCGGCGACAACGGCTCGGGCATGCACGTCCACCAGTCCCTGTGGTCCGGCGGCGACCCGCTGTTCTACGACGAGCAGGGCTACGCGGGCCTCTCGGACACCGCCCGCTACTACATCGGCGGCATCCTGAAGCACGCCCCGTCGCTGCTGGCCTTCACCAACCCGACGGTGAACTCCTACCACCGCCTGGTCCCGGGCTTCGAGGCCCCGGTCAACATGGTGTACTCGCAGCGCAACCGCTCCGCCGCGATGCGCATCCCGATCACGGGCTCCAACCCGAAGGCGAAGCGCGTCGAGTTCCGCGCCCCGGACCCGTCGTCCAACCCGTACCTGGCCTTCTCGGCGCTCCTGATGGCCGGTCTGGACGGCATCAAGAACAAGATCGAGCCGGCCGAGCCGATCGACAAGGACCTGTACGAGCTGGCCCCCGAGGAGCACGCCAACGTCCAGCAGGTCCCGACGTCCCTCCCGGCCGTCCTGGACGCCCTTGAGGCCGACAACGAGTACCTCCAGGCCGGCGGCGTCTTCACGTCCGACCTGATCGAGACGTGGATCGACTACAAGCGCACCCACGAGATCGCCCCGATCCAGCTGCGCCCGCACCCGCACGAGTTCGAGCTGTACTTCGACCTCTAGATCGCGGCTGCGCCGGATCAGGAGCCCTGTCACTCTCCACGGAGAGCGACAGGGCTCTCCGGCGTTCTCGGGCTGCTCATGGACCGCCCCTGACCGCGAGCGGAGTGAGTCCTCACTCATTGACGGAGTGAGCACTCACTCCGTATGGTCGAGGCATGACCGAGTCCAAGAAGAACCCGACCACCCGCCGCCGCGCCCCCGCCATGTCGCCGGAGCAGCGGCGCGCGATGATCATTCAGACGGCCATCCCGCTGATCGCCGAGTACGGTGCCGCCGTGACGACCGCGAAGATCGCCCGGGCCGCGGGCATCGGGGAGGGCACGATCTTCCGGGTCTTCGCCGACAAGGACGAACTGATGCAGGCGTGTGTGTCCGAGGCGCTGTCCCCCGAGCACGCGATCCGTGAGCTCGACGCGATCGACCTGGCCCAGCCGCTGCCCGACCGGCTCGTGGAGGCGGCCGACGCGCTCCAGGCGCACCTGGCCAGGATGGGCGCCATCCTCGGGTCGCTGGGGCACGGGGGCGGCAAGCATCCCGGGCCGGTGCGCGGTGCGGGGCGCAATGAGTCGACGGCCCGGCTCCGGGCGGCCGTGGCGGAGTTGCTGGAGCCCGACCGGGCTGCCCTGCGCCGGGCCCCGGAGCAGGTCGCGGCGCTCTTCTTCGGGCTGCTGTTCACGCAGCCGCGTACGGAGGACGAGCCGGACCTGACCCCGCGCGAGCTGGTCGACGTCTTCCTGCACGGGGCCGTCGCGGGGTAACCGGGCGCAGCCGCCCCGCTCAGTGCCCGCCCGTCAGTTCGCCGCTCAGCGTGCGGTGCAGGGCCGCGCTCGGCTCGTTGAGGCCCACGATCTCGACCGTCTTGCCACGCCCGGCGTACTTCGTCTCGATCGCGTCCAGGGCCGCGACCGTTGAGGCGTCCCAGATGTGGGTGGCCGTGAGGTCGATGACGATCCTGTTGGGGTCGGTGGCGTACGCGAAGCGGGTGACCAGGTCGTTGGAGGAGGCGAAGAAGAGCTCGCCGGTGACGGAGTAGACGACCTGGCCGCCGTCCGGGTCCACGACCGCGGTGACGTCGGCCAGGTGCGCGACGCGGCGGGCGAAGATCACCATCGCGGTCACCGAGCCGACGACGACGCCGATCGCCAGGTTGGACGTGGCGACGACGATGGCGACGGTGATGACCATGACCGCCGTCTCGCCCACCGGCATGCGGCGCAGGGTCTTCGGGGCGATGGAGTGCCAGTCGAACGTGGCGAAGGAGACCATCACCATCACCGCGACCAGCGCCGCCATCGGGATGTCGGATACGACCGGGCCGAAGACGATGCAGAGGACCATCAGGAACGAGCCCGCGAGGAACGTGGACAGGCGGGTGCGGGCTCCCGAGACGCGGACGTTGATCATCGTCTGGCCGATCATCGCGCAGCCGCCCATGCCGCCGAAGAAGCCGGTGACGATGTTGGCGATGCCCTGACCGACCGATTCGCGGGTCTTGTCGGAGCGGGTGTCCGTGATGTCGTCGACCAGCTGCGCGGTCATCAGGGACTCCATCAGCCCGACCAGCGCCATCGCCAGGGCGTACGGGGCGATGGTGGTCAGGGTGTCCAGCGTGAACGGCACGTCGGGCAGGCCGGGCACGGGGAGCGAGGAGGGCAGTTCGCCCTTGTCGCCGACGGCCGGGACCGCGATCCCCGCCGCCAGGGTGATCGTGGTGAGGACGACGATGGAGACCAGGGGCGCCGGGACCACCCGGGTGACCTTCGGGAAGAACACCATCAGCAGCAGGCCCCCGGCGAGCAGCGGATAGACCTCCCACGGCACGTCGTGCATCTCGGGCACCTGGGCCATGAAGATCAGGATCGCCAGGGCGTTGACGAAGCCGGTCATCACGGAGCGCGGCACGAACCGCATCAGCCTGGCGACCCCCAGGGCCCCCAGCACGATCTGGAAGAGGCCCGCCAGGATCACGGTGGCGACCAGGTAGCCGAAGCCGTGCTCGCGGTTGACCGGGGCGATCACCAGGGCGACCGCGCCGGTCGCGGCGGAGATCATCGCGCGGCGTCCGCCGACGACGGAGATCGTGACCGCCATCGTGAACGAGGCGAAGAGCCCGATCGCGGGGTCCACCCCGGCGATGACCGAGAACGAGATCGCCTCGGGGATGAGGGCCAGCGCGACGACGAGCCCGGCGAGCACCTCCGTACGCCACACCTTCGGGTCGGAGATCCAGTCGGGCCTGAGGGCGCGCAGGCGGGGCGCGAAAGCGGGCGGGGTGAGGGACAAGACGGTGTACCTGTCGGTCGGGCGCGCCCGGTCGCGGAGCGCGGGCGTGCGGGGCTGGACAGCGGGGGAAGGCGGGGCGGCACGGACCTGTCCGGTGGATCAGGGCCGGGAGGGGGAGCCGGACGGGCGTGCCCGGCCCCGGTCAGGGGCGGGCAGCGGCACGGCTCAGGGGTTACGGGTCACGGCGGGCAGGCGGCGGTGCGGGGCGTCGTCATGCGCATCCGCTCGCTCGCTCTCTCATCCGCCGGGCACTCCGGTGCGCCTCGGTCTCCGCCGTATGGGCGTGGACCCCGCACGCGCGTACGCGCGGCGTTGGGCGACAAACCACTGTACCTTCCCGGTCGGCCCCCTTAGGGTCGTGCCCGTGAACACCGGACCGGCGATACGCCATGCACGGAACGGCTACCCGGTGGTGGGCTGAGCCCCCGCCGGATGTGCCCCGCCGGGTGTTCCGTATGTCTGGCGCGGGGGCCTCCCCCGGCTCGTACACCGTACGAAATCACTGTGTCGAGCCGAAGAGATCACGAGGTCGTCAGCCATGTCCGTTTCGTTCAACCACACCATCGTCGCCGCCGTGGACCGCCATGCGTCCGCGCGGTTCTTCCGGGAGCTGCTGGAGCTGGACGAAGCCCCGTCCTGGGGGCCGTTCGTCAACATCCAGCTGGCGGACGGCGTACTGCTCCAGTTCGCGGAGCCGCCGGTGGAGATCCAGATGCAGCATTACGCGTTCCTCGTGGACGAGGAGCTGTTCGACCGGGCCTACGGGCGGCTGGTCGGGGGAGGGGTCGAGCACTGGGCCGATCCGCAGATGAAGCGGCCCGGGGAGACCAACACCGAGCACGGCGGGCGGGGGGTCTATTTCAAGGACCCGGCCGGGCACGCGATCGAGCTGATCACCCGGCCGTATCTGTAGCCGGGCAGCCGGACGGACCCCGAGGGGTCGCGGTGCGGGGCCGGAGCGCGGAGGGTGGGGGGATGAGTGAGCAGGCTCCGCCCGGCGGTCCGGTCCCGCCGCCTCCGCGGCGGCGGATGTGGCCGTGGGTGCTGCTGCTGGTCGCCGTCGTGCTGGCCCTCGCCGCGGGGGCGGTCATGGCGGTGCTGTCGGACGTCCTCCACGCGGAGGGCTCGCGGAAGGTGCACATCCGGTACGAGGTGACGGGGACCGCGCGCGACGTGGTGCTGACCTACAGCACCTGGCGGGGCGAGGAGCTGTCGACCGGGCGGCTGGCGCTGCGGTCGCTGCCGTGGGCCGGGGAGCTGGACTCGAAGGGCTTCATGAGCGGCGGCTCGTTCGTGGTGAGCGTGGGCCGGGGCGGCGGCGACGTGTCGTGCTCGGTGACCGTGGACGACGGCACGCGGCGTACGGACTCGGCCTCGGGTGCGTACGCGACGGCGTACTGCGACGGGTACTGAGAGGGCGGGCCCCGGAGGATTCCGGGGCCCGCCCCGCGTCGGTCGGTCGGTCAGCGGCCGTAGCGGATCAGCGCGCGGACCATGCGGCAGGTGATGTCGGACGGCGGGTGGATGCCGAGGCGCGCCGCGGTCGTGCGTATGCGGGCGTTGTTCGCGCCGGACGGGAGGTAGACGCCGGTGTCGAGCAGGGCGATGGCGAGGCGCATCGCCTTCAGCCGGCGGTTGTGGGAGACGTACCACTCACGGGGGCGGCCGGCGGGGAGCGGCTTCTTGGTCAGGGGCTGGTGCAGGGGCTTGTCGAGCGGCTTGGTCGTGACTGCGGCAACGGCCATGGGCAACCTCCTGGCACGGTGGCGGAACTCTTCGGGAACCCTCACGAACTGACTCCCATTCTACCGGCCCGCACTGACAATCGCCCCTGGCCAGAGGGGTTTTCGGGCCTCCTGAGGAAGCCCGTCCCGTACCTTTGGCCCCATGGAGATCTGGATCAATCCCGCGTGTTCCAAGTGCCGCAGCGCGGTGCGGCTGCTCGACGCCGAAGGGGCCGACTACACGGTCCGCCGCTACCTGGAGGACGTGCCGTCGCCGGACGAGATCCGGGCGGTACTCGACCGGCTCGGCCTCGAACCGTGGGACATCACGCGGACCCAGGAGGCGGACGCGAAGGAGCTGGGCCTGAAGGACTGGCCGCGTGCGGCGGACGACCGGGAGCGCTGGATCACCGCGCTCACCGAGCACCCGAAGCTGATCCAGCGGCCGATCATCACGGCGGAGGACGGTACGGCGGTCGTGGGCCGCACGGAGGAGGCGGTCCGGGACGCGCTGGGGCGTCACGCCTAGGCCAGGAACTCGTCCATCCTGCGGTTGAGTTCCGGGGCCGTCGGCGCGTGCAGGGGCAGGGCGTGGTGGGAGACGCCCGGGAGGACGGCCGTCTCCGCCCCCGGCAGCAGCCGGTGCGCGGCGACGGCCGCCCTGTCGGCGTCGTGGGCGCGGCTGTCGCCGGCGAACAGGATCAGCGTCGGTACGGCGAGGGCGCGCACGGCCTCCGGCTTCGGGCGGGGACCGGTGACCGGGCGGGCGGCGGGGAAGCCGGCCGTCGCCTCCCGCAGCCGCAGCCAGTGGGGTTCGAGCGCGGCGCCGCCGGTCTCCCAGGCCAGGAAGGCGCGGGTGCGGGCGGCGTTCGGGCGGAGCAGCATCGGCAGGGCGTGCAGCAGATAGCCCGGGCGGAAGCCGCTGAAGCAGCCGGTGGGGTCGAGGAGGATCAGCTTCCGGAGGCGTTCGGGCGCGTGCAGGGCGTAGTGGAGGGCGATCCAGCCGCCGTACGAGTGGCCGGCGAGGGCGACCGGTCCGGTGGCGCCGAGACCGTCTAGCAGCGCGTCGAGCCAGCCGCACAGGTCTTCGACGCTGCGGACGGGGCGCTCCCCCACGGTGCTGCGGCCCGGTTCGCCGATGAGGTCGGCGGCGTGGACGCGACGGGTGCGGCCGAGATCGGCGGCCTGGGCGTACCAGGCGGTGGAGGTCGCCGCGCCGCCCGGGAGCAGCACCACGGGCGGGGCGTCCTCGGGGCCGTAGCTGTTGAGGTGGGTGGTGCCGTACGGGGTGGGGACCGTGGTCGGCGTCGTGCCGGGCGGCCAGGTCGCGGCGACGGTGTCGTCATAGGCGGTGAGGAACGCCGTGTGCGCGGGCGGGGTGGGTGTCATGGGTGCTCCCTGGACTCGTACGCCTGGATATTATCTCGCTGAGCGAGACAATAGTGGGAGGTGCCGGGAATGAGTGAGCAGGGGCCGGAGCTGGAGATCGTCCATCTGCTGCGGAAGGTGGCGTCGGAATTCGCCCTGCGCCAGGCCGAGTTCGCGGCCCGGAACGGGATGCATCCCACGGATGTACGCGCCCTGGTGTGCCTGCTCGACGCGGAGCGCGAGGGGTCCGGGGTCACCGCCGGTCGGCTGGGGGCGGAGCTGGGGCTCAACTCGGCGGGCACCACGTCGCTCATCGACCGGCTGGAACGGCTGGGGCATCTGACGCGGACGCGGGACGAGCGGGACCGGCGGCGGGTGCTGCTACGGGTGACGCCGCAGGCGGTGGAGCTGGGCTGGGCGGCGTTCGGCCCGGCGATCGGGAGCGCGGTGGCGCTGCTGCGGGAGTTCGACGCGGCGGAGGTCGCGGCGGTGCGGCGGTTCCTGGGCGGGTTCCTGGGGGCGATGTCGGAGGGCGGCGAGGCGGGGGCTACCGGCTAGGCGGAAGCGCCCGGTGAGGCGGGGAACACCGGCCGGGGCGGAGGCCGTCCGCCGGTCCCCGCCCCGGCCGGACGGGCGCCGCCCGGTCCCCGCCCCGACCCGCCGTCACGCCCCGTGGACCTGGGCCTCCGCCTCCGCCAGGAGCTCCGTCAGGCGGAGGCCGAACCGTACGTCGCAGGGGTGGGCCTCGCCCGTGCGCACCGAGCTGATCAGCGCGTCCACGGCCGCCGCGAAGGCGTCCACCGCGCCGTCCCACCTGGGCAGTTCGGCCACGCCGTGCTCGCCCCGGAGGACGACCTCGACCCCGGCGGCGGCCGCCGGTGCGCCCAGGGTCAGGGTGACCGTGCTGGACGCCCCCGAAGTGTGGCGCAGGACGAGGTGGTGGGCGTCGGCGGGGCCACCGGCTGCGGTCAGCTCGGTGACGTCGCCCAGGACCGGGAGCAGGACCGAGAGGGCGTGCGGGCCGACGTCCCAGAGGCCGCCGCGCTCCCGGCGCCAGGGGGACGCGGCGTAGTCGCTGTCGGTGCCGGGGGCCCAGAGCGCGGCGATCCACTCGGCGCGGGCGGTGAACCAGTCGCCCTTCGCGGCCTGTTCGGCGATCCAGGCGGCCGGCCGCGGGGCGAACCTGAGCGTGCAGAACACGACGGAGGCGACCCGGGCCTGCTCGGCGGCCTCGGCGACCTCGCGGGCCCCGGCGACCGTGGTGGCGACCGGCTTGTCCAGGATCAGGTGGCAGCCGGCCGCGGCGGCGCGGGCGGCCAGCGGGGCCTGCACGTCCGGCGGCAGCGCGAAGGCGACGGCGTCGCTGGTGGCGAACAGCTCGTCGAGCCCCGCGTCACCGGAGAACGCCGGGGCACCGTGCGCGGCGGCCAGCTCACCGGCCGCCTCGGCCCGGCGGCCCCACACACCGCTGAGCACGACGCCGGGGTGTGCGGCGAGGGCGGGGGCCTGGGTGTTGCGGGCCCAGGGTCCGGTGCCGGCCAGGCCGATGCGCAGGGGGGTCTCGGGTGTCGTCATGGGTCCAGTGTGCCGGGTGGGGGCGGTGGGGCCGCAACGCCCGGACAGCCGGTCCCGGTGGACCGGCTGCTCCGGGCGCGGTGGAGTTCGGCCAGCAGGGCGCCGGTTTCCCGGTCGGCCGGGAGGAACGCCTCAAGCCGTAGCTCGGCGACGGTGACGTCGGTGGCGGTGCCGAAGTGGGTGAGCGTGGTGATCAGCGTGAGTTCGCGGTCGTCGGCCGGATCGGGGGGCCGCAGGCGCAGGGGTACGGCGAAGCCGATGTGGTGCGGTGAGTCGCGCGGGCGGGGCGGGACGAGGCCGGTGAGCTCGGCGGCCAGGCTTCGGAGCCGGTCGTCCGGGTTGCGCATGCTCTCGGCGTGGACGCGGTCGATGATGTGCCGGGCCCACGCGTCGAGGTTGACGATGCGTGGCGCGAGGCCCTGCGGGTGCAGCAGGACCCGGGGGACGCTCACCGGGGGTGCCAGCAGGTGCGGGGCCACCCCTGCGGTGAGGGCGTGGAAGGCTGCGTTGGCCAGGACGAGGTCGCCGTGGCGGTCCACCACGACGGCCGGGTAGGGCAGGTGGCCGTCCAGGATGCGTGCGAGGGCGGTGCGGATCGGTTCGAGCCGGGGGTCGTCCAGGTCCGTGCGCGGGTAGACCGGTGCGAATCCGGCCGCGAGGAGCAGGTCGTTGCGCTCGCGGATCGGCACCTCCAGGGACTCGGCGAGCCGGATGATCAGCGACCGCCCGGGGGTCGAGCGCCCGCTCTCGATGAAGCTGAGGTGCCGCTGCGTGGTCCCGGCACGCGTGGCCAGTTCCAGCTGGCTGACGCGTCGCCGGGTGCGCCACCCGCGTAACGCTCCGGCGAGGCCGTCTCCGGCCGGTTCGGTGATCACCCCTCCTGTGTATACCGCCCGGGCGCCGGGCGGCGATTCCCTGCGGGGAATTGCCGCCCCCGCACCGGTGGCAGCAGGGTCGTCGCCACACAGCGTTCAGCCGCAGACCGAGGGGAACCGCCCATGACCGGCATCGACGTGCACGAGCTCACCGACCGCTATGTCGCCGTCTGGAACGAGCCCGACGCGGAGCGCCGCCGCGCCGCCGTCCGCGAGCTGTGGTCCGCCGACGCCGTCCACGTACTGCGGCCTCCCCAGGAGATCCGGGAGGCCGCCGAGGGACTGGGCTTCGGCCGTCTCCTGCTGGAGGCGCGCGGGTACGACGCGCTGGACTTCCGGGTGACGCGTGCCCACGAGGAGTTCGTCGCGCCCGGCACCTTCGTCTTCCGGTCGCGCGGCGACGCCGACCGGCTCCACGACGTCGTCAAGTTCACCTGGGAGATGGCGCCACGGGACGGGGGCGAGGCCGCCGGCGTCGGGCTGGAGGTCCTTGTGCTGGGCCCCGACGGCCGCATCGTGAGCGACTACCAGTTCATCGGGGGATGACCGCGACACGCCGGGGTCGCCGGGGAAACCTCGGTAACACGGGGTTCACACGAGGGCAACGGTCGGGAAATCGCGGCTTGCGAAGCTGCGGCGCATAGACCGCAGCACCCGCAAAGGATGGCTTCCGTGACGTTCAAGGCTGAGTACATCTGGATCGACGGCACCGAGCCGACCGCCAAGCTCCGTTCCAAGACGAAGATCATGTCCGGCAGCCCGTCGTCCGACGTGGCCTCGCTGCCCATCTGGGGCTTCGACGGATCGAGCACCAACCAGGCCGAGGGCCACGCCTCGGACCGGGTGCTGAAGCCGGTCTTCACCTGCCCGGACCCGATCCGCGGCGGTGACGACGTCCTGGTCCTGTGCGAGGTCTTCGACATCGACATGACCCCGCACGCGTCGAACACGCGGGCACTGCTGCGTCCGGTCGCCGAGCAGTTCGCCGGGCAGGAGGCGATCTTCGGCATCGAGCAGGAGTACACCTTCTTCGACGGCCACCGTCCGCTCGGCTTCCCCGAGGGCGGCTTCCCGGCCGCGCAGGGCGGCTACTACTGCGGCGTCGGCTCGGACGAGATCTTCGGCCGCGAGATCGTGGAGAAGCACCTCGACAACTGCCTGAAGGCGGGTCTGGGCATCTCCGGCATCAACGCCGAGGTCATGCCCGGCCAGTGGGAGTTCCAGGTGGGCCCGCTGTCCCCGCTGGAGGTCTCCGACCAGCTGTGGATCGCCCGCTGGCTGCTCTACCGCACCGCCGAGGACTTCAACGTCTCCGCGACCCTCGACCCGAAGCCGGTCAAGGGCGACTGGAACGGCGCGGGCGCCCACACCAACTTCTCCACGAAGGCGATGCGCGAGGGCTACGACGCGATCATCACGGCCTGCGAGTCGCTGGGCGAGGGCTCGAAGCCGATGGACCACGTCAAGAACTACGGCGCCGGCATCGACGACCGCCTGACCGGTCTGCACGAGACCGCCCCGTGGAACGAGTACAGCTACGGCGTCTCCGACCGCGGCGCCTCGGTGCGCATCCCGTGGCAGGTCGAGCAGGACCGCAAGGGCTACATCGAGGACCGCCGCCCGAACGCCAACGTCGACCCGTACGTCGTCACGCGGCTGATCGTGGACACCTGCTGCTCAGCCCTGGAGAAGGCCGGCCAGGCCTGATCCGCTCCGGCACTGACAGCGAGGGGCGGGCCCCCCCCGGGGGGGGGGGGGCCCCCCCGGGGCGTGCCCGGGGGCCACCCGGGGCCACTCACCCCCGGCAGGGGGGGACCCCGGAA